>NZ_JBYSZW010000044.1:0-68143 GCF_058787575.1 Cupriavidus sp. FW305-3-2-15-C-LB2
CCCTTCCCCAACGCCGCGCAACCCATGCGCGGCCGCCCCTTTGCTGTCTCCGGCCACCTGACGCGGGTGGTGTTCGCGGCCCCCTCCTCCCCGGTACCTTAGCGCCATACCAACGGCCGCATTGCTGGGCTGAGGCAACCTTCCGCAGACCGACATCCGGAGTACTCAATGGAAATCAACCGCAGCATCTATCGTGACGACCACGAGATGTTCCGCACCACCGTGCGCCGCTTCCTCGAACGCGAATGCCTGCCCAGGCAAGCCGAATGGGACAAGGCCGGCAAGGTCGACCGAGAGACCTGGCTCAAGGCCGGCCGCGAAGGCCTGCTGTGCGTGACGCTGCCGACCGAGTACGGCGGCGGCGGCGGCGACTTCGGCCACTCCGCCATCTATGCCGAAGAGTATGCCCGCGCCGGCCTGAGCGGGGTCGGCTTCGGCGTGCACTCCGACATCATCGCGCCGTATATCGCCCGCATCGGCAACGAGGAACAGAAGCAGCGCTGGCTTCCCAAGGTCTGCTCCGGCGAATACATCCTCGCCATCGGCATGACCGAGCCCGGCACCGGCAGCGACCTCAAGGCGATCCGCACCACTGCCACCCGCGATGGCGACGAGTACGTGATCAACGGCAGCAAGACCTTCATCAGCAACGGCCTGAACGCCGACCTGATCATCATGGTCTGCAAGACCGACCCGACCGCCGGCGCGCGCGGCGTCAGCCTGATCGTGGTCGAAGCCGAGCGCGAGGGCTTCCGCCGCGGCCGCAAGCTGGACAAGGTCGGCCAGCACGCGCAGGACACCGCCGAGCTGTTCTTCGACAACGTGCGCGTGCCGGTGGCCAACCTGCTGGGCGAGGAAGGCAAGGGCTTTGCCTACCTGATGGCCGAACTGCCGCAGGAGCGCCTGTCGATCGCGGTCAGCGCCGCCGCCAAGCTGGAGGTCTGCCTGGAACACACGCTGGCCTACGTCAAGGACCGCAAGGCCTTCAGCCAGACCGTCTGGGACTTCCAGAACACCAAGTTCAAGCTGGCCGACATCAAGACGCAGGCGATCTCGGTGCGGCTGCTGGTCGACCACTACCTCGGCGAGCACATCCGCCGCCGCCTGACGCTGGAAGAAGCGGCCATCGCCAAGCTTCATGCGACCGAAGTGCTGGGCACCGCGCTGGACCAGATGGTGCAGCTGCACGGCGGCTACGGCTACATGATGGAGTACCCGGTGGCGCGCGCCTTTGCCGACATGCGCGTGACCCGCATCTACGGCGGCACCAGCGAAGTGATGCGCGATCTGATCGCGCGCAAGCTGTAAGCACTGACCCCAAGACAAACAATCATCGGAGCACACCTATGACTCGCAAGGTTTTCGTCGCCGGCGCCGGCATGATCCCGTTCAAGAAGCCGGGCAGCAGCGACACCTATGACGTGATGGGCGCAACCGCCGTGCGCCAGGCGCTGGAAGACGCCGGCCTTGGCTATGAGGACGTACAGCAGGCCTACGCCGGCTACGTGTATGGCGACTCGACCTGCGGCCAGAAGGCGCTGTACCAGGTCGGCATGACCGGCATCCCCGTCATCAACGTGAACAACAACTGCGCCACCGGCTCGTCGGCGCTGTTCCTGGCGCGCCAGGCGGTGCAGAGCGGCGCGGTGGACTGCGCGCTCGCGGTCGGCTTCGAGTTCATGCAGCCCGGCGCGCTGAAGTCGCGCTGGGACGACCGCGCCCCGGCGCTTGAGCGCGCCATCGGCCTGGTGGACGAACTGGTCGACCGCAAGGACCTGCCCAATGCCATCCGCCAGTTCTCCGGCGCCGGCAAGGCCCATATGGAAAAGTACGGCACCAGGCTGGAAACCTTCGCCAGGATCCGCGCCAAGGCCAGCCGCCACGCCGCCAACAACCCGCTGGCCGTATTCCGCAACGTGCTGACCACCGAGGACGTGCTGGCCGCGCCGGCGCTGTGGGAAGGCGTGCTCACGCGCCTGATGGCCTGCCCGCCAACCTGCGGCGCCGCTGCCGCCATCGTGGTGTCGGAGGAATTCGCGCGCAGGAAGGGCCTGAAGACCGACGTGCTGATCGCCGGCCAGTCGCTGACCACCGACCGCCCCAGCACCTACGACGCACGCGACATGATCCGCGTGGTCGGCTTCGGCATGACGCGCGAAGGCTCGCAGCAGGTGTATGAGCAGGCCGGCGTCGGCCCGCAGGACCTCGACGTGATCGAGCTGCACGACTGCTTCGCGCAGAACGAGCTGCTGACCTATGAAGGCCTCGGCCTGTGCCCGGAAGGCGGCGCCGAGAAGCTGGTCAACGACGGCGACAACACCTACGGCGGCAAGTGGGTGGTCAACCCGTCAGGCGGCCTGCTGTCCAAGGGCCATCCGCTGGGCGCCACCGGCCTGGCGCAATGCTACGAGATGGTCCAGCAGCTGCGCGGCACCGCCGACCAGCGCCAGGTGGAAGGCGCACGCCTGGCCCTGACGCACAACCTCGGCCTGGGCGGCGCCTGCGTGGTCACGCTGTACCAGAAGCACGCCTGAGCACACTGACACAGGAGTCCATCCATGATCGACAAGAAACACATCGGCAAGGTGGTGGCGGATTTCCGCGCCTGCGCACCGGCCAGCCAGCTGCGCTTCTTCGCCAAGGCCACCGGCCAGACCGATCCGGTCTATCTCGACGAAGCCGCCGCGCGCGACGCCGGCCACCCAGGCCTGCCGTTGCCGCCGACCTTCCTCTTTTCGCTGGAACTGGCCGGGCCGGCGACCGGCTGGCGAGATGAGCTGGGCATCCGCATCGACCGCATCCTGCACGGCGAGCAATCCTTTGCCTACCACCGCATGGCCTACGCCGGCGACACCCTGCACTTCAAGTCCACCATCGCCGACATCTACGACAAGAAGGGGGGCGCGCTTGAATTCGTAGTGCGCGAGACGCGCGTGACCAACCAGGATGGCGAGCACGTGGCAGACCTGCGCAGCGTGCTGGTGCATCGCACTTGAACCGGAGAACCCGCATGAGCAAACTAGGCTTCGACCAGGTCAAGGTAGGCGACACCCTGCCGCCGCTGACGCTGGAGCCGGTCAACCGCACCACGCTGGCGCTGTTCGCCGGCGCGTCGAACGACCACAACCCGATCCACATCGACATCGATTTCGCACGCAAGGCCGGCAACCCCGACGTGTTTGCCCACGGCATGCTGGCGATGGCCTGGCTGGGCCGCTTGCTGACGCAGTGGGTGGACCAGCGCCAGCTGCGCCAGTTCGGCGTGCGCTTTGTCGGCATCACCCACCTGGGCCATCGCATCACCTGCACCGGCCGCGTGGTGGAGAAGCTGGAAGTCGACGGCGAGAAGCGCGTCAGGCTGGAAATCCAGACCGCCAACCAGTATGGCGAAAGCAAGATCCTCGGCGACGCCGTCGTTGCCCTGTAAATCCAATCAAGCACAAGGAGTCTGAAATGGGAGCACTTGAAGGCAAGGTGGCACTGGTCACCGGTTCGGGCCGCGGCATCGGCAACGCCATCGCCATGCGGCTGGCACGCGAAGGCGCGCGCCTGGTCATCAATGACCTGGACGCCGAGCCGGCGCAACAGACCGTCGAGGAACTGAAGGCAATGGGCGTCGAAGCCGTGGCCTGCGTGGGCAACGTGTCCGCACCGGACTTTGCCGACCGCTTCATCAACACGGCGATGAGCAATTTCAAGAGCATCGACATCATCGTCAACAACGCCGGCTTCACCTGGGACGACGTGGTGCAGAAGATGAGCGACGAGCAGTGGTACGCCATCCTGGACTGCCACATGACCGCGCCGTTCCGCATCCTGCGCGCCGCCTACCCGCACATCAAGGCACTGGCCGCCGCCGACAAGGAAGCCGGCCGCGAGGTGTACCGCAAGATCGTCAATATCTCGTCGACCTCGGGCCTGAACGGCAATGCCGGCCAGATCAACTACTCCGGCGCCAAGGCCGGCGTGATCGGCATGACCCGCGCCATGGCGCGCGAGTGGGGCCGCTTCAACGTCAACGTGAATGCGGTGGCGTTTGGGCTGATCCACACCCGCATGACCTCGGCCGACGCCAAGGCCGGCGCCACGGTCAACATCGAAGGCCGTGAAATCCGCGTCGGGCTGAATCCGGAGATGCTGAAGTCGCACGCCCAGCGCAATCCGCTTGGCCGCGGGGGCACCCCGGAAGAAGCCGCGGGCGGCGTGTACCTGTTCTGCTCGCCGGATTCCAACTACATCACCGGCCAGGTGATCGCGGTCGCCGGCAACGTGCAGTAAATCCAGCCGCACTGAAGCGGGGGCTCGCGTTGGCGAGCCCCCCGTTGCTGCAGCAGGCGCCTACCGGCCGCCCGCCGCGATGCTGCCGAAATGACCGCTGCTGAAGTCGCGGAAGGCATCGGCGATCTGCTCTTCAGTGTTCATCACGAACGGGCCATGGCCGACGATCGGCTCGTCGATCGGCTCGCCGCTGAGCAGCAGCACCACCGCGTCGGTGCTGGCTTCGATGTTCACATCCTCGCCGGCACCGTCCAGCACCACCATCTCGGCATCCCGCACCGTCGCCTCCGCGTTGACGGTGATCTTGCCGCGCAGCACCACCAGCGCGGTATGCCAGCCCTCCGGCAGCGCCAGCCGCGCGCTGGCACCCTGGTTCAGGCGCATATCCCACACATGCATCGGCGTGAAGGTGCGCGCCGGACCGGCCTTGCCCGCGTACTCGCCGGCGATCACGCGCACCGTGCCGGCGCCATCGGGCATCGGCACCACCGGGATATCGCGGTCGACGATGGCCTGGTAGCCGGGCGTGGTCATCTTGTCGCGCGCCGGCAGGTTGACCCACAGCTGCACCATTTCCAGCGCGCCGCCGCTTTGCGTAAAGGCCGGCGAGTGGAATTCCTCATGCAGGATGCCGGCGCCCGCCGTCATCCACTGCACGTCGCCGGGGCCGATCACGCCGCCCTGCCCGGTCGAGTCGCGATGCGCGACCTCGCCCTTGTAGACGATGGTCACGGTCTCGAAACCGCGGTGCGGATGCTGGCCAACCCCGCGCGGGCGCTGCGTCGGCGTGAAGTCGGCCGGCCCGGCATAGTCCAAAAGCAGAAACGGGCTCAGTTGCTTGCCGTGGCTCATGTACGAAAACATCGAGCGCACCGGAAAGCCATCTCCGACCCAGTGCTGACGCGGTGCGCTGTAGACGCCCAGAATGCGCTTCATGTCTGATCTCCGAGTATGCCGACCGATAGCGGCAGGCAATGATCCATGGAGCAATGATAGGAGCTGCAGCCGGCGCGCGGTAGACCGTGGGATTGCAATGCAGTGTCCTGTGGCTGGAACGATGCCCGGCCGCCGTCCGTCAGAAGCGGTAGCGCACGTAGCCCATGCTGAAGTTGGTGCCGGGATTGGGCTGCCTGATGCCGGCATTGGACAGGTGCTGGAAGCGGTAGCCGATGGCAAGCCGCTGCGCCTTGCCGAAGGCAATGCCCACGCCGACCATGTCAGAGAACTGGAACGCCGAGCCCATGCGATGGCCGTCGGCGATCTCGGTATGGCTGAGCACGCGCAAACCCACGGAGGCTTCAACAAACGGCGTCGCGTACTCGCCCGCATAGCTGAGGCGGAAGATCGGTGACACGCCGAACTCCGTCAGCTGGCTCGACGGCCGGGACGACAGCGCCCGCCAGTTTGCGAGATTGACCTCGCCGTCCAGGGACAGCGCAAGGCGGCTTGACAGCTGCCACTGCACGATATCGTCCCAGCGCGCGGCCACTTCGTATTTTTCAACGCCGTGGCGGTTGTCGCGGCCATAGCCGCCCTGCATCGAGAAGGTTGCCGCGTCGGCGGCGGCCGGAAGCGCGCACAGGCAGGCCGCAAACGGAACGGCGGCAGCAAGGTGCGCCAGCCGGCTTGATGGGGTTGCTATCTTCACTGACATCCGTGGGTTTCGGGCAGCGTCGACGTGTATCGCGGCGCTGCCACTTTGTTTTGATCACGGCGCTCGAAGATAGCAGCCCTTCAGATTTGCGGAAGCCTGCCCGAAGCAAACACAGTGTTCCAATGCCGAAACAATGCGACGTCATGACCAAGGAATTGGCAAAGCCACAGACAATTGTCGAAACTTGGTAGTACGCGGCTGTCACGGGGCCGCCCACAAGCGCAAGGAGGCCATCATGCGCGCCTGCCGACAAGCCCGCCCTGCCGCCAGGGCCGCCGCAGTCTGGCTGCTGGTGGCGGCCATGGCCACCGCGGCCTGGCTGCTGCCGCGCATCGCGCAGCCGCCGCAATACCATCGTTATGCCGACCCTTACGTCTGCTTCGGCACGCCCCACTGCCTCGACATCGGCTCCAATCTGCTGTTCCTGCTCGCGGGCGCGGCAGGCCTGCGCTATCTGGGCACCACGGCTGCCAGCCGTGCCTTTATCGCGCCGGCCGAGGCCTGGCCTTTCCGGCTGCTTTTCTTCGCCGTCTTCCTGGTTGGCCTGGGCTCCGCCTATTACCACCTTGCGCCGGACAACCAGCGGCTGGTGTGGGACAGGGCCCCGCTGGCGTTCGCGCTGATGTCCTGGCTGGGCGCCAACCTGTGCGAGCGGGTCAGCCTGAAGGCCGGCTTGCGGCTGCTGCCGCTGCTGCTGATCGCAGGGCCGGCCAGCGTCGCCTACTGGGCATGGAGCGAGGCCCGCGGCATCGGCGACCTGCGCCCTTATCTGCTGGTTCAGGCATCGGCCATGCTGGTGGTGCCACTGCTGCTCTGCCTCTATGCGCCGCGCTACACTGGCGACCGGGATGTGCTGGCCATCACCGGCTGCTATGTGCTGGCCCTGGCTTGCGATGTGCTGGATCACCAGATCGCCGCGCTCACGGGGCTGGTCAGCGGGCACACGCTCAAGCACGTGTTCGCGGCGCTGGTCGTCTATGGCGTCTTGCTTCGGCTGAAGCGGCGCCGCATCGTGGAGGAAGGAACATGACCGTGCCCCAACCTGGTGGCCACGCTCGCGAGCCCAGCGAGCCCACTGCCCTGGGCGTCGACGTACGGCCGCGCGAAGTGTGGGCATGGGCCATGTACGACTTTGCCAACTCTGGCTACACCACCGTGGTCATCACCGCGCTGTTCAATGCCTACTTCGTCGCCGTGGTGGCCGGCAATGCGTCCTGGGCCACGCTGGCGTGGACCGCGGCGCTTTCGCTCTCCTATGCGCTGGTGGTGCTAAGCGCGCCGCTGGTCGGTGCCTACGCCGACCTGCGCGCAGCCAAGAAGCCACTGCTTGCGGTGACGACGGCGGGTTGCGTGGTGTTCACCGCCCTGCTCTATTTTGCGCAGCCCGGCACCCTTGGCCTGGCCATCCTGTGCGTGGTCCTGTCCAACTTCTTTTTCGGCAGCGGCGAAAACCTGATCGCAGCCTTCCTGCCGTCGCTTTCCACCACCCGGGCCCTGGGCAGGGTATCGGGCTGGGGCTGGAGCCTTGGCTATATCGGTGGCCTGGCCACGCTGGGCGCATGCCTGCTCTATGTCAACTGGGCCAGCGCACGCGGCCACGTCGCCAGCCAGTTCGTTCCCGTCACCATGCTGATCACGGCGGCCATCTTTGCCCTGGCGAGCCTGCCGACCTTCCTGCTGCTGCGCGACCGCGGCGCGCCACGGATCGCTGCGTCCGCGCCGGCTGGCGAACAGGCCTGGGCCAGGGTATGGCAACGCCTGGGCCAGCTGCGCCAGTTCAGGGACCTGCGCCGCTTCCTGCTGTGCACCCTGTTCTACCAGGCCGGCATCCAGGCAGTGATCACGCTGACCGCCATCTACGCCAACCAGGCCATGGGCTTCACCATGCAGCAGACCCTGACCCTGGTGCTGGTGGTCAACCTGACGGCGGCGGCCGGCGCCTTCCTGTTCGGCCCTGTGCAGGACCGCATCGGCCACGTGCGCGCCATTGCCCTGACGCTGCTGGGCTGGATCCTGACCATCCTGCTGGCGCACGCCGCGCGCGAAGCGCCGCTGTTCTGGCTTGCCGCCAACGTGGCCGGCCTGTGCCTGGGCGCCGCCCAGTCCGCGGGACGGGCCATGGTGGGGCTGCTGGCCCCGCCCTCGCGCGCGGCCGAGTTCTTCGGTCTGTGGGGCCTGGCGGTCAAGCTGGCCTCGATCGCCGGGCCGCTGACCTATGGCATGGCAAGCTGGCTGACGGGCGGCGATCACCGGCAGGCGCTGCTGGTCACCGGCAGCTACTTCGTGGTCGGGCTGGGCCTGCTGTGCGGGGTCAACACCATGCGGGGCCGGCGGGCTGCCTTGCGCGCTGAGCGGATGGTCGGGCTGGAGACCGGGTACGGAGCCGCCACTGCCGGCCCCGCTTGCCATTAGCAGCACGGACGGCAGACTAAAATGAAACTGCCCTTTGGCGATTGGATCGCTCTTTCGGCTTCCGGACGCTGAAGCTCTGGCGACAGCCCATGCCAGCAAACCTCACTCCAGAGTACAAGCAGGCCGAACAAGCCTATCGGCTGGCACGCCAGCCGCGCGAGCAGCTCGAATGCCTGAAGGAGATGCTCCGTGTCATCCCGAAGCACAAGGGGACGGAGCATCTGCAGGCCGATATCAAGTCGCGCATCAGGGAGCTCACGCAGGCATCTGCGGGCCACGGGAAGGCCGCTCACAGAGGGCCGGCACATGCGGTGCATGCCGAAGGCGCGGCCCAGCTCTGTCTGATCGGCCCGCCCGGCGCGGGAAAATCCAGCCTGCACGCAAGGCTGACAGGATCGGGCAGCGAGGTCGGAGCCTCCCCCCACCCTACGCAGGTGCCGGTCCCCGCCATGTTGCCGTTCGACGACATTGCTTTCCAGCTGGTGGACCTGCCACCTGTATCGGTCGAATTCATGCAACCCGGGCTCACTGACATATTGCGGGCGACAGACGGCGTACTGTTGGTGGTCGACCTGAGCGCGCCAGACTGTACCGAACAGTTGGCGTTGATTCTGCGGCGCCTCGCCGAGGCAAAGATCATCCTGTCGGAGCGCTGGCCGGGTCAGGCCGACAGCCCTGGGGCGACGGCGGAACCGGCGGCTGACCCGTTCAGTGTTCACCTCCCTGCGCTGCTGCTGGCCAACAAGACCGATCTCGCCAATCCGGAAGACGCGGCCGTGCTCGAAGACCTGCTCGGTGTAAGCTTTCCGGCGCTCGCAACCTCGGCCATCGACGGGCGCGGACTGGCCGAGGTCGGACCGTTCCTTTTCAGGGCTCTGCGCATCGTGCGTGTCTACACCAAGGCACCCGGGAAACCTGTCGACCAGCGCCGGCCTTTTACGATGCGCCGCGGCGACACCGTGCTGGATGTCGCCTTGCAGGTGCACCCCGATCTCGCAAGTACGTTCAAGTTCGCCCGCATCTGGGGGAGTGGCAAGTTCAGCGGCCAGCAGGTGGGCGCCGATCATCCGGTAGCCGATCGGGACGTGGTGGAACTGCATTCGCAGGCGCATGGATGATCAAAGCCATCGTCGCAGCAGGCGAGCGCCGATGACATAGACTGAAAGACCTGCGGCCGGTTGTTCCCGCATGACTGCCGTGCCGGTTTGCGGAGCAATTTCTTGCACGGAGGTATGCCATGACTACATACGTCATCCTCAGCCGTCTCGCTCCTGATGCGTTCACGGATCCCAAGGACATGAAGCAGCTCGCCGCCACGGTGGCCGAGAAAATCAAGTCTGAGTGCCCTGCCGTCACCTGGAAGGACAGCTATCTGACACTCGGGCGCTTTGACGTCGTGGACATTGTCGAGACGGACGACCTGAAGCAGCTCGAGCGGGCGGCGTTGATCATCCGGGGCTATGGACACGCCGCGACCGAGACGCTGCAAGCGACGCCGTGGGACGAGTTCATCGCGGCCCTGTAGCGCAGATCGATGGATCAGGCGGCTCGCGCACAGCCAGATTCAGGTTGACCTGATCGTCGGCTGCCCTATACTTAAAGTGCTGGCTGAGACACGCTTGAGTAAAGCGAAGGTAGGTCAGCCAAACGATCATGCTTCCTGGATGATCTGCCAGATGAAGCGTGATCGTGCAGGCCACATATGCCTGCAGGTCCGGACCGGATCATAAGTTGCTGACCCGGTTCGGATGCACCCAGATTGAAGTGCTGAGCACCTGTGGAAGGTGCTCTTTTTATTGGCGGCATACGGGGCGACGTTGACCACTCGCCTCGCGCGCCGCCATTGAGCGATTCGGGTAATGCAAAAGTGGACGGATCGGATCAGAGCCGTACCTGATCCGAACTGAAACAAGGAGTCGCATGCGCGCCCGCTCACGCCCTCCCGACGCCGGCTACCGCTGGCTGTGGCAGCTGTCTGCCGCCGGCTGGGGTCACTGCGGCCTGGCCTATGTCAGCGGCGCGCTGCTCGCACCGCGCTGGTGGCCTGCAAGAGAGGCCATGCCCCTGCGCGACCGGTATTCTTCGCGGCGCACGGCGCTGGTGCTGTACACCTTCGCCTATCGTGGCGGTGGAGCACCCGCCGGCACCATGCCACCGCGCGATGGCTTTACCTGGCGGCACCAGTGCTGGTCACAAGGGGTTGGGGTGGCCTGATGCCGGAAACCCGCCACGCGCTTGCCGGGCGCCCTGTTCTGCGCCACAGTGGTCCCACCGGGCCCAGGCTGGAGACCATGATGACAAACCGGCTCGCCACAGAAACCTCGCCTTACCTCCGGCAACACGCGGAGAATCCTGTCGACTGGTATCCCTGGTGCGAAGAGGCGTTTCGCCGCGCGCGCGACGATGACAAGCCGGTCCTGCTTTCCGTCGGCTACGCCACCTGCCATTGGTGCCACGTCATGGCGCACGAATCGTTCGAGAATCCCCGGATCGCCGGCCTGATGAACGATCGGTTCATCAGCATCAAGGTCGACCGGCAGGAGCGTCCCGATCTCGACGATATCTACCAGAAAGTCCCCCAGATGATGGGACAGGGCGGCGGCTGGCCGCTGACGGTATTCCTGACGCCGCAAGGAGAGCCATTCTACGGCGGCACCTACTTTCCGCCCGATGACCGCTATGGCCGCCCCGGGCTCGCGCGCGTGCTGCTGAGCCTGAGCGAAGCCTGGACGCATCGCCGCGAGGCACTGCGCGACACCATCGAGCAGTTTCAGCAGGGGTTCCGGCAGCTGGACGATGCGGTCCTGAGCCGTGAAGACGCGGAAGAAGCCGCGGAAGTCCAGGATCTGCCCGCGCAGACAGCCCTCGCGCTCGCGCGCAATACGGACCCGACCCATGGCGGCCTGGGCGGAGCGCCCAAGTTTCCCAACGCAAGCGCGTACGACCTCGTGCTGCGCATCTGTCAGCGCACGCATGAACCCGCGCTGCTTGATGCGCTGGAGCGCACGCTCGACGGCATGGCGGCCGGCGGCATCCATGACCAGCTCGGCGGTGGCTTCGCCCGCTACAGTGTAGACGAACGCTGGGCCGTGCCCCACTTCGAAAAGATGCTTTACGACAACGGCCAGCTCGTCACGCTCTACGCCAACGCCTATCGCCTGACGGGAAAGCAAGCCTGGCGCCGCGTATTCGAGGGAACGATCGCGTACATTGTGCGGGACATGACGCACCCCGACGGCGGCTTCTATGCCGGCGAAGATGCCGACAGCGAAGGCGAGGAAGGCCGCTTTTATGTCTGGACAGCGGCCGAGGTGAAGGCAGTCCTGGGCGAATCCGAGGGAGCCCTGGCGTGTCGCGCCTACGGCGTGACCGAAGGCGGGAACTTTGAACCCGGCAGATCGGTGCTCCAGCGTGCCGTCACGCTGACTCCCCTGGAGGAGGCACGGCTGGAAGGCTGGCGCGAGCGGCTGTTGGCTGCGCGCGCCCAGCGCGTGCGCCCCGGGCGCGACGACAACATTCTCGCCGGGTGGAACGGTCTCATGATCCAGGGACTCTGCGCCGCTTACCAGGCAACGGGCAACCCCGCACACCTCGCCGCCGCAAGGCGTGCCGCCAGCTTTATCCAGGACAAGCTCACCATGCCGGACGGCGGTGTGTATCGGTACTGGAAGGACGGCACAGTCAAGGTGCCAGGGTTCCTGGAAGACTATGCCTTCCTGGCTAACGCGCTGATCGACCTCTACGAATCCTGCTTCGACAGGCGATACCTTGATCGCGCAGCCGAACTCGTGGCGCTCATCATCGATAACTTCTGGGACGACGGGCTGTATTTCACGCCCAATGATGGCGAGCCATTGATACACAGGCCTCGCGCGCCGCACGACGGCGCCTGGCCGTCCGGCATTTCAGCCAGCGTGTTCTCCTTCCTGCGCTTGCATGAACTCAGCGGCGAGGATCGCTATCGTGACCTCGCCGAGCACGAATTCCAGCGCTACCGGGCTGCCGCCAGCGCGGCCCCGGCCGGCTTCGTGCACTTCCTGGCCGCCGCGGACTTCGCGCAGCGCGGCGCGTTCGGGATCATTCTTGCCGGCGACAAGGCGGCGGCCGCCGCCTTGGTGGAAAGCGTTCACCGCACCTATCTTCCGGCACGCGTGCTGGCATTCGCCGAAGACGTTCCCGTCGGCCAGGGGCGGCTCCCGGTGGACGGCCGGCCGGCAGCCTACGTGTGCCGCCATCGCGCCTGTAGCGCGCCCGTGACCAGCGGCGAGGCACTGCTTGAACGCTGCGCGGGGTTGACGGTGAGCCCTCAGTGAATCTGCATACCACGCATGGCATGAATCCGCTCATGATGCCTGCTGCTACAGGCGTTATCTGCGAGCGCAGGAATTTCGATCAGGACCGGCCTGATGCGTCCGACTCGATACGCGATGTCGCTGCCAGCCTCTCCAGTGCAGCATCGATGGCACCCAGGGACTCATTCAGACCTGCCGCATGCGCCTCGTCCCTGAGCAGCCGTAATCGGGCAAAAAGGGGCGGCGTGGTCCCGGCCCCCTGTTCCCGTCCGGCGCATATCAAGGCGCGGCCCCTGCGGATCAGAAAGTCTCCCCACGGAAACGGCTCATGCTGCATGTAATCCTGCAGCGCTGCCAGGTAGCGTTCGGCTTCCTGCCACCGGCGCGCCGCCAGTGAAACGTCGATCGCAGCTTCGAGCAGATCGACGTGGCAATGGCTCACGCAGCCCTGGGCCAGAATGGCCTCGCCCTGGCGCAGGGCGTCGAGCTGCTTGTCCGGATCGCGCGTAGTGCGCGCCAGGAACGCCAGCACGGTTGGCCCTGAATACCGCACGCCGCTGGCGTGGCTCAGTTGCAGCGCCTCGTCGAGCACGGACTCCGCCTCGTCCACCTGGCCGAGCGCGCCAATGGCGAGGCCAAGCCGCGCCAGCACTTCCGCCTCGAAGCGCCGGGCCCCAAGCCGGCGCGTCAGCGCCAGTGCCAGCCGCGCGTGCGCTTCGGCACCCGGCCAGTCGCCGGCGAGCTGTGCGGTCGACGCCATCACGTCATAGGCCAGCATCTCGCTGCGCGCATCGCTGATCCGCCGCGCCAGGCGCAGCCCTTCCTCGCAGCTGGCCTGCGCGGCCGCAAGTTCGTTGCGGAACAGTTCCACCGCGCCCACCATCGGCAGGTTGGCACATTCGATGCGGATGAAGCCGTGCGCCCGCGCCAGCTCGACGCAGCGGACAAAATGCGCATGCGCGGTCAGCATGCGGCCTTGCTGGTAGTACGCATCACCGAGGCCGCCCAGCGCACGCGCCTCGCCCAGCACCGATCCGGCCGCCCTCGCATGGCTGAGGGCGCGCTGGTGGGCGGCGAGGCACTCTTCCATGTCGCCCTTTGGGAAATAGAGATTGCCGCGCAGCGATTCGATCTCGGCCAGCCGCTCGGGCTGGCCCAGCGCGGCGGCGGCCTGCTCCGCCTCGCGCAGCGCCGCCAGGGCTTCGTCATAGCGGTCGAGCAGGCGCAAGGCGGCCGCCGTGCCAAGCCACACCCGGGCCCGCTGTGCCGCATCGCTCGCCAGCAACTGCGCTTGCCGGAACGCCTGCAGCGATTGCGTCGGCAGGCCCAGGTCAAGTGCCAGCTCGCCGTGCAGGCAGGCAAGCGTGTGCCTGCAGGCGTCGCCGCTATCCAGGCGCTGCGCACGCTCGACCAGGCGCAATGCGCGCTCGCCGCGGAAGTGCGCCGCCTCATGGCGCGCCGCGGCGGCATAGGCCTCGGGCGCGCCGGGATCGCCTGCGGCATCCAGGTGCTCGGCCGCCAGCGCCGGATTCCGGCCTTCGTACCAGGCGGCCGCGCGCCGGTGCAGATTCTGCCGCCGCGACTTGAGCAGCGAGGCGTACACCGCCTCATGGATCAGCGCGTGCATGAACAAATAGTCTTCGCCTTCCGGCCGGGCCATGGCCTCCTGCACCAGGCGCTCGCAAGCGTACGCGGGGTCCTCGAGCAAATGCCGCAGCGCGGCCGGGCCAAAGCGCTGGCCCAGTACGGCAGCGGCCTGCAGCGCCTGGCGGTCGGCGGTAGAGAACCGGTCCATCCGCGCCAGCACAATGCTCTGCAGCGTGCCGGGCAACTCGTCCGCACCCGCCTCCGCGCCGCGCAGCAACTGGTCGAGAAACAGCGGATTGCCCTCAGCCCGGCGAATGCAGGTAGCGGCCACGGCAGGATCGACCTGGCGATGGCAGGCTGCCAGTTCGTGCGCCTCGGCATCGTCGAGCGGCCCGAGGTCGATGGTGGTCAGCGATGCTCCCTGGCTGGTCGCCCGCCAGGCCGCATCGAGCGGGTCATGCTCGGGCCGTACGGTCAGCACCAGGATCAGCGCATGGCTGCGGGTTGCCGCGGCCAGCTGCGCCAGGCAATCGAGCACCGTGCGCTCGGCCCAGTGGACGTCTTCGACCACGATCAACTGCGTGCGCACCACGCTGCGGCGGGTGGCCAGCGTCACCATCAATCGCTGTGCGCCGCGCTGCCGGCTGGCGGCGTCCATCGCGGCCAGTGCAGCGGCCTGCTCCTGGGACTGGGGCTGCTCGAACATGTCGCGGGCGAACCCAAGCTCATCCTCGCCGAGTTGCCAGGCCGCGAGCGCTTGCTCGATGGCCGCGCCTGTCGCTGCTTCGGCGGCGGCGCCATCCGCGCCCGTGCGAGGCGCGACGCCCAGCAGATTGCGCGCGAGCATGCGCAACGGATCGCCGCCGCTGCCGGCGCCGAAGTCGAGCACCAGCGCCCGGTGTGCCTCCAGGCCATGCTCGCGCGCCAGCGCGACGAAGCGGTCGGCGAGCCGGCTTTTGCCGATGCCGGCCTCGCCGCGGATCAGCACGACCCGGCCATGGCCGGAACGCAGGCAGCTGTCGGCAACGCCGGCGAGCTGGGCCAGCTCCGCTTGCCGCCCGACGAACGCGTGCTGCGCCGGCGCCTGTTCCACCCCGAGAAAGCGCCGCACGCGCCAGAGCGGAATCGGTTCGGCCACGCCGGGGAGCACGGCGTGCGCCACGCAGTCCGCTTCCAGGCGTCCGGGCAGCGCCTGGTAGACCCGATTCGACACCATGGTTGCGCCAGGCTCGGCGCGCTCCATCGCCTGCAAGGCCACGCTAACCGGCCCGCCGGTCAGCGTCATGCCGCTTTCGCGGCAGGCGGCCAGCACCTGGCCGCTGGCCAGGCCTACGCACGCCAGCAGCCTGGCGTTGGCGGATTCCGCCAGCCGCGCCAGACCGGCATGCAGCGCCCCGGCGGTATGCAGGGCGCGCTCGGCGTCGTTCCCATGCGCCACCGGAACGCCAAACACGATGGTCAGCCGGGTGCCGATTTCATCGGTGATATGGCCGCCGCAGGCGCTGGCCAGTGCCCTGGCATGCTGGCGCCAGCGCGCAAGGGCATCGTGCAATGGCTCGGGCTCCAGGCCAGCGCTGCTATCGTCCAGGCTGGCTACCAGGACCACTGCGTGGCGCAGTTGCGGCTCGGCAGCCATCACGGCGCAAGCAGGTGGCACCGCGGCACCGTCGTCACCGGCCGCAGCCATGCCAGCCACCGGCTCGCGGCGGGCCCGCAGCATTGCCTGGTACAGCGCCTCGGTCTCGGGCTCAGGCGATACCCCGAGTTCGCGTTGCAGTGCCGCCCGGCACAAGCGGTATTGCTTGAGCGCCAGCGCCTGCCGGCCCTGGCGCTCATACAGCCGGATCAGCGTCCGGTGCACGTCTTCCTGCAACGGGTCGAGGGCAAGGAGCCGGGTGGCAGTGGCGATGGCCCGCTCCGTCTCGCCAGCCTGCTCGTGGTGCGCCAGCAACCTGGCCATGACCGCCAACGCCACGCCGCGCAGACGCTCGCGTTCGATCGCCAGCCAGTGGTCGAACGCCGGCGCGGCGGCATGAAAGCCCTCCAGCAAGTCACCCCGGTACAGCGCCGCGGCGCGCTCCAGCGACGCGGGCGTGGCTTCCCGGGCACACTGCTCGAACTCGCACACGTCGACCTCGATCTCGCCTAGCGTCACGCTGTCGCCTTCTGCCAGCACCACGTGCTGGCCAGCTTCTTCCAGTGCGCGCCGCGCCGCGCTGAGTGCCTGGCGCAGGCTGCTGCGCGCCTGCTCGGTATTGCTTTCGGCCCAGCACAGTGCGGCCAGCTTGTCGCGCGGCTGGGCGCGCCCTTGCGCCAGCGCGAGATAGGCCAGCGCGGCGCGCGCCTTGCGGGCAGAAAGCGAAATCGGCGTTCCGTCTGCAGAACTCAGCTGGAAGCCGCCGAACAGGTCAAGACGGGCACGGGCCATGATAGGGAAACCGGAAAACCCATCATTTATAGGCGACGGCACGGGCCAACGCGCGCCTCGCCAGCGCAAAGAGATGAAGCCGGTACTTCCTTGGCCTGCCGCAATTTTCACGCTTCTTTCACGCTGGATTGCCGGGCCCGTTCACGGCGGCTCCCTAGTATGACGACAACCCCGGGCCGCGTGGCTCCGACATAGCGGACGAACAGGGGCTGCCATCGAGGCAAGGGCTGCCTCGGTCACACTGGAAGGATTGCGTCATGACACATACTGACTCGCGCGGTGTTTCGGTCTCGAGCACCAACACCAACTCGCTGGAGCGCTTCGAAGCCGCCCTGGAATTGCTGCATGGCTACTATGGCGACCCGCTTACGGTGATCGACCATGCCCTGGCCGACGATCCGGGCTTCGTGATGGGCCATGCCATGCGCGCGGGGATGATGATCACGGCTGGCGATGGCACCGTGGAGCCGATGCTCAGGCAGAGCGTCGAGGCAGGCGAAGCGCTGTCCGCCAGCGCCAACGAGCGCGAGCGCCGGCATATCGCGGCGGCACGCGCCTGGCTGGATGGCCACTTCGCGCGCTCGATCCAGCTGTACGGCGACATCGTGGTCGACTATCCGCGCGACAGCCTGGCGCTGCAGATCGCCCATATCGGGGATTTCCTGCTCGGGCAGTCCACCCTGCTGCGCGACCGCATCGCCCAGGTGCTGCCCCACTGGACTACGCGCGTACCCGGCTTCGGCTACGTCCTGGGCATGCATGCGTTCGGCCTGGAGGAAACGAACTTGTACGAGCAAGCGGAGGAACGCGGCCGCTTCGCCCTGGAACTGAACCCGCGCGATCCCTGGGCCATTCATGCGGTCGCCCACGTGATGGAAATGCAGGGCCGCCAGGATGAAGGCATCGACTGGCTGAGCGGGCGCGCCGCCGACTGGTCGCAGGACAATATGATGGCCGTGCACAACTGGTGGCACCTGGCGCTGTTCCATCTCGAACTCGGCCATACCAGGCAGGTGCTGGACATCTACGACGCGCATATCCGCGAGAACCACTCCGCGGTGGCGCTGGAGCTGATCGATGCCTGCGCCATGCTGTGGCGCCTGCACCTGCGCGGCATCGACGTGGGCGAGCGCTGGAACGAAGTCGCCGACACCTGGCAGGCACGCGGCGCCGAAGGCTACTACGCCTTCAACGATACCCATGCCGCCATGTCCTATCTCTGCGCCGGGCGCGACAGCGCCCTGGCCGGCCTGCTTGCCGGCATGCGCGCTGCGGCAGGTGGCAGTGGCTCCAACGCGATGATCACCCGCGAGGTCGGCCTGCCGGTGACCGAGGCCCTGCTCTCCTTCTCGCGGCAAGACTACGACCACGCCATCGAGCTGCTGCTGCCGGTGCGCCAGATCGCGCATCGGTTCGGCGGCAGCCATGCCCAGCGCGATCTCATCAACCTGACGCTGATCGAGGCGGCGTTGCGAGGCCAACGCGCCAACCTGGCCTGCGCGCTGGCGGCCGAGCGCATGGAACTCAAGCCGATGAACCCCAGCCTGAGCAAGCTGGTGCAGCGCGCTTCAGCGCTCCAGCGCGAAGCGGCGGACGGCCAGGGGGAGGCAGTCGCGGCGAAGGTGGCGTAGCGGAAACCCGACAGGTCGATATCGCCGTCAAGGTGCAGGTCGCCGTCCGGCGTGGCGCTGACGATCTCGACTCCGGGGCGCAGATGACGCCCAGCTGGCCGCGCTCGGTCTGGGTGAAGCCCGCATAGGCAAGCGTGATCGGCGCGTACTTGAGCGGCACGGTGTCGCCGGCATTGCCCAGGCGCGTGACCTCTTCGTTGTCCTTGAAGTCCACGCCCAGGCTCAGCGTATGCCACCATGCCCCGGTGTCCGGCACGGTATAGGTGCCGCGCAGGCCGACGGCGTGGCCCGTGCCCAGCACGCTGGTGCCGTTCACCGTGGCCACGTTGCTGTCGGAAAGATAGCCCGACGCCTCCACGCTCCAGTTGCTGCCGCGGATCGGCGCCACATAGGAGCCGGACCACACCTGGGTCTGGTTCAAATCCTGTGGCGCGCCGAAGAAGCTCACTGAGGCGCTATGGCCCAGCTGCCAGAGGTTGTCGTGGCCCAGCGAGGCGAAGGCGCGCAGCTCCTTCGTATCGGCGCTGTAGTCGTTGTTCAGGCCAACGCTGGCGCGCCACGGACTGCTGTCGTCGACCTTCAGGTCGACGACCATGGTGCCCGGCATCGCGCCCTGCCACACCAGCGCCACCACCTGGCGCTTGGCACTACGGTTCAACGCAGTCAGCTCTGTCTGCGCCTGCGTGAAATCAGGCACCACGCCTTCCGCCAGCGCCGGCACCTGCTCGCGCACCTCCCGCGGCGAGTTGTACTCGGCACCGACCACGCGCACGCGGCCCACGCGGGGTCATGCATTGGATTGACTCAAGCTTCTTGTTCGAATCGATTGCCGCCGCGCCCCTGCCGCAACGCCCTGACCAAGGGCACGGCAGGCGCGCATCCGGTCGCAGGACATGATGGCGTGCCCTCATGTCAGCATTGCGCAGGGTGCCTAGACGGACGGCACTGGCGCCGCCTGTCGTTTGTCACAAAAGATTCATCGAGGACGAAGGAGGGAGGCGCGGGGACAGAGTCAACGGCAAATCCCTGCGCGAGGATGGTCCCCGCGAGCGCAGCCTGCTGGCTATACTGCAGCGGCTTCGCCGGCGTCCTGCCTGGCGGCCAACGAAGGAGGTATCGGATGCGGACCTGGCTGACGCTATGCGCCGTTGCGGCGCTTGGACTGGTCGACATGGTACCCGCCGCCGCTGCGGGACCCGCGCCCTGCGTCGAGGTCGAGGTCAACGGCGAGCGCGCGCCTTCGTTCCCGTGCCTGACGCAGAAGCTGCAACCTGCCAACGCAGGCAGGCCGGCACGGCCTGACAGCGGACTGGCGGCCGAGGCGATCGCGCAGCGGCCCTCGAACCAGCTCGGCCTTTATAACGAGGCGGCCACCAGCCATCGCATGGGCAACACCTTCGGCACGTCGGTGTATCCGCAGCGCCCGGCCAGTCCGGCGCCGGGGGCGCCGGTCATTCCGCGCGCGCAGCCTTGACTGGTAGGCGGCAACGGCGGCGCAGCGCGCCTCAGCGGCCCATGCGCGCGTCGTAGCTGCGCGAGATGCGCTCCAGCAGACGCGGATCCGACGGGTCGGTGCCGTCGAACTGCACCCGCACCGTGCCGTCGGCCTGGCGGCGCACGCTGGCCCTCACCGGCAGGTTGTTGCGGGTTCCTTCCACCGTGCCGGCCACGGCATCCTCGGTGCTGATCGCCACGCCCTGGTCGCGCATGGCGCCGGCGGCCGCGGCAAAGGCGCGGTCGTAACGGCTGGGCTGCAGCCCCGGGTAGGTGGTCGGGACCACCTCGGCAGGGTAAGGGTAGGGATAGCATGCCGTCAGCACCGGCACTACGGCGAACACGGCGACGCCCGCCAGGAGCCCGAGCCCATGCTTCATGGCGTCACCTTGCTCCAGCCAGGGCCGGGATCGAAGGTCTTGGTCGCCGCGGCCTTGCCGGCGCTGTCGGGCCCCAGGTCGCGCTCATAGACCTGGCCATCGTGGCTGACCATGAAGCTCTTCACGCCGGTATCGCCATACCGCACCGGCCAGGCCAGCACGGCGAAGCCGCCGAACAGCTTGCCATTGACGACATAGTTGTACGCGCCGCCGGGTGCGTTGGGGCCCTGCGCGGTCAGCAGCTTGTAGTGATAGCCGTAGTAGCCGCCCTGCCCGGGGTTGCGCTGGCCGGCCGTGAGGAACGCGGCCCCGAGCGGGCTGGGCGGTGCGCCATCCGATGTCGGCCAGTACAGCCCGTCCTGCTTGCCCGGCGTACTCGCAAGCTTGCCCGCGTAGGCCAGCAGGCCGTCGCCGTCATGGTCGGTCCGGGCGTATTCGCGCTGGGCGTCATAGACCGCGAGCATGGCCTGGATCACCGCGAGTTCATTGCGGCCGATGCGGCGTATGCGCATCTCGTCGACCCCGGCACGCGTATCGAACTGCCAGCCCTTCGATGTCTTCACCAGCGGCACTGGCAGGGTCCAGCCGTCATTGCCTACGGCGATGCGGGCATGGCTGTCGCCCTCTGGCTTGACCGCATGCGAGATCCGCCAGGCCTCGAGAAAGCGGTATCGGATGTCGGCGCCGACTGGCGGGATCAGGTCGTGGAACCTGGCGCCCAGCAGCACCTTCATGGCATCGTCGTCGCTGGTGGCGACCGCCTCGCCAAAGGCGTTCATGGCGGCCTCGGGGGTTTTGAAGGGCTTCTGCGCGTGCGCGGCGTGCATGCCGGCAACGGTCAGCGCGAGCGCAAGCGCCAGCGCGCAGGCCAGGCGGCCAGGCAGGGATCGGGCAAGGCTTAGTGGTGACGTCATGATCGAGGCTCCCTGGTCCGCTAGCGCCTGCCACCGCGTCCGCCACCGCCACGGCCGCCGCCGCCGAAGCCGCCGCCACCACGGCCCCCGCCGCCGCTGAAGCCGCCGCCTGCGCGGCCTCCGGCCGACTGCATGCTGGAGCGTCCGCGATCAAAGTCGCGCTGCGACGCCGCGCCGCCGCCCACGCCCTGGAAGGCGTTGTCCCGCCCGCCACCGCCGCCGCGGTCGGCTACGGTGGTGGCCCGTTCACCGCCGCCCCGCGACCGGTCGGCGGCCCCCGCGCGGTCCGATGCACCGGCCCGGTCAGATACGCCGCCTCGATCGGAAACTCCGGCCCGGTCAGAGACCCCGGCCCGATCACCACCCCGTTCGCCAGCGCGATCTCCGACCCGGTCTCCTGCCCGATCACCCGCCCGGTCTCCGGCCCGATCCCCGGCACCCGGCCGCTCCTGCCCGCCTGCCCGGTCGCGCGCCGCGCGGTCGGACACGCCGGCACCGCCCTCGCGACCGCGGAACTCATTGCGCCGGTCCCCGCCTGGCACATCGCGCGAGAATTTCTCGCGGGTGGCGTTGTCGCGGTAGGCCACGCCCTGGCGGTGACTGGCGTCATGCTGCCAGCGCCCGCCCGCCTGTACCTTGGTGCGGTCAAAGTTGCGGTCGATATTGGTGGCCCGGTTGACATTGATGTTCACGTCGCCGCCGCCCCAGTTGCAGTTGCCGAAGATCGCCCCGGCGGCGGCCAGCCCGATGCCCCAGGCAAAGCCCGTGGCCAGCGCGGCGCCCGGGTAGTAGGCGGGATAAGGCGGCCAGTAGTACGGCGGGTAGGACGGATAACCCCAGGAGCCGTAGACCACGGTGGGGTTGTAGGCCGGGACGTAGATGACCTGCGGGTCGGCCGGTTCGATGCGCACCACGGTCTGCACGCCTGGCGCCGCCGTGGTCGCGGGCTCGACAATGACCTTCTGCTGTTCGGTGGTCTTGAGGTTGCCGGATTGCTGGGCCTTGTTGCGCAGCCGCTGGACCGCGGCCAGCACGTCTTTCTCCTGGGCCAGGAAGGCATCGCCCAGCTTCTGCGTCCAGTCGAGCTTGTCGTTCATCGGCTCAAGCACCTGCGGGAAGGCCACCAGCGACTTCACGCTGACATCCCAGGGCTGGTCGGCCACGGCCTTGACCGCGGCGTCGCCCTTGACCTTGGGATTGGCCTTGACCCAGCGCGCCGCGTGCACGATCTCCAGCGGATAGGTGGAGGCCATCAGCACCTGCGACAACACGGAATCGGGATAGAGCGCGATCGGCGCGACCAGCGCCTCAAGCTCCTCGGGTTTGAAGGTGGGGGGCGGGTTCTGTAAGTCTTGGGCAGCGGCGCCGCCCGCTCCCGCCACCAGCGCGACAAACAGCCATGCGCAGCCGGACCTGAGCAGCCGCCTGACCAGAAAGGCCATGTTCCCTCCTCGCAGCCGGTGACGGAGCCATCCGAGGCGTACTGGGGCAGCGCGCCGGGCTGGAGGATGTTCTCCTGCCGCGCGCCATTGCCAGCCGGCATACAGAGCGGATATTGCTCCATACGCGCTACGAAGGTAGTACGGAAGACATTGAAATTCAACCGAATTCCGGTCGCCGCCCGGCAAGGGTTGCGACAGGAAAACGGATCGGCATGAGGATTTCCCCCGATTTTGTTCCTATCGTAGAAACGAGCCGCCAGCGCGCATGCAAGCGGTACCCCCAGGTTTGAAGGTGCATGACCGGACCCTCAAGGCACCGGTACGTCAGTGGAGGAAGATCATGGCCAAGCGAAAAGGGAAGCGCCACGGCGGCAACGGGAGCCAGGCGGAGCCGCCGCGCGAACCAGGCCCGGCTGACAGCCTCGACGAAAAGCCGGACCAGCAGCAGCGCGAGCGCATGTCGGAGAAGGAATACCAGAAGGCGCTCTTCACCCTTCATGTCGAGCTGGTCAAGCTGCAGCAATGGGTGCAGGCCAGCGGCAGCAAGGTCTGCGTGGTGTTCGAAGGGCGCGACGGTGCCGGCAAGGGCGGCGCTATCAAGGCCATCACGGAACGCGTCAGCCCGCGCATTTTCCGCGTGGTCGCCCTGCCCGCGCCGACCGACCGCGAAAAGAGCCAGATGTACGTGCAGCGCTACCTGCCGCACCTGCCCGCCGCGGGAGAGATCGTCATCTTCGACCGGAGCTGGTACAACCGCGCCGGCGTCGAACGCGTGATGGGATTCTGCACCGAAGCGCAGGCCGACGAGTTTCTGCGCGCCGTCCCGCTGGTCGAACGCGCCATCGTGCATTCCGGCATCATCCTGATCAAGTACTGGCTCGAGGTCAGCCCGGAGGAGCAGACCCGCCGCCTGCAGGGACGCATCAAGGACGGCCGCAAGGTCTGGAAGCTCACTGACATGGACTTGCGCTCGTACAGCCGCTGGTACGACTATTCACGCGCGCGCGACGCCATGTTTGCCGCATCCGATACCGACTATGCCCCGTGGCATGTGGCCAATTCCAATGACAAGCGCCGGGCGCGCCTGAACATCATCACGCACCTGCTGGCACAGATCCCGTACCAGGCGATCGAACGCAAGCCGGTCAAGCTGCCTGCCAGGCAGAAGGCGGGCGGATACCGGGAGCCCGACTATCCCTATCGGTACGTCGAAGACCGGTACTAGCTACTTCGGCAGCTTGCGCGACCTCCAGTTGCCGTCCTTCTCCTTGCAGTACCACCCGGTCCAGGCTTCGGTTTCGCCGGCCCGGCGGAATTCACTGCGCAGTTGCCGGCAGCGGTCGCCGTGGTCGCGCCGGGACTGCAATGGCGTGAAGGAACCTTCGACCTGCCGCTCGCGCGTGTCGGGCGGCAGCCTGAACGTCATGCGGGCGCCGTCGGCGCCCTGCTCCAGGGTCCTGCGGAAGACAGCCGTCAACGCCGTGAGCTGGTCCTGGGTAAGCGTGCCGACGATGGTGCCGCCCAGGTAGTGGTCAAAATAGGCAACGGCCGGCCCCGCCGACATTGCACCCGCCAGCATTGCGGCACTGCATGCCAGCGCGTGCAGGATCGTGTATCGCCTGTTCATCTTGCCTCCTCCGCCATGGCACGCCCCCAATCGGGCAAGCGCGGAAGCACCGGACCCACATGCCCGCCAGCCGCGGCAGCGGCCTATTCGAAGCGCTCGGTCAGCACCATCGCGTCCACCTTGCGCTGCTTCCAGAACAGGTGGTTGATGCGCGGCTGCAGCAGCCGCAGCGCGGCCCCATCGACCGAATTGAAATGCAGCGACACCGCCGGGCGGGTGCCGTCTCCCGGAACGCGCTCGATCTCATCGCAGGCCGGGAAGCCGTAACGACCGATGAACTCCTGGATTTCCTCGTCGGTTGTCGCCGTATCGATATTCACAAGCATCAGCACACTCATTGACGTCTCCTGAAGGCTCGGGATGCCAGACAGCCCGGTTCCGATGCGGCCCTTGAATCCGCGGGCCCATCTCCCCTTCCTATCTTTAAGTCAGGCCGGATCGGAAGGCAAACTTTGATTCCCGATAAGGAGTCCAGGGCAGATTCCGCCACCTGCGGCGGCTTCGATCCGGCTGGCGCCGGACCGTGCGCCGACACTAGCGCCCTGCCGCGCGGTAGCGCATCGCGAATTGCCACCCCAGTTCGGCCAGCGGCGCCGCCTTCCTGCCTGTCTCCACGGCATCCGCCGCGGCGGCGTTGCCGCTCCTGGCTCGCTGCCCGATGCCGTGCATGATCGCCGCGAGCCGGAAGAAGTTGTAGGCAAGATAGAAGTCCCAGTGCTCGAGCGCGTGCGTGCCGTTGGCCTCGCCGTACCAGCGCAGGTAGGTCGCCTCGTCGGGAATGCCCAGCGCCTGCAGGTCGAGCCCGCCGATACCGCGCCACAGGTCGGCCGGGATATGCCAGCTCATGCAGTGCTAGGCCAGGTCCGCCAGCGGGTGGCCGAGCGTGGACAGCTCCCAGTCGAGCACGCCGATGACGCGGGGCTCGGTGGGATGGAAGACGAGGTTGTCCATGCGGTAGTCGCCATGTACCACGCTGGTCTGCTCCGCGTCCGGGACGTACTGCGGCAGCCACTCTGCCAGCGCCGCCAGTCGGAGGCCTCGATCACCGCGCCCAGCCGCTTGGCGGTCGCAATGGCCTGCAGGCCGGCGACGCCGGCAAGAAGGGCAGCAGGTCGCTATGAGCCGGCCAGCCAGAGCTCTCCGGACCAGTTTGCGACGTTCATGGCGGCAGAGCAGAAGAAATGGGCGCTCGCCATCAAGCAGACCGGGTTCCGGCTGGAGTAGCCGGCGCGCGGCGCAACCAGCCTGGACCGTAACGGTTCAGGCTGGCTTGTCGACGTAGTCATCCACCGCACTGCCCACCGTGGGGTGGAAGTTCTTGTCGCCGATCGCTTCCATCAGCTCGAAGCGCTTGAGCTTGTCGCGCACCGGGTCCTTCATCTCGGCAAAATGCAGCGCGATGCCGCGCTCGCGCAGGATGCCGCTCAGTTCACGCAGCATGTCGGCCGAGGTGACGTCGACGCTGGTCACCGGTTCGGCCGCCACCACCACCCTGCGCACGGGTGTCGGCGATTCGTCGATCGCTTCCATCAGCCGCGCCTGGAACAGCTCGGCATTGGCGAAGAACAGCGGCGCATCCCAGCGGAACAGCAGCAGCCCGTCGATGCGCTCGGCATCCGGGTAGCGCTTGGTGTCGTGGTAGCCGCGCAGGCCCTCGACACGGCCGAGCACGGCATAGTGTGGCCGCCAGCCGTCCCAAAGGAATTCGATCACTGCAAGGACCACGGCCAGGATGATCCCCGGGATCGCCCCGAACACGGCAACCGCGGCAAAGCAGACCATCGACAGCCAGAACTCCCACTGCTGGATGCGGTAGATGCGCTTCAGGTCCGCGAACTCGAACAGGCCTATGGCCGCCGCGATCACCACCGCCGCCAGTGCGCTGTTTGGCAGGTACTGCAGCAGGTTGGGCGCGAACATCAGCAGCAGCGCCACGGCCAGTGCGCCCACGACTCCGGTGAGCTGGGTCTTCGCGCCCGCGGCTTCGGCCACCGGCGTACGGGACGCGCTGCTGCTGATCGGAAAGCCCTGGAAGAATCCCGCGGCCAGGTTGGCGGCGCCCAGGCCGACCATCTCCTGGTTCGGGTCGACCCGGGTGTTGGTGCGCGCGGCAAAGGTGCGCGACAGCACGCTGGTATCCGCGAACGAGATCAGCGCGACGGCAATGCCGCCCAGCAGGATCGCAACCAGGTCCGCGCCACTGACCCAGGGCACGACAAAGCCCGGCAGCCCTTGCGGGGTCTTGCCCAGCACTTTCACCCCGTTCTGGTCGAGATCGAACATGCTGACGGCCACCGTCGCGACGATCACGGCAATCAGGATGCCGGGCACGCGCTCGAAGCGCTTCAGCAACAGGATCAGCACCAGGCTGCCCGCGCCGACCGCAAAGCTGTACCAGTTGGTCTCGCCGCCCAGGATCGCCCGGCCGAGGCTGATCATCTCCCGCAGCGGGCCGGCGTCTTCGATCGAGATGGCGAACAGCTTGGGCAACTGGCTGACCAGCACGGTGAGCGCGATCCCGTTCATGTAGCCGTAGCGGATCGGCTTGGACAGCAATTCGGTAATGAACCCCAGCCGCAACAGCCCCATCACGATGCAGACCACGCCCGACACGATCGCCATCATGCTGGCCACCATGACCGCGCGCCCCGGATCGCCGCCGGAGACCTGCAACACCACCGCCAGGATTGGCGCCGCCAGCGCCGAATCCGGCCCCAGCACGAGGATCCGGCTCGGGCCAAGCAGGGCATACACCAGCAGCGGGACCATGGTGGCGTAGAGCCCGTAGACACCGGGCACGCCGGAGGCCTCGGCGTAGGCGATGCCGACCGGCACCAGCATGGTCGTGAGCACCAGACCGGCGGCGAGGTCTTTCGGCAGCCAGGCCGGCTGATAGTTCTTCAACACCAGCAGTCCCGGGAGCCAGCGCAACCATCCGGGTGCCTTGTCGACTTCGCGCTGCGCGGCGGGGGTCAGGTTCTGGGGCTGCATGGGTCGAGTTATGCCCTGGGCAGGCAAGGAGTATGCATCGACTATAGGAGGTCGCGCTTCGACAAATGTGCATCGAAGCAAAGAAAAAAGGATTTTGGATTGCGCTGGCGGCACCAGGCCGAGGCCCCCGCGAGCCGCTCCGATGCTGCATCGCAACACCTCCTCGTGCTGCCATGCTGCCTGCGCAGGTCTGCGCGCTGTCGACAACCATCAGGTTCTGACAATCCCGCGACGGGCACATATGATGGTTGTCTGGCGGGCATGCCCGTTATCCATCACCGGGGAGAGAACGATGCCGATATCCAAGAGATGCCTGGTAGCCGGCCTGGTGGCACTGGGTTGCGCCTCGGCGGCGCTGGCGCAGCGCGCATCGACCGAGGGTGCCGCGAGCGCCATATCGGATGCCGTTCAGGGCGGGACCAATCCGTATCGCCCCCCGTCGGCCGCCACCCAGGATCCCGAAGAGGCCGCACGCGCGAAGTGCGAGGAGCTGAAGGAGCAGTACAACGCCACATCAAAAAGGCGTTCGTACCATTCCGCCCCGGGCACGCAGAACGCGCAGGGCCGGACCATCCCCAAGATCGAACGCGACAAGACGCGCAAGCAACTGCAGCAGGCGTACCGCGACAATTGCACGTAGCCGGGATCTGTCTGAACGGCGTGGTGGAAGTGGCGGACGGTTCGCTGCAGGATGCAAATCGGAGCCTGCGCCCTGCCGGCCAACGTCAGCCCTTCAGTTCGATCAGCAGATCCTTCGCCGCCACGCGATCCCCCTGCTGAACATGGACTGCGGCGATCTCGCAGTCCCGCTCCGCCGCGATATGGGTTTCCATCTTCATCGCCTCCAGCGCCAGCAGCGTCGTGCCCGCGGCCACGCGCTGCCCCGGCTGCACCGCCACCGTCACGATCGAGCCCGGCATGGGCGCGGCGACATGCAGCGGATTGTCGGGTTCGGCAACCGGACGGCCATGGCGCGCTGCCGCCGCTTGCGTGGTGCTGCGCTGCTCGACCAGCGTGGTGCGCGACTGCCCGTTCAGCTCGAACTGGACCTTGATGACACCCTCTTCGGCATCGGGGTGCGTGCCTTGCAGCGAGACCAGCAGGGTCTTGCCGGCAGCGATGTCGATCGCCACTTCTTCCTGCGGCTGCAGGCCGTACAGGTATGCCGGCGTGGGTATCACCGAGGTGTCGCTGTAGTTGCGCACATGCGCGTGGTACTCGCCGGCCTGCTTCGGGTACATCAGGTACGAAGCCAGCTGGCGGTCGTCGAGCGGCTGCTCGCACGCCGCTTCGGCCGCGGCGCGCGCCGCGTCGAGGTCGACCGGCGGGATCTGGTCGCCGGGCCGGTACGGCACGGGCGGCTCGCCGCGCAGCACCTTGCGCGACAGTTCCGCGGGGAAGCCGTCCGGCGGAAAGCCCAGCTCGCCCTTGAACAGCGACACCACCGATTCAGGGAAGGCAGTCTCCCTGGCGGGATCGCACACATCGGCGGCGCTCAGGTCGTTGGCCACCATCATCAAGGCCAGGTCGCCGACCACCTTGGACGTCGGCGTCACCTTGACGATGTCGCCGAACATCTGGTTGACCTCGGCATAGGCCCGCGACACCTCGGTCCAGCGATGCTCGATGCCGAGCGAGCGCGCCTGCTCGCGCAGGTTGGTGTACTGGCCGCCGGGCATCTCGTGGCGGTACACGTCGGCGGTGCCGGCGCGGATTTCGGATTCGAACGGCGCGTAGTAGCGGCGCACCCCTTCCCAGTACATCGACGCCTCGTGCAGGCGCTCCAGGCTGAGGCCGGGATCACGCTCGCTGCCGGCCAGGGCCGCGGCGATGCTCGACAGGTTGGGTTGCGAGGTCAGCCCGCTCATGGCGTCGAGCGCGCCGTCGACCGCATCGCAGCCGGCCTCGATCGCGGCCAGCGCCGAAGCGGCCGAGATGCCGCTGGTATCGTGGGTATGGAAATGCACCGGCAGCCCGGTCTCTTCCTTGAGCGCCCTGACCAGTGCCGCCGCGGCCTGCGGACGGCAGATGCCGGCCATGTCCTTGATGCCCAGCACGTGCACGCCGGCCTGCTTCAGCTCGCGCGCGATGCCTACGTAGTACTTCAGGTCGTATTTGGCGCGCGACTTGTCGAACAGGTCGCCGGTATAGCAGATCGCGCCTTCGCACAGCGCGCCGCTCTCGCCGACAGCATCGATCGCCACGCGCATGTTGCGCACCCAGTTCAGTGAATCGAACACGCGGAACACATCCACGCCGGCGCTGGCCGCCTGGCGCACGAAGAAACGCACCACGTTGTCCGCATAATTGGTGTAGCCAACCGCGTTGGAGCCGCGCAGCAGCATCTGGAACAGCACGTTGGGAACGCGCTCGCGCAGTTGCTCAAGGCGCTGCCACGGGTCTTCCTTGAGGAAGCGCAGCGCCACGTCGAAGGTGGCGCCGCCCCAGCACTCCAGCGAGAACAGCTGCGGCAGTTCGCGCGCATAGAACGGCGCGATCGGCAGCATGTCGGCGGTGCGCATGCGCGTGGCGAACAGCGACTGGTGCGCGTCGCGCATGGTGGTATCGGTCAGCAGCACCTGCTTCTGCTCCAGCATCCAGCGCGAGAACTTCTCCGCGCCCAGCTCGCGCAGCCGGTCGCGCGTACCGTAGGGCAGCGCGCCGCTGGTGTCGAAGGCGGGCAGCACCGGTGCGGGCAGCGGCAGCGATGGCAGCGTGCGGCCGCTCATCTCCGGGTGCCCGTTGACGCTGACCTCGCCCAGGTAGCGCAGCAGCTTGGTGGCGCGGTCCAGGCGCTTGGTGAACGCCAGCAGTTCCGGCGTCAGGTCGATAAAGCGCGTGGTGACGTCGCCGGACCGGAACGCGGGATGGTTGATGACGTTCTCGAGGAACTGCAGGTTGGACGCGACGCCGCGGATGCGGAACTCGCGCAGCGCGCGGTCCATGCGCCGGATCGATTCGGGCGCGGTCGGCGCCCAGGTGGTGACCTTGACCAGCAGCGAATCGTAGTACGGCGTGATCACCGCGCCGCCGTAGGCGGTGCCGGCGTCCAGGCGCACGCCGAAGCCGGCCGCGCTGCGGTAGGCAGTGAGGCGGCCGTAGTCCGGCAGGAACCCGTTCTCCGGGTCCTCGGTGGTGATCCGGCATTGCAGCGCGTGACCGTTGAGCGAAATCGCTTCCTGCACCGGCACGCCCGCGGCGCGCACGACGATCTCGCCGTTCTCATTGCGCGTGTTCTCGGTCATGCCGAGATGGCCGCCTTCGGTCACGCGGATCTGCGCCTTGACGATATCGATCCCGGTGACCATCTCCGTGACCGTGTGCTCGACCTGGATGCGCGGATTGACCTCGATGAAGTAGAACTGGCCGGAGTCGGCATCCATCAGGAACTCGACCGTACCGGCATGCGTGTAGCCGACCGCGCGCATCAGCCGCAGGGCCGATTCGCACAGCGCGGCCCGGCCGGCATCGTCGAGGTATGGCGCGGGCGCCCGCTCCACCACCTTCTGGTTGCGCCGCTGCACGGTACAGTCGCGCTCATAGAGATGCACGAGGTTGCCGTGCGTGTCGCCGAGCACCTGCACTTCGACATGGCGCGCGTTGCGCACCAGCTTCTCGACATACACCTCGTCGTTGCCGAACGCAGCCAGCGCCTCGCGCCGCGCCGCGGCGAGCGCCCCCTCAAGGTCCTGCTCGCGTTCCAGGACCCGCATGCCGCGTCCGCCGCCGCCCCAGCTTGCCTTGAGCATCAGCGGATAGCCGATGCCGGCGGCGAGGCGCTTGCACGTGTCCAGGTCATGCGGCAGCGGATCGGTTGCCGGCATCACCGGCACGCCCGCGTCGATCGCCGCGTTGCGCGCCGCCACCTTGTTGCCAAGCTTGCGCATGACCTCGGGCGACGGGCCGATCCAGCGGATACCCGCGTCGATCACGGCCTGCGCGAAGTCCGGGTTCTCTGAAAGGAAGCCATAGCCCGGATGAATGGCGTCGACCTTCGCCTGCCTGGCAATGCGCAGGATATCGTCGATGTCGAGGTAAGCCGCCAGTGGCTTCTTGCCCTCGCCGACCAGGTAGCTCTCATCGGCCTTGAAGCGATGGAGCGCGAGCCGGTCTTCCTTCGAATAGATTGCCACCGTGCGCACGTTCATCTCGGCGGCCGCGCGCATCACGCGGATCGCGATCTCGGAACGGTTGGCAATCAGCAGGGAGCGGATAGGGGCGTAGTCCATGGGATGCAGGGAAGCGAACCAGCCGCGCGCAACCGCCACGGCAGGATCAGGTGATCGGGGATGCAGCACGGGCGCAAGGCTTGCCCGGGCTGCTAGTCGTATTGGGCAAATGGGACGTGCGAGTCCATCCAGTCATAGTGCGCCGATGCAGCGGCCCACGCCCAGTTGGCCCGCTTTGGCGACTGCTGGTCCCGATCGCCATGCTCGCTTCGGTTCTGGCCGGCAAGTGGCTGATCGCCGTCCCCGGCAAGCTCGCGGCTGTGCGCGCGGGCTCCGATTCTTCCGTAGTACATCGTGATGCCTTCCTCATCAAGACCAGGTTCGCCTGCCCACGACGCAGCGCGATGCAGGGCGACGGCAGGTTTGCAGGCACGATGAAATACGCGCCCGTCCCGTCCTGCTGCCGCAAGAACCGGGCCACGGCCGGTTCATGCACCATCCCTTTGATTTGGCAGAAGATTTTCTTCCGAGGCAGGCCTAACGAATTTCAGAAATGAAATTTTTCATTTCATGGGTGCCGCGGCCAATGCGCGATGCAGCACCTGTGCCTCGCGGCAACCGGGAGGGCCGGCGTGGGCAACGTGGCCAGGCTGACGACGCCCGCCCGGCCACGAATGCAGGCCTTCAGCAGGCCGCGGCCTGGGGCGAAGCCAGTGCGCAGTATGCGGGGGCGCCGGCCGTGGCAATGCGGGCGCAGTACGCCGGCTCTTCCGCCCTGGCGATACGTGCGCAATACGCGGGCTCTTCCGCCCTGGCCATGCGCGCGCAGTACGCAGGTTCGTCCGTCCTGGCGATGCGTGCACAGTACGCGGCCTCTTCCGCCTTGGCCATGCGTGCGCAGTACGCGGCCTCTTCCGCCTTGGCCATGCGTGCGCAGTACGCCGGTGCCTCCGTCCTGGCAATGCGTGCGCAGTACGCGGGCTCGTCGGCCGCTGCCCGGGCACAATATGCGGCAGACGTCAGCGGGCTGCCGAATTCGCGCATGCTCAGCGCATCGCTCGCAGCGGCCATTTGCAGGAGGCGGGCCTCGTCCTCCGGACCGTCGATGCCAACGTAGGGGTCATGGTGAAGGACATAGCCGAAGATGCGCTCGCAATCCCTCGCATAGCGCCTGGTGTCCAGGATGTGGGCATGCCAGAAGGCATCCACCTGCTCGCTGGGGACGGCGGGCGTGTCCGGATGCTTCGCCGCCAGCTTGAGGAATTGCCGGTAGCCGCTCTCCGCCTGCTCCAGCGATTCCGGCGACCAATGCGCATGCTTCTGATGCAGCAGCTTGGCCTTCATCCTGGAAAAGTCCAGGGCGTCGATGGCCTGCCACATGATTTCAATAGTACGGTCCTGCATGATCTAGCTCCCTGTTATTGGACTGCTTAAGCACGCACCGGACTGACGGGCAGTCAGGCGCGCATCGGTTGCGGTCCATGCTCGAGAGCGGGACCGTTCTCCATGCGGCTGGCCAGGAAGGCAGTGATCTTCGCCGGCGGCAGCGGATGGCTGAAGTAGTAGCCCTGCACTTCGTCGCAGCCTTCGCGGCGCAGGAACTCGAGTTGCACCTCGTTTTCCACGCCTTCGGCGACCACTTCGAGGCCAAGCCGGTGGCCAAGGCCGATCACCGCGCTGGTAATCTGCGTGTCGCTGCGGCTTTCCGGTATGTAGCGGACGAAGCTGCCGTCGATCTTGACCGTATCGATCGGGAAGCGGCTCAGGTAGGCGAGCGAGGAGTAGCCAGTGCCGAAGTCGTCGATCGCCAGCCGGACACCGGTGCGCTTCAGGCGCGAGAGCCAGCTGGACGCCTGTTCGGCATCGCGCATGACCATGCTCTCGGTGAGTTCAAGCTCCAGCAGGTTGCCGGGCAGCCCGGCTTGCCGCAGGGCATCGATGATGGTCAGCCTGAGCGACTTGTCGGCGAACTGCCGTGCCGAAAGATTGACTGAAACACGCACCGGCGGCAGTCCCTGCGCGCGCCATGCGGCATTCTGCCGGCACGCTTCGCGCAGGGCCCAGGCACCGATCTCGACAATGGCGCCGCTCTGCTCCGCGAAGGGAATGAAATCTCCGGGCATGACCAGGCCGAGTTCCGGGTGGCGCCAGCGGATCAGTGCCTCGACCGCCGTGCACGCTCCCGACGCGAGCGCAATGCGCGGCTGGTAGTAGAGGATGAATTCGTCCTGCTCGAGCGCGCGGTGCAGGTGCGACTCCATGTCGATGCGCCGCTGCAGCGACGCGCTCATGCCCCGGCAGTAGAACTGGTAGCCGTTCTTGCCGAGCTGCTTGGCACCATACATGGCCAGGTCGGCATGCTTGAGCAGGGTCTGCCAGTCGCTGCCGTCCTCGGGGAAGGAACTGATGCCGATGCTTGCCGTCATGCGCAGTTCCGACTCGTTGACGACGAAGCCTGGCGCGAGCGCAGCCTGGATCCGGGCAATGGTCCGGTCCAGGATCGTCGAATCGCCCTTGGGGTCCAGCAGCACGACGAATTCATCGCCGCCGAAGCGGGTGATCAGCTCCACCTCCTCCAGGCTGCCGCGCAACCGGTCGGCCATCTCGCGCAGCACGATGTCGCCGGCATTGTGGCCGATGGTGTCGTTCACGACCTTGAATTCGTCCAGGTCCACGAAGATGACATGCAGGGCCTGGCCGCTGGCGCGGGCACGGGTCAGCGCCTGCTCGAACTCGGCCTTGAACATGAGGCGGTTGGGCAGCCCGGTAAGGGCATCGTGATTGGCGATGAAGCGCAGGTTTTCCTCGGCCTGGCGCCGCAGCAGGAAGTGCCCGGTCTGATTGGCAATGCCGCTCGCCATCGCGAGCGCATGCGTATCGGGGCTGCGCTTGCTGCGGGAATAGAGTTCGACCACGCCGAGGCTCACGTGGCCCCGGCTCAGCGGGAAGGCGAACACCGTCCGGATACCGCCCGCGTCGAGCCACCTGGCTTGCGGATGCCGGGCCATCGCGCTGCGGCTTGCATACCATTGCGGCGCCGGCAAGACCGCGGCGCCGGCCGGCCCTGCAGGGCGCTCGGCGAGCCACGGCTGCAGCGTCTTGACGCGGGCCAGGTAGACCGGCGGCAGCTTCAGCCCCTGGCTGTCATCGCCCGGCCAGAAGGCACCGGCCTCCCAGTCCATGCCTTCGAGCAGCGTGTGGACAATCCCCTCCAACACCTCGATCTCGCTGGTGGCGGTGGCCAGGTGCAGGGCAATCTGGTGTTCCTGCGTCCTAGCCTGCTCGGCGGACCTGCGCTGGCTGATGTCCTGCGCGGTGCCCCGCAGCACTGCGCTGTCCGCCGCTCCATGCGCGTGGCCGATCAGGTGCAGCCAGCCCCGGCGTCCGCGCCGCGACCGGTACGGGCACTCGAACTCGAACGGCTGGCGATCCTGCAGGGCTGTCCGCATCCTTTCCCGCAGCACGGCGCGATGGCCGGCGTCGATCGCCTGGAACAGCGCTTCCGGAGTCGGCTTGTCGCCGCGCAAGCCTAGCAGGCGCGCCATTTCCTGGGAAAAGTGCGCGATGTCCTGGTCCAGGTCGATGCGCCAGTCGCCCAGGTGGGCAATCTGCTGCGCCTCGGCAAGCGCGGCCTGGCTGTCGCGCAGGCTGTGCGTCATCTGGTCGGCCACGGCCACGGCGCGCGCGCGCGAACTCGACAACGCGTAGGCCAGCCACCCCAGCAGCACGCTGATGATCAGGCCGGAAATCACCACCAGCCCCGGCAGGTAGCGCTGCGGACCACTGATGGCCTTGGCATCGGCAGCAAACGCAATCACCCAGCGCCGTCCGCCGAAATTCCGCACCACGCTCTTGGCCAGGTCATGCTGGCCCGGGGCCGCCTGGGCGTCCGCCAGTGCGGTCGCGCCATGCGCGGCACTGGCGTGGACGGTGCTGCCGCCAGCAACCCGGCTGCGTTCCCTGGCCGCCAGGCCGGTCACGCTGTCATAGAGCAGGTTGGCTGCAGAGAGCGGAACCGCCGCCTGCGCGAAGTCTCCGGCATCATGCACGCGGAACCGGATCCGGCGCAGGTTCTCATTGCTGACCAGGTCCTTCAGCAGGTCGTCCACCCGGATCCCCGCGCCAACCGAGCCGACATAGGCGCGCCGGCGCGCTTCCACGGAATCCAGGTCGGGCACCTTGCGGTACACCGGCAGGCGCAGCGCGATGCCCACATGCGGGTTCTTTGCCTCGCTGAAGATCAGGCGCCCGCTGCTGACTGGCTGCCCGGTATCGCGCGCGCGTTCCAGCGCGGCCAGGCGGCGTGGCTCGGCGCCCATGTCGATGCCGATCGACGCCAGGTTGAGGGCGAGCGGTTCGACATAGGTCAGCACGAAATGCCCCGGCCGCTGGCCGGGAGGGCGGACGTTGAACGTCACGCCGGCCTCGCGCAGGATCGGATCGCTGCGCTGCCGGGCGACAAAGGCGTCGATCTCGGCCGCCGGCACGTAGGGCGCGTAGTTCAGCGTCTGGAAACCGGGATAGCGCTGCGGCAGGTTCAAGCCGCTGACGAAATCGCGAAACTCGCCGCGCGAGACATGGTCGCTGGCGCCGAACAGCGCCTGCATGGTCACCAGAACATCGGTATAGAGGCGGATCCGTGTATCGATCTGCTGGATCACGTCGCCGGTATCGTTCTCAAAACGCAGGCGGACGTCCTTCTCAAGCAGGTCGGTGCAGAACGCATAGACGACAGCCGTCGTCATCACGCCAAGCAGCAAGGTGCCCGCGGTGATGGTGCGCGACCCAAGGCGTCCAAGCGGGCGCAGCGCGCGCGCAAGCGTCTGGCGCAAGATTGTTTCCCCCCGGATGTCGATGGCAACCATGCGGCTGAACGGCCGTCACCAACGACTGATGCTAATAGTGCACTTATTGGCTGGGGTTCTATGCGAAACCCACGCTCTTATATGTCTTAACAATCTATAACAAGCGGCGAAAAACGGGCCCTGATTTTCGCGGCGCAAACCCCCAACTTAAGTGGGGTGGCAGTTCTGCGAGATATGGAGATGAACATTCAGGTTCAGCCCCAGGGTGGCAAGTGTCGCGCTGCGGTGCGCGTCATGGCTTGCCAGCCGGCGCGGCAGCGCGTCGGCATGGTCCGGGCAATGGATGATGAAGTACGTGTCGTCCGGGTCCATCGGTGCTGCTCCGCATGCTGCCGTCAAGAGGCTACGGGCACGGGCGGCGCGCTCGCGGCCGGCATCGGCGTCGAGGCCCAGGCCAGCATCTGCCACGTGCCCTGATGGCGCCTCCACACGCTGAGAAAGCGGTTGTCGAGCGTGCGCTCCGTCCCGTCGACCACGGCCCTGAGCAGGGCCTTGCCCTGCATCACGGCCATGTCGCCGTAGACCGCCTGCCCCACCTCCGCCAGGCTCGCTTGCAGGTAGCGCACCCGCCCGCTGCGGATCGAGCCAAGGTACTCCGCCTTGCTCTCGCGCAATGCCGAGGAGTGCGTATAGGAAAGCTCGTCGGCCAGCAGGGCATCGAGCGCAGCCAGGTCGCCGGACAGCATGGCGCGATAGCGCGCCTGATCGGCTTGCGTGAGTGCGGCAAGGTCCGCGGGTTCGCCCAATGCCATCGTCGTGGTCTCCAGGTCAGCCATGAAGGTAAGCCTTCACCAGGGTCTTGTCGTTCAGCAGCGCCTGCCATTCGCCGCGCCGGACTTCATGGATCACGCGCCCCACTGACAGCACGTAGGCGCGATCCGTCATGTCCGCGGCGATCGCCACGCTTTGTTCGACCAGCAAGATGCTCAGCCCGCGCGCGCGCAGCTGGTTCAGCACCGCCAGGATCTCCTTGACGATGCGGGGCGCCAGGCCGGTGGTGAGTTCATCCATGATCAGCAGGTCGGGCTGGAGCAACAGCGCGCGCGCGATCGCCACCATCTGCTGCTGCCCCCCGGACAGCAGCCCGACCGCGCTGTCGGCACGTTCGCGCAGCAGCGCAAACAGATCGCATACATCGTCATAGGTGTAGCGCAGCGCGCCGCCGCGGGCGCGCTTGCCGGCCTGCTCGGCCAGGCGCAGGTTGTCGCGCACCGACAGCTCGGCAAACAGGTTGCGGTTTTCCAGCACTACGCCGATGCCATGCCTGAAGCGGCGATGCCCGGGGACATGGCCGATCTCCGCCCCGTCCTTGACGATGCTGCCGGCCATCGGCCGGATCAGGCCGGCCAGCGTGCGCACCAGCGCGGTCTTGCCGGCGCCGTTGGCGCCCACCACCGCCACCGCCTCGCCCGGCGCGACCGTCATGTCGACATCGTGCAGCACCGGCACCGCGCCGTAACCGGCGCGCAGGCCTTTCACGTTCAGCATGGTCAGACTCCCAGATAGGCTTCACGCACGCGCGGATCGGCCTGCACCTCGTGCAGCGCCCCGCTGGCGATGATTTCACCGTAATAGAGGACATGGGCCGTACCGCAGATCGTCATCAGCCCCATGTCGTGCGAGACCAGCAGGATGGTCATGCCCTCCTGGTGCAGGCGCACGATCCATGCGCGCAGCAGTTCGATCTCTTCGCTGTTCAGCCCCGACGACGGCTCGTCCAGCAACAGCAGTTCCGGATTGCCGATGCAGGCACGCGCCAGTTCGACGATGCGCCGCTGGCCCGCCGGGAGGGTGCCGGCCCGGTGCTGCAGCAAGCGCTCCAGCCCGAATTTGCCGGCGCATGCCAGCGCGGCGTCGTGCATGGCCGCCAGCTCGCGGCGCGACGCCGGCGTGCGCAGCATCGCCTGCAGCACGCCAGCGTGGGTGGCCTTGTGGCAGCCTGCCATCAGGTTCTCGAGCACGGTCATGTGCTCGAACACCTGTGGCGTCTGGAAGGTGCGCACCAGGCCGGCGCGGCTGCGCTGCTGGACGGTGTCGGCGGTGATGTCCCGCCCCGCCAGCGACACCTTGCCCCCCTTCGGGCGCAGAAAGCCGGAGACGATATTGAAGCAGGTGGTCTTGCCGCTGCCGTTCGGACCGATCAGGCCGACGATATGGCCGGCCGGCACGTCGAAGCTGACATTGCGCAGCACCTCCAGCCCGCCGAAGCTGTGCGCGACCGCGTCGAGGCGCAGTAATGCCTGCGCCGGGCGCACGGCTTGTGGCGCCGCGCCAAAAGCAGGAACGGGATGGTTCATCAGACTTGCTCCGAAAAACCTCGCCCTTCAGGGCGGGGAGTGAAAGGAGTGCTGCCGGCAGCAAGCAATCCCAAATTAGAATGACCGGCATGCCTCTGGTCTATCGCTACCGGGTGAAGTCGCTGAACGGCCTGCTCAATCAGCAGAGCCGCGCGGTGAACTACGTCTGGAACTTCTGCAATGACACGCAGAAGCACGCGCTCAAATGGGGCAAGAAGTGGCCCACGGGTTTCGATCTGAACGTGCTGACGACCGGCAGCAGCAAGGAACTCCGTATCCATTCCGGCACAATCAACGCGGTTTGCGAGCAGTACGCCAAGTCGCGTAGCCAGCACCGCCGGCCGTGCCTGCGCTATCGCGGCCGCAAGTCGCTCGGTTGGGCACCGCTCAAGGGCCGGGATCTCAAGCGCTCGGGCGACGGATTCCGCTTTGCCGGCAACACGTTTCGCGTGTTCAGCTTCCGCCCCCTTCCCGAGGGCAAGATCAAGGACGGCACCAATTTCTCCCGCGATGCGCGAGGCAACTGGTTCCTGAACATCGTGATTGAAGTTGCCGACACCCAGGCCCGCCCCCCGGAACGCGGCGTCGGCATCGATCTTGGCTTGAAGGACCTTGCCCCGCTGTCCACCGGCGAAAAGGTCGAGAATCCGCGCCACCTTGGCCGACTCGAGCAAGCGCTGGCCAAGGCGCAGCGTGCGCGCAAGAAACGACAGGCCACGAACCTCGACGCGCGCATCAAAAATGGGCGGCGTGACTTTCTGCACAAGCTCTCGCATCGCATCGTGCGGGACTTCGACTACATCGCGGTGGGGAATGTGAACGCCGCCGGCCTCGCCAAGACCAGCGTGGCGAAGTCCGTCCTCGATGCGGGCTGGTCGTCCTTCCGCACAATGCTCGCGTACAAGGCGATTGTGCATGGCGCGTGGTACGAGGAAGTCGACGAACGTTTCACCACCCAGGTTTGTTCTTCGTGCGACGCGATGCCGCCGGAGACGCCGAAAGGTATCGCAGACCTTGGAATAAGGCAGTGGGTATGCAGTGGATGCGGTGCTGTACATGATCGCGATGTGAACGCTGCGCTAAATGTCCTTGCCCGATCGGGACATCGATCGCCTGCAGAGGGAATCTCCTCCCTTTCGGGAGGGGAGGATGTCAACTTGCCGCCTTCAGTCCGCGCATGCGCTGCAGCGCACCAGCGATGCCGCCCGTCATCCCGCCGGGCATCAGCGTGACCACCAGCACCAGCACCGCGCCGAACAGCACCTGGTGGAAATCCCCCAACCCGCTCAGCAGTTCCGGCACGAGCGAGACGAACAGCGCACCAAGGATCACGCCATAGGTGGAGCGGGCACCCGCCACCACCGGCACCAGCAGAAACACGATGGAGCGCTCCACCGTAAAGCTCTGCACGCTGACGAACGACACATAGTGGGCAAACAAGGTCCCGGCCAGCGAGCCCAGCATGGCCGACAGCACGAACATCGAGGTCTTCAGCCGGTGCATGTCCACGCCCAGCACCTGCGCCGCCGGCGCGGCATCACGCATCGCCCGCATGGCCAGGCCCGGGCGGCCCTTGACCAGGTTGTCGACCAGCCACAGCAGCACCGCGAGCAGCGGCCAGACGAAGTAGTAGTAGCGCTCCGGGGTGTCCAGCACATAGCCGAACCAGGACAGCTTGGGAATGCCGCCGATTCCCAGCGTGCCGCCGGTCAGCCAGTCCCACTCGAAGAACAGCACGTTGGCGATGCTTCCCACCGCCAGCGTCGCCAGCGCCAGGAAGAAGCCGCCCAGGCGCAGCACCGGCACGCCGATGGCCGCAGCCAGCGCGGCGCTAATGACGAGTCCGGCGGCCGCACCGGCCAACGCCGGCCAGCCCAGCGCCGTGGTGCAGTACGCCGAGGCGTATGCGCCGATGCCGTAGAACGAGGCCTGCGCCAGATTGACGATGCCGCACTGCCCCAGCAGCAGGCCCACGCCGAGGCCGCCCACGGCCAGGATGGCGGCGAAGTTGAGCAGGTCGACGTGGTGCCGCGACAGCAGCTGCCCGGCCGCCACCCACAGCAACACGCCAGCCAGGATGAACGCGCGTGACGGGTTCATGGTTATCCTCCCTTGCGCCCGGCCCGGCCCAGCACGCCGTTGGGCAGCAGAATCATGATGACGATCAGGATCGACAGCGCGATCACGTCGCGATAGCCAGACGGGAAACCCACCACCGCCAGCGATTCCGCCAGGCCGAGCAGCAGGCCTCCCGCCACGGCCCCGAGCGGATTGCCCAGGCCGCCGAGAATGGCCGCGGCAAAGCCCTTCAGCGTGAGGCCGATGCCCATCTGGTAGTTCATCGACAGCAGCGGCGTGACCAGCACGCCGGCGATCGCGCCGAACCCGCCGCCGAGCAGGAACGTGTACGTGCGCATGCGGCGCACGTTGATGCCGGTGGTGGTGGCGCCATCCGGATCGAGCGAGGCAGCGGTCATGGCCAGGCCCGCCAGGGTCCTGGTGTAGAACAGGCGCAGCGCACCGACCAGCAGCACCGCAATGCCGGTCAGCGCCAGCGCATGCACGGGCGTGGTAGCGCCGAACAGCTCCACCACCCCCTCCCCGCCGAGCGCCGGCAGCAGGTGCGAATCCCGGCCGCCGAAGTAGAGCGCCGCGGCCGACAGCGCAAAGGCCAGGCCAATGGTCAGCAGCAGGAAGCTCTCTTCGCCGGCGCCGCGGCGCAGCATCGGCCGCACGAACAGCACGTCGATGGCCAGGCCGCTGACGGCACCGGCGGCAATGCCGCCGGCAATCGCCAACGCATATGGCAGGCCCAGCGCCTTCAGCGCGAACACCGCCACCAGCGCGCCGATCACCGCGAACTCGCCCTGCATCGCATTGACGATGCGCGTGCCCTTGAAGATGATGGCCATGCCCACGCCGATCAGCGCGTAGACAAAGCCATTGGTGATCCCGGACAGGATCGCCTGGAATACGAGGGTAGTGGACATACCAGCTCCTTTCCCGCGAGCGTCGCAGGCTATGGTTTGGCCTTGTAGGGCAGCCGCTCGAACCGGCCCTTCTGCAGCTTCGAGTACGTGAAGCCGGCCAGCGTCATGCCGCCCATGTCGGGCGCGGCGAAGTCGTAGCCGCTGGTGACGCCCTGGTAAGGCCGGCGCAACGCGCTGCACAGCTTGTCGCCCGGCGCATCGGCACCGGCCGCCTTCAGGCCTGCGGCCAGGGCCATGACCGCATCCCAGCCCACCGCCGAGAAATGCTTGGGCAGCTTGCCGTACTCCTTGCGGAAGGCCTCGACGAATTCCTTCTGTCCCGGCAGCGGGTCTTCGGACACGATGAACTCGGGATGGATGATGTTGTCCGCGGCCTCGCCCATGGCCTTGACGGTCTCGTAGGTAGCCGTGCCATGCACGGAGATGATGGGAACGCCGACCTTCAGCTGGCGCACGTTGCGGAACGGCGCGGGCGAGGTCGAGATGACGATGATGGCATCCGGCGTGGCCGCCTTGATCTTGGCCGCCTGCGTGGTGACATCGGTGGCGGCGATCTCGAACTTCTCCACCTGTATGAAGCTGACGCCGTACTCGCGATCCAGCGTCTTCAGGCTGGTCCATACCACCTGCCCGTAGCCCGAGTCATGCAGCACGCCGACGCGCTTCAGGCCGTTGTCGCGCGCATAGGCCAGCACGGCACGCGCGTTGAGCTCCTGCGACGGCGTCAGGTGGAACACGCAATGGCGTTCGCGCTCCACCGCGGGCCCCAGTCCCGAGAACGAGAACAGTGGCACCTTCTGCGCCTGTGTGATGCCGCCGATGGCAACCGTCTGGGCAATGCCCGATGGCCCGACGATGGCGCGAACCTTGTGCGTATGGAGCAGCGCGTTCGCCTTGGCGACGGCGGAATCCGGGCTGGAGCCGTCGTCTTCGACAATCATTTCCAGCGGCCGCCCGCCAATACCCCCACGGGCATTGACGACCTTCTGCGCCAGCAGCGCGCCTTCGCGCTCGGCCTGGCCCACGGCGGCAAGGCCGCCGGTGATCGAGAACAGGCCGCCGATGCGGACCGGTTCGGCGCCGGGCTTGCCCTGGGCCAGCACCGGCGGCATCGCCAGGACCAGGGCAAGCCCGGCGGCGGCAAACAGGGCGCGTGGCGCCCGGGTGATCGGGTTGTGGTTCATGTCTCCGTCCTTGTTGTAGGTATCGGGTTGGCCCGATTACACTGCGCCGGGCACGCCTGCCCACTCGAGCACATCGGCCAGCGCGGCGATGTCGAGATGGCCCTGCCGGCGCTGCTGCATCAGCGCCAGGTATTGCCGCACCAGCGACGACATCGGCAGCGCGACCGCGTTGTCGCGGGCCACCGCCAATGCCAGGTCGAGGTCCTTCACCACCAGCGAGATCGGGCCGACGGCGGCGTAGTCGCGCTGCTTGAGCTGCTCTGCCTTGGTGCGGTAGTGGGCGCTGCCGACGATGCTGTCGTTGATCGCATCGACCATCAGCGCGCGGTCCAGCCCGGCGCGCGCGCCGAAGGCCAGCCCTTCGCCGATCACCGCGGTGCTCATGAACACCATCATGTTGATCATCAGCTTGATGACGCGGGCCTCGTCCGCGCCGCCCACGTATGACTGGCGCGCGGTCAGGCACGCGAGGACGGGCTGTACCGCGTCGAAGGCCGGCCGCGGCCCGGACACGAAACAGCTCAGCTGCGCGCTCGCCGCCAGCGATACCGTGCCCGACACCGGCGCGCGCAGAAAAGCGGCGCCGCGCCGCGCGAGCGCGGCAGCCACCTCTGCCGAGGCATCGGGCGAGACCGTGCTCATGTCGACAAAGACCTTGTCCGCCGTCGCGGCGCCGGCAGCGCCGCCGGAGGCCAGGAACAGGTCGCGCAGCCCGCCATCGTCAAAGATCGTTGAGAACACCACATCCGAGTCCGCCACCAGTGCCTGCGCGGCAGGCGCCACTGCCGCCCCTGCGGCGGCCACCGCCTCGCACTGCGCCGGCACGCGGTCAAAGACCGTGAGCCGGTAGCCGGCTTTCAGCAGGTTCAGGCACATCGGTCGGCCCATGGCACCAACGCCGATCCATCCAAGCCGCGGTGATTGCACCGCGTACGCGTTGCTTGTGTTGATCATGGCCCGCCCCCCCTACTCGACCCTGACGCCGGACAGCTCGACCAGCTTGCGCGTCTGGCGCGTCTGCGTCTCGATGTACTGCGAGAACTGCGCCGGGCTCAGCTTCATCGGCACCATCCCCTGCGCGGCGAAGTGCTTCTCGACGAAGTCCTTGTCGTCCAGGATCTCGCGGATGGTGACGTTCAGCTTGTCGACCACCGCGCGCGGCACCTTGGCCGGGGCCAGCACGCCGTAGACGGCCGAGATGTCCATGTCCTTGTAGCCGGCCTCGGCAAAGGTGGGCACCTGCGGCAGCGCGCGCGTGCGCTTGTCGCCGCTGACGGCGAGCACCTTGAGTTTCTTTGCCGCAACAAAGCTCTGGATCGTCGGCAGCGCCGGGAAGGTCATCAGGATCTGGCCGCCGACGACGTCTGCCACCGCCGGCGCCGAGCCCTTGTACGGCACGTGGACCAGGTCGGTGCCGGCCAGCTTGTTGAACAGCGCGCCCATCAGGTGCGGCTGGCTGCCGCTGCCGAACGAGCCGTAGCTGAGGGCTTGCGGACGGCCCTTGGCATATGCGGCCAGGTCCTTGACGCTGTCCACCGGCAGGCTGCCCGAGACGGCCATGACGAGCGGCACGTAGCCGATCGTCGCCACCGGGGCAAAGTCGCGCGCGACGTTGTACGACACCGACGGCAGCACCACCGGGTTGAGCACGAAGGTGGCATCGTTGGTCAGCAGCAGCGTGTAGCCGTCGGGCTGCGCCTTGGCCACCGCGTCGGCGCCGATCACGGTATTGGCGCCGCTCTTGTTTTCCACCACCACCGGCTGGCCCAGCTTCTCGGACATGCGCTGCGCCAGTTGCCTGGCGATGATGTCGGTGGTTCCGCCCGGTGCGTAAGGCACCACCATGCGGATCGGCTGCGCGGGATAGGTCTGCGCCAGTGCGGCGCCCGTGCCTGCCAGGCAGGCCAGGCCGAAGGCTGCGGCACGCAGCGCGTGGGTCGTATGAAATTGCCAGGACATAGGGTCTCCATCCATTGTCTGTGTCGACGGTGCCGGCTCGGACGGCCGGCTGCCGTCAGGGGATCATTCAGTCAAAGAGCCAGGGCTCCAATTGCCGCCGCGCCTGCTCGTAATCCCGGATCTGCCCGGCATGGCGCAGCGCCAGCGCGATATCGTCCAGGCCGTTCAGCAGGCAGTGCTGCTTGAACGGATCCAGCGTGAAGGCAATGGCCTCGCCCGACGGCGTCACCACCTGCAGCGCGGCCAGGTCCACCTGCAGCCGGTAGCCCGGCGTGGCCGCGGTCTCGGCGAACAGGCGCTCGACCACGTCCGGCGCCGCCACGATCGGCAGCAGGCCGTTCTTCAGGCAGTTGTTGTAGAAGATGTCGGCAAAGCTGGGCGCGATCAGCGCGCGCAGGCCGAAGTCCTCCAGCGCCCACGGCGCATGCTCGCGCGATGAGCCGCAACCGAAGTTCTCGCGCGCCAGCAGGATCGAGGCGCCGCGGTAGCGCGGCTGGTTCAGCACGAAATCCGGGTTGAGGGGCCGGCTGCTGCAGTCCTGTCCGGGCTCGCCGTGGTCCAGGTAGCGCCAGTCGTCGAACAGGTAGGGGCCGAAGCCGCTGCGCCGGATCGACTTCAGGAACTGCTTGGGCAGGATGGCGTCGGTATCGACATTGGCTCGGTCCAGCGGCGCCACCAGGCCGTCCAGCGTAGTAAAGGCTCTCATTGCTCGGTTTCCTCCGGTGGTCTACAGCGAGCGCACATCGATGAAGTGGCCCGCCACCGCGGCCGCGGCCGCCATCTGCGGGCTGACCAGGTGGGTACGCCCGCCCGGCCCCTGCCTGCCTTCGAAGTTGCGGTTGGAAGTGGAAGCGCAGCGTTCGCCGGCCGCCAGGCGGTCATCGTTCATGCCCAGGCACATCGAGCAGCCCGGTTCGCGCCATTCGAAGCCGGCGGCGATGAACACCTGGTCCAGCCCCTCGGCCTCGGCCTGCGACTTGACCAGCCCGGAGCCCGGTACCGCCAGCGCCTGCCTGATGCGCGGCGAGACATGGCGCCCGCGCAGCACCGCCGCCGCGGCGCGCAGGTCTTCCAGGCGCGCATTGGTGCATGAGCCGATGAATACCTTGTCCAGCGCGACCGCCTCGATCGGCGTATTCGGCAGCAGGCCCATGTAGTCCAGCGCCTGCTCGATGCTCTTGCGCCGCACCGGGTCGCGCTCGTCGCGCGGATCGGGAATGCGCTCGCCGACGGCCACCACCATTTCCGGCGAGGTGCCCCAGGTCACGTGCGGGCGGATCGCGGTGGCATCCAGCTCCACCACGGCATCGAAGGCGGCGCCCGGATCGCTGCGCAGCGTGCGCCAGTAGCCGGTGGCGGCGTCCCACATCGCACCGGCCGGTGCTTGCGGGCGGCCGTCCAGGTAGGCCAGCGTGGTTTCATCCACCGCCACCATGCCGGCGCGCGCGCCCGCTTCGATCGCCATGTTGCACACGGTCATGCGCGCCTCCATGCTGAGGCCGCGGATCGTGCTGCCGGCAAACTCGATCACGTGGCCGGTGGCGCCGGCGGTGCCGATGCGGCCGATCAGCGCAAGCGCGATGTCCTTGGCGGACACGCCACGGGGCAGCTCGCCGTCCACCCGCACCAGCATCGACCTGGGCTTCTTCATCCACAGGCATTGCGCGGCCAGCACCTGCTCCACTTCGGAGGTGCCGATGCCGAACGCAAACGCTGCGAACGCGCCGTGTGTTGACGTGTGCGAGTCGCCGCAGGCAATGCTCATGCCGGGCAAGGTGGCGCCGCGCTCCGGACCGACCACGTGCAGGATGCCCTGGCGCGGATCGTCCATGCCGAAGTTGACGATACCGGTGTCTGCGCAGTTCTGGTCCAGGGCCTCGACCTGCGCGCGGCTGACGGGATCGGCAATGCCCAGCTTGCGCGCGGTGGTCGGCACGTTGTGGTCGGCCGTTGCCAGCACGGAAGCGGCGCGCCACACCTTGCGCGCGTTCAGGCGCAGGCCTTCGAAGGCCTGCGGGCTGGTCACCTCGTTGACCAGGTGGCGGTCGATATAGATCAGCGCGGGTCCGTCCGGCTCCTGGTGGATCACGTGGCTGGCCCAGAGCTTGTCGAGCAGGCTCGCCGGGCGGTCGGGTTCGGTCATGGGGGTCTCTCCTTGTATTTCTCGTGGCGGACGCGGGTTACCTTGCGCCCACCCACTCAGGCACCGGATGCAGCTCGGTGGTCTTGCCGGCCTTGACCACCTGCCCGGAAATATCGTGTCCGACCAGCGCCGGCAGCTCGCGCGCCGCGCCGAGCAGCCGGTCCAGGTCGACACCGGTGTCGATGCCGGAAGACTCCAGCATGTGCACCAGGTCTTCCGTGCAGATGTTGCCGGTCGCGCCCGGCGCAAAGGGGCAGCCGCCCAGCCCGCCCAGCGACGCATCGAAACTGTCCACGCCCGCCGCCAGGCCGGCCAGCACATTGGCCAGGCCCATGCCGCGCGTGTTGTGGAAATGCAGGGTCAGCGGCACGCCCGGGAACCAGCGCAGGAACGCCTCGACCAGCTTGCTCACCTGGCGCGGGTCGGCCATGCCGGTGGTATCGGCCAGCGTGATGCTGTCCATGCCCAGGTCCAGGTAGCGGCCCGCGGCCCACTTCACCCGTTCCGGCGCGATCTCGCCTTCGAACGGGCAGCCGAACGCAGTCGCCACGCAGCCGCTGACGGCCAGCTCGGCCGACTGCGCCAGCTGCATCACGCCGCGGAACTGCTCCAGCGACTGGTCGCAGGTCATGCGCATGTTGGCCAGGTTGTGCGTCTCGCTGGCGGACATCACCAGGTTGATCTCGTCGAGGTCGCACTCCAGTGCGCGCTCGCAGCCGCGCGCATTGGGCACCAGCGCGGTGTAGACCACGTCCCGTTGGCGGCGGATGCCTTTCGCGACCGCCCCTGCATCGCGCAGGTTCGGGATCGCCTTGGGCGAGACAAACGAGGTGATCTCGATCCTGGCCAGGCCGGTTTCCGAGAGGCGGTCGATCAGCGCGATCTTCTGTTCGGTGGGGACGAATTCCGGCTCGATCTGGAAGCCGTCGCGCACGGACACTTCATTGATGCGCACGCGCCGGGGGGCGTTAGGAAGCCACATGGTTCTTTCCTTTCTTTCCTTTTCGTTGGGGCGGGCTCAGACCACGCCGGCGGCGCGCAGCGCGCGCAGCTCGTCGCCGGCAATACCGATGCCCGCCAGGATCTCTTCGGTGTGCTGGCCCAGTTCGGGGCCGATCCACCTGGTGCGCCCCGGGGTCCCGCTGAGCTTGGGCACGATGCCGGACAGCTCCACCGGCGAGCCATCCGGCAACTGGTGCGGCTCGATCATGTCGCGCGCGCGGTAGTGCGCGTCGCTGCTGATCTCCGCCGCGGTGTAGATCTTTCCGCAGGGCACGGCCGCGGCTTCCAGCGTTGCCAGCACTGTGTCGAGGTCATGCGCGGAGGTCCACGCGGTGATGGCGTCGTCGAGCATGGCGTTGTGCTGCACGCGCCCGTCGTTGTGCGCCAGGCGCGGGTCTTGGCCCAGGTCGTCGCGGCCGATGGCGGCCATGAAGCGCCGGAAGATGGCGTCGCCGTTGCCGGCAATGATCACGTACTGGCCGTCCTGGCACGGATACGTATTCGACGGCGAGATGCCCGGCAGGCTGGCGCCCGAACGCTCGCGCACATGGCCGAACTTGGCGTACTCCGGCACCAGGCTCTCCATCACGGCAAAGACCGACTCATAGAGCGCCACGTCGACAAACTGCCCTTCGCCCTGGTTGGCGCGCAGGTGGTGCATGGCCAGCAAGGCGCCGATGACGCCATACAGCGATGCCAGCGTGTCGCCGATACTCACGCCCGAGCGCACCGGCGGCCGGTCGGGATAGCCGCTGACATAGCGCAGCCCGCCCATCGATTCCGCAATCGCGGCAAAGCCGGGGCGGTCCTTGTAGGGTCCGGTCTGGCCGTAGCCGGAGATGCGCACCATGACCAGCGCGGGGTTCACCTTGCGCAGGTCCTCCCAGCCCAGGCCCCATTTCTCGAGCGTGCCGGGGCGGAAGTTCTCGATCACGATATCGGCTTCGGTGACCAGCTTGCGCACGATCTCCTGGCCCTGCGCCGAACGCAGGTCCAGCGTCAGCGACTTCTTGTTGCGGCTCTGGCTATACCACCAGAGCGAGGTGCCTTCATACAGCTTGCGCCACTTGCGCAGCGGGTCGCCGTCCTTGGGCGATTCGATCTTCAGCACTTCGGCGCCGAACTGCGCGAGCAGTCCGCCCGCATACGGGCCTGCGATCAGCGAGCCGAGTTCGATCACGCGAACGCCCTGCAGCGGCATCGTTCCGTTGTTCGCTTCGTTAGCCATGGCGGTTTGCTGCTCCTGTGGATACGGTGGTCTGTGATGCAAGATTGGAAGAACCCGCGCGCGCGGTAAAGCAACCATTGGCGAGCCCGCCATCGCGAAAAACGATGGCAGCGCTGGCGCGCTATTCATCCTCGCGCAGCCGGTCCACCAGCAGCCGCGCCACCGCGGACAGGCCCTCATACGCACGCACGCCGATCACCAGCTGGCGCGCGGCCCACGCTTCATCGAGCGCGACGGTGCGGATGCCAAGGGTCTGCTGGTAAGGCCCGGCACTGGACCTGGGCAGGATTCCCAGGCCCAGTCCCGCCTGCACCATCAGGCACAGCGCGTCGTAGCCGGGCACGTGGATGCGCGGCTTGAACACGCGGCCGGCCTCGCTGGCAGCCTTGGCCAGCTGCAGGTGGATCTGGCTGCCTGCGTGCAGGCTGACGAAGTCGTAGTCGAAGGCCTCGCGGATGGTCACCGAGTGCCGCCCGGCCAGCGGATGCGCGCCGGGCACCACCACGACCAGTTCGTCGCGCCGGTAGGGGAACGTCTCCAGCTCCGCACCCACCGCGCCCGCGGTGAAGATGCCGATGTCCGCGGCGTTCTCGGCCACCGCGCGCACGATGGCGGTGCTGACGCGCTCTTCCAGGTGCACGTCGATCAGCGGGTATTCGGCCAGGAACGACTTGAGCTGCGCCGGCAGGAACTGCGTGATGGCCGAGATATTGGCCATCACCCTCACCTGCCCGCGCAAGCCGCCGCCGTAGTCACGCATGCGCACCAGGATGTCATCGAGGTTGTGCAGCACGCCGCGCGCCAGGTGCGCCAGCTCCATCCCGGCCATGGTCGGCTGCACGCCCTTGTTGCTGCGCATCAGTAAGGCCGTGCCCAGCCCCTGCTCCAGTTCGCTCACGCGCTTGCTGACTGCGGCCGCGGCAAGGTGCGCGTGCTCCGCCGCCGCGGCGATGGAGCCGGTTTCGGCCACGGCGACAAACAGGCGCAGCGAAGTGGGGTCGAGTCTCATGATGCGATGTCTCCCGGATCCGGTGGCCTGCGATGGCCCCGGCCCTTGTGTTGCATACGGTCCGTTGCGGCTAAAATACGGCCATGACCTCCGCCGCCAAACCGTCCGCCCCCGTCGACAACGACGCTCCGCCGAAGCTCGAGGAAGGCCACCGCGACTACGTCGCGGCGCTGGCGCGGGGCCTGGCGGTGATCCAGGCCTTTACCGAGACCACGCCGGAACTGACGCTGAGCGAAGTGGCGCAGGCCACCGGCATGACGCCCGCGACCGCGCGCCGCGCGCTGCTGACGCTGCAGGCGCTGGGCTATATCGGCGCCAACGGCCGCCGCTTCGTGCTGCTGCCCAAGGTGCTGTCGCTGGGCGCCGCCTTCCTCAGCTCGATGAACCTGCGCGACATCGTGCAGCCGTTCCTGCAGGAGGTGGCCGAGCGCTTCCGCGATTCGGTCTCGCTTGCCATCCTCGACGGCGACAGCGTGGTCTACCTGGCGCATGTGCCCAGCCGCCGGCGCATCGCCTTCCGGGCTTCGGTGGGTTACCGGCTGCCGGTCCATTGCACCTCCCTTGGCCTGGCCTTGCTGGCGCACGCGCCCAAGGCCCAGCAGAACAAGATCCTCGACAAGGCGCCATTCCAGAAATTCACCCCGCTGACACTCAGCGATGCCGACGCGCTGCGCGCGGCGCTGGCACGCGCGCTCGAGCAGGGCTATGCCATCCAGGACAGCCAGCTGGAGCTGGGCGTGCTGTCGATCGCCGTGCCGGTGCGCGACCCGCAACAGCGCGTGATCGCCGCCATCAACTGCTCCACCGAAACCGAGCGCACCAGCCCGGACGAACTGGTCGCCACCCGGCTGCCGGCGCTGCGCGAAGCCGCCGCGTCGATCGAGGCGGCGATCCGGCGCGCACCGGCGCTGGCGCACTCCATTACCGCCGCCTCCTGAGCGGCCTCGCGCGCCGGCTTACTGCGCCGTTTCAGGCTGCAGCACGATATCCAGGTTGACCAGCTGGTAGCCGTCGCGCTCCGGGTGCGGCAGCGCGTCGACGATGTGGTCGTCGATGGTTGAGAAGATGCAGTCGACCGGATTGGCCGGATCACCGGCGAAATACAGCTGCGACGTCAGGTTCCGGTAGCCTGGCTGCATCACCCGGTAGTGGATGTGCGGCGCGCGCTGCCGGTTGCGGCCCAGCCGCTTCATCAGCACGCCCACTTCGGTATCCTCGCGGCCGATGATGTAGCCACCCGGGCGGATGGTGAACACCTGGAAGCTGCCATCGGCCTCGCAACGCAGCTTGCCGCGCAGGTTGTCTTCCGACTGCGAGTCATCTTCGTTCTCATAGCGGCCGAACTGGTTGGGCTGCCATACGATCATCATCGCGCCCGGTACCGGCTTGCCGGTGGCGGCATCCAGCACGCGGCCGCGCACCTCCAGCCGCTGGCCAGGCTCGTCGTCGGTGGCGATATGGCATGGGTTGGAGCCTTCGGCGATCTCGTCCTTGGGGAACGGACCGGTCACGTTCTGCGGCGTGGCGTGGTCATCGGTGCGTGCCAGGTCCAGCGCGCGCATGGTCAGGCCCATCATGTCGCACAGCATGATCAGTTCATCCTGCTGGGCCACCTTGCCTATCCAGGTGGCGATCCGGTAGAGCTGCCGGTCGGTCAGCTTCAGTTCGTCCAGCATGGCGTGGAAGTGCTTCAGCGCCACGCGGAACTGCGCCTGCAGGACCGGGTCCGCGCCGGGCGCATCGCCGCACATGGCATCGAAGGCACGTTGCAGGGTGTAGTTGTCGGGGTTGTTCATCGCTGTCTCCGGTGATTCTGTGTCAGTGGCCGGCGGCGGCCATGTCGATGGCGCGGGCGAACAGGGTTCCATCCGCTTTCAGCTTGTGCTTGGCCGGCTTGTGCGTCGGGGTGTGCGGAATGGCATCCACGGCGACGACATAGCGCGGCAGCTTGTGCACGGCCAGCCGGTCCCGAGCCCAGGCGAGCAACTCGCCCGGCTCGACCGACTGCCCGGGGCGGAACTGCACCGCCAGCAGGATCTCTTCTTCGCCCAGGTCCGCCGGCACGCCGATGGCCGCCGCTTCCTCGACTGCGGGGTGCTCGCCGAAGATGCGGTCGAGCTCGGCCCCCGACACGTTCTCGCCCTTGCGGCGGATCACGTCCTTCTTGCGTGCGACGAAGACGTAGTAGCCATCGCTGTCCTGGCGCACCAGATCGCCGGTGGCAAACCACCCGTCGCGGAACGCGGCCTCGGTCTGCACGGCGTCGCGGTAGTAGCCCTGCATCAGCGTCGGGGTGCGGATCAGCAGTTCGCCCGCGGCGCCGGGTGCCACGTCGTGGCCGTCGTCATCGACGATGCGCGCCTCGGGCACCGGCACGGCCGGGTCCGGGTGCGGCGAGATCAGGCCCATGGTGCCGAGCTTGTGCGGGCCGTTGAATGGATTGGCGATGACGCCGGGGATTTCCGTCATGCCGTAGCACTCGATCAGGCGCGGCACGTGGAATTCCTGCTTCATCACCCGCACCATCTCCTGGGTCTGCGGCGCAATGAACATCTTGGTAATGTGATGGCCCGGCACGAATTCCGCGCGCGGGCGCCGCGCCAGGATGCTGCCGGCGGCGGCCACCAGGTTGACCTCGGTCGCGCCGCTCTCGGCCGCGAAGCGCCAGAACGACGACGCCGAGAAACGGCGCATCAGCACCAGGCAGCCGCCGCAGGCCAGCGCCCCGCCCACCGAATACATCAACGCATTGATATGGAACAGCGGCATCACGCACATCACGCGCTCGTCCGGCTGCAAGTGCAGGCGGCCGACAAAGGCCTCGGCGGTCAGCACGTAGCCGCGATGGCTGTGCATGGCGCCCTTGGGAAAGCCGGTGGTGCCTGAGGTGTAGATGATCAGGGCGGTGCTGCGGTCGCTGTCGACGCCCGGGGCAGCGTTGGCCGGCTGCGCCGCATGCGCCGCGATCGATGCGGCCAGCGTCGGCACGCCGTGATCGCCATCCTCGTTGGCGCGCAGCCAGACGTCACCGCCCAGGTCCGCGGCCACGGCGGCGCCGGTCGCCAGCGTGCCGGGCGCGCACACCAGGCCGCACACCTGCGCGTGCCGGAATACGTACAGCGCCTCGTCGAGCCGGTACTCGGGATTGGCCGGCACCATGGTCGCGCCGATACGGGCCAGCGCGAACATCAGCACCACGGTGGACGGATGGTTGGTCGAGAGCACGCCGACACGGTCGCCGGGTCCGACTTGCATCGCCTGCGCCAGCCAGTCCGCGGTGAGGCCGATCCGTTGGTCGAGCTGGCGATAGCTCCAGGTCTCGCCCTCGAACACAAGCGCCGGCTTGTCCGGGTGCGCCGCCACGCGGGCGGCAAGGAAACCGGTGAGCGTGGCATCGTGGGCGCGGTACTGCCTGAGCACATCGAGCGGCGCCACCAGCGCGTCGCCGGCCGGGGATGCGAGCGGCTTCATGATGCTTGCGCCGGCGCGGCGCTGTAGGTGATGGCGTGTTCGGCGGCGTCGGCCAGGATAAAGCCGATGGGTTGCGCGCGCTCTTCCTGCAGGTGGGCGATCAGGCTCGCCACGCGGGCCAGCATCGGTACGCCCTTGAGCGCGCTGGCGGGATAGCCGGCGTCGAGCAGCACCGCGGGGATCGCGCCCGACACATTGAGCGGCAAGGCCTTGCTGTAGTGCTCGGGGACCGCCGCGGCCACCGCCTCGAGCGCGGCGACGTGGTCGCCCGCGATGCCGAGTTCACGCGCGAATGCCAGCAGGCGGTGCGCGCGCGGATCGCCCTGCTTGTGCGTGGGATGGCCGAAGCCCGGCAGCGGCTGCCGCGCCTGCCGCAAGGCCCGCACCACCGCGTGCGCGCTGTCTGCCAGCGTGCCGGCGTCCCGGCCGGCCAGCACTTGCGCCAGCATCTGCCCGGCGGTTTCCGAGGCCCCCAGGATCACCGAGCCGCAGCCCAGCACGCCCGCGGCCACCGCGCCCTGCAGGGCGTCGGGGGCGGCGGCGAGCGTCATGCGCGCGGCCTGCACCGAGGGCACCAGTCCGTGTTCGGCAATGGCGACCAGGCAGGCATCGGTGATGGCCACCAGCTTTTCGTCCGGCTGGCGGCCGGTAAGCAGGAACAGAAAGTAGGCCGTAAAGCCGATCTTGCCGATCAGTTCCTGGCTGAGATCCTTGCCATGCACCGACACCCCGTGGAGTTCCACATGGGCAATGGCGGTGTGGCCGGTGCGTTTGGCATCCGTCACGTTGTCTCCTATTTTTGCGCTACGCGCAATCTAATGCGTTATACGAATTATTCTAGGGCGTGCCACAGTGCATTGCAAGGTCGGGAATACCTGCACCGGGAGCCAGCCGGCACTGCGCCAGGCGCAGCGCCGGCACATCATCAGGCACGGTCCGACGGATCGGTCTCGCCGATCCGGGCGAGCGCGCCATCGGTGAAGGGATCGACCTCGCGTACCGCGCCGTCCAGGTACGGATCGGCCTTGCGCGCTGCGACCTTGCGGAACTGCTCGTCCACCAGCCGGCCCGGCTGCGAACGCTGCGCCGACCCGGCCGAGGGGATCGTGCCATGTGCCGCACGTGCGCCATCTGTATAGACATCGGGCGACCGCACCGCGGCCTGGGCCGCCGAAGCCATCACCAGCACCACTGCTGCGCCAAACATTGCCGTTTTCATCACTTGCTCCTGTTAAGCATCGAAGAGAAGAGCGCCGGTTCTGGCCGGGGTCTGGGGTCCAGCCCTTCAGCGCGTCGCCCATGGTGGCAAATATAATTAAAACCGTACCGTATGGTATTCTTAAATTCGAAATGAGTCGTTCTGATTTATTGAAGCCATGAGCTTGTCACATGGGGAAACGCAGCAGCCTGCCGGCTTTTGGTAGACTGCGCAGGGCCCCCGGCATGGGGTGCGCCGCCACGCCTGCACCAGATGAACTCTCCAGAAAGCGCTTCCCCCCCTGTGGTCCACCACCCGCCCGTGCGCATCACGCGCCGCGGCGAAGAGAAACGCGCGCTGATCCTGAGCACCGCCGCGGACATGTTCCTGGAACATGGCTATGACGGCGTCAGCCTGGATGACATCGTCAAGGCGTGCGGCGGCTCCAAGACCAACGTGTACAGCTATTTCGGCGGCAAGGACGGACTCTTCGTCGCGGTGGTGGAGCGGCTATGCGACCGCTTCCTGGAGAAGACAGAGAAAGGACTGGACCTGTCGCGCTGCAACGCCGCGCAGGGCCTGCACAGGATTGCGCACAGCTTCCTGCATTCGCTGCTGGAAGAACGGCACCTGGCGTTCCTGCGGCTGATCTTTGCGGAGTCGCGGCGCTTTCCGGCGCTGGGCAGTGCCTGGTACACGCGCGGCCCGGAGGCAACGTGCGCCTATATCGCGGCCTTCCTGTCCGCGCAGCAGGCCAACGGCATCCGTCTTGCGGCAAGTCCCGAGGCCAGCGCCCGGCTCTTCCACGGCATGGTGCTGGCCAGCGTGCTGCACCGGACGCTGGCAACCGGCATGCGGCCGGACGAAAGCGAGACCGGTGCGCTGATCAACAACGCCATCGCCGTGATCGTGCCGCAGGACTGAAATCGCAGCGCGGATCGCTCATCGCGCCGGGATGTCCGAGATGCCTTGAATGCGCGATCCTCTGGCACAAGGCATCTGATGGGCCAGAAAAACAAAAACCCCGGAAGACCGCGATCTTCCGGGGTTTCGCCGCCATGACTGGCGGAGACGGAGGGATTCGAACCCTCGATCCAGGTTTTGGCCCGGATGCTCCCTTAGCAGGGGAGTGCCTTCGACCTCTCGGCCACGTCTCCCAAACTTGCGTTGTGTGAGGGAGCCACACAACGAAGCGCGTATTCTAGCGGCGCCGCACGTGTTGGTCAACGAAAAATCGATCACTCAACACAAAAATCGCGGCCCCGCCAGAAGTGTTCACGAACGGATCACGCCTGTTCCAGTTCGAAGGCCTTGTGCAGCGCGCGCACGGCCAGTTCCATGTACTTCTCGTCGATCAGCACCGAGATCTTGATTTCCGAGGTGGAGATCATCTGGATGTTGATGCCCTCTTCCGACAGGGTGCGGAACATCTTGCTGGCGATGCCCACGTGCGAGCGCATGCCCACGCCCACCACCGACACCTTCGATACCTTCGGGTCGCCCGACACGCTGCCGGCGCCGATATGCGACTTCACGCCGTCGTTCAGGATGGCCAGCGCGCGCTGGTACTCGCCGCGCGGCACGGTGAAGGTGAAGTCGGTCTTGCCGTCGACGGACTGGTTCTGGATGATCATGTCGACGTCGATGTTGGCGTCGGCGACCGGGCCCAGGATCTGGTAGGCGATGCCCGGCTTGTCCGGCACGCCCAGAACGGTGATCTTGGCTTCGTCACGGGCAAAGGCGATGCCGGAGATGACGGCTGCTTCCATGGTGGAGTCTTCCTCAAAAGTGATCAGCGTGCCCGAGTGCATTTCCTGCTCGAGCGGCATAAGCGGGTCGGTCAGCGACGACAGCACGCGAGTCTTCACGCGGTACTTGCCGGCGAACTCCACGGAGCGGATCTGCAGCACCTTGGAGCCGAGGCTGGCCATTTCCAGCATTTCTTCGAAGGTGATCTGGTCCAGGCGGCGGGCGTCTTCGACCACGCGCGGGTCGGTGGTGTACACGCCGTCGACGTCGGTGTAGATCAGGCACTCGTCGGCTTCGATCGCGGCGGCGATGGCCACGGCCGAGGTGTCCGAGCCGCCACGGCCGAGGGTGGTGATGTTGCCGTCGTCGTCGATGCCCTGGAAGCCGGTGATCACGACCACGCGGCCGGCGTCGAGGTCGGCCAGGATGCGCTCGTCGTCGATCGATTCGATACGGGCCTTGGTATAGGCCGAGTCGGTCTTCACCGGCACTTGCCAGCCGGTGTAGCTGACCGCGTCAATGTCTTCGCCGTGCAGCGCGATGGCCAGCAGTGCCACGCTGGCCTGTTCGCCGGTCGAGGCGAGCATGTCCAGCTCACGCGGATTGGGCTGCGGCGAAATTTCCTTGGCGAGTCCCAACAGGCGATTGGTCTCGCCCGACATGGCCGAAGGCACCACGACTACGCGGTGACCGGCGCGGTGCCATTTGGCCACGCGCTTGGCGACATTCTTGATGCGTTCCGTGGAACCCATCGAAGTGCCGCCGTATTTGTGAACGATGAGAGCCATCTTCTTGTCGACGCCAGCGATTATGCAAAGCCCTTGAAAATACACGAACAAGCCCTGTCAGGCAAGGCGGGAGCGGGATTCGGCTGCAGATCGGAAGTGATGCCGACGGCGATCCGACCGCTTCAGTGCGGCGGCATCGCCACTGCCGGCGGCCGCGGATGCCACTCGACGCGCCAGCGCGGCGCCGCCGGGGCGTCCGGCCAGCGGCGGTGCATGCCGAGGCCGGCGGCCAGCACCAGGGTATCGCCAGACCACAGCAGCGGCAGCCAGGCGCGGCGCCAGGCCGGGATGCCGGCTTCCTGGCAGGCTTGCTTCAGGGCCCGGGCCGGACCGCCCGGGCGCAGCACGATACGCTCGCCGCCACTGCGGGCGGCCAGGCGCAAGGGCTGGCGCAGCGCCGCTTCGGGCACGCCGAAGGTGTCATCGCGGAAGAAATGGAGTTCGCCGCGCCAGCCGGGCACGACGATACGGGCCTCGCCGCGCCAGTCCAGCATCACGGGTGCCGGCGCGGCAATCGGTGGCGGCGTGCAGGCCAGCACGCGGTCGCGGAAGCGGCGCAGGACCAGCCCTTCATGCGCGATCGCGGGCTCGCCGCCAGCGTGGGCGACCAGTTGCTCGCGCATCGCCGCCAGCCTGGCGGTGGACGGCGCGCGCACGCCGAGGTCGCGCAGCCAGAAGCGCAGCACGGCATCGGCATGTGCCACGGGCAAGGCGCGCAGCCCTGCCAGGTCGAGTTCGGCAAGCGTGTCGGCATCGCGGCCGGGGCGTGCCAGCGCCGCCAGCGAGGCGGCTGCCAGTTCATCGATCAGTGCGCCTGCCTGGGCGAAATGCGCTGCCGCCTGCACCACGTTGGCCGACAACGCCGGAAAGGCCGCGACCAGCGCCGGCAGGTGCGCGCGCAAGGCATTGCGCGCATAGCGCTCATCGGCATTGGACGGGTCGTCGACCCATTGCAGCGCGTTGGCCGCGCAGTAGGCCTCGATCTCGGCGCGGGCCACATCCAGCCAGGGGCGCAGCAGCGTCACGCCGCTGCGCTCGTCGAGCGGGCGCAGCCCTGGCATGCCGGCCATGCCGGCCACGCCGGCGCCGCGGAACAGCCGCAGCAGCACGGTCTCGACCTGGTCGTCCTGGTGGTGGGCAAACAGCAGCAGGCGCGCGCCACTATCGGCGCACATCGCCGCCAGCGCGGCGTAGCGCGCGCGGCGCGCGGCCGCTTCCACGCCCTCGCCCACTTCGGGCTGCACCGACACCCGCCGCACGAAATAGCCGACCTGCCACTGCGCGCACAGCGCGGCGCAGAAGCGGTCCCAGTCGTCCGCATCCGCCTGCAGGCCGTGGTGGACATGCAGCGCCACCACGCGCGCGCCAACGCCCCACTCCGCCGCGGCCGCACGGGCGGCATTCAGCAGCGCGACCGAATCGCGCCCGCCCGACAGGGCCACCGCGATCGTCGCCGCGCCCGTGCCGCCGCCAGAAACAACAAAGGCCGCACCGGCCTGGAGGGCCTGTGCGACCTTGTCGGTCAGCCGGGCGGACGGGTCAGTCCTGGGTGCCGGTTTCCTTGAACTTGCCATAGGCGAGCAGGCGCTCGTAGCGGCGGGCCTGCAGCTCCTTCACGCTCATGCCCTGGAACTGGCGCAGCGACTCGGCCAGCGAGCGCTTGAGCATCGCCGCCATGCCCTTGTAGTCACGGTGCGCGCCGCCCAGCGGCTCGCTCACGATCTTGTCGATCAGGCCCAGCGCCTTCAGGCGGTGCGCGGTCAGGCCCAGCGCCTCGGCGGCTTCCGGTGCCTTCTCGGCGGTCTTCCACAGGATCGAGGCACAGCCTTCCGGCGAGATCACCGCGTAGGTGGCGAACTGCAGCATCTGCACCACGTCGCCCACGGCAATCGCCAGCGCGCCGCCCGAACCGCCTTCACCGATGATGGTGGCGATCAGGGGCACCTTCAGGCCGGCCATCACGTACAGGTTGTGGCCGATGGCTTCGGACTGGCCGCGCTCTTCGGCGTCGATGCCGGGGAATGCGCCCGGGGTGTCGACGAAGGTGAAGATCGGCAGGCCGAACTTGTCCGCCAGCTCCATCAGGCGCTTGGCCTTGCGGTAGCCCTCGGGCTTGGGCATGCCGAAATTGCGCATGGCGCGCTCTTTCGTATCACGGCCCTTCTGGTGGCCGATGACCATGCACGCCTGGCCGTTGAAGCGCGCCAGGCCGCCGATGATCGAAAGATCGTCGGCAAAGGTGCGGTCGCCGTGCAGCTCGTGGAAATCGGTAAAGATCTCGCGCACGTAGTCCAGCGTATAGGGACGCTGGGGGTGGCGGGCGATTTGCGCAACCTGCCACGGGGTCAGGTTGGCGTAGATGTCTTTGGTCAGCTGCTGGCTCTTGCCAGCCAGCCGCGAAATCTCTTCGGAAATATCAACAGCCGAATCGTCCTGCACAAAGCGCAGTTCTTCGATCTTTGCCTCGAGTTCGGCAATGGGCTGCTCAAAATCCAGGAAGGTGGTTTTCATAAAATCACACGTACCTGTCTGTGAAGGGGCGCATTCTACCGGAATTTGGTCGCTATCTTAGCGCCTGCCAGATAGCCCGGACTGCACCTGCCACTAAATTTTCTTGCTGCAATGCCTAATACGTCACTGGGAGCGGGTCAAGACTGCGCCACATATACCACGTGGCCACGGTTCGCCAGGGCTCCCAGTTGGCCGCCACCTCGCGCGCCTCGCTGCGCGTGACCGGCTCGCCGCTGAAGTAATTGGCGGAGATCGCGTTGATCAGGCCGATGTCATCAAGGGGCAGCACGTTGGGCCGCATCAGGTTGAACATCAGGAACATCTCGGCGGTCCAGCGGCCGATGCCGCGTATCTGCGTCAGCTCCGCAATTACCGCTTCGTCGTCCATCTGCGCCCATTCGCCGACATGCACCGTGCCCGCCTTGAAATGGTCGGCCAGGTCGACCAGGTATTCCCCCTTGCGCTTCGACAGGCCGCAACCGGCCAGCTTCTCGGGACCGGCGCGCAGGAACTGTGCCGGGGTCAGCCTGGGGCACAGGGCATGCAGCCGCTCCCACACCGACTGTGCCGCCTTGACCGAGATCTGCTGGCCCACCACCGCGCGCGCCAGCGTGACGAACGGATCCCCGCGCGACACCAGGTGCGCCGGGCCGTAGGTCGGGATCATCTTGCGCAGGATGCGGTCGCGCTTCATCAGGTCGGCGCAGGCCTCGTCCCAGTAGGCGGGGCGCACCGCGTCGATGACGGTTTCGACCGGCAGCGGCACCGCATCCGCTTCGGGCAGCACGGCCTTGGCGTTGCGCGTGTCCCTGGCCGTGTCCTTGCCGTCAGGCAGCGGCGCCTCCTTGGCGCCAGCCTTGCCCGGGCGCGGACCGGCCGCCTTCACCCGGCCCCTCGTGGCGGGAGGCGTGGCGATGGCGGGCTTGCGCGCGGCAGCGTTCAAGCACGCCTCCACTCGGTGGCACCGCCCGGCTTGTCTTCCAGCACGATGCCAGCTTCCAGCAGTTGCGCACGGATGCGGTCCGCTTCGGCAAAGTTGCGCTCCACCTTGGCGGTCTTGCGCGCGGCGATCAGGGTCTCGATCTGTTCCGGCGAGATGCCGTCGTCGGACCTGCCGCCTTGCAGGAAGGTATGCGGGTCGCGCTCGAGCAGGCCCAGCGTGCCTGCCAGCCCCTTGAGCTGGCGCGCAGCCGCGGTCGAGCCGGTGCGGTTGATCTCGCTGGCCAGATCGAACAGTACCGACATCGCAATCGGCGTGTTGAAGTCGTCGCCCATGGCCTCGGCAAAGCGCCTGGCGTGCGGCTCGTCCCAGTCCACCGCGCAGCCGCCCGGCTGGCTGTCCTTGAGCGCCGTGTACAGGCGTGTCAGGGCGTGACGCGCATCGTCCAGGTGCGCGTCGCTGTAGTTCAGCGGGCTGCGGTAGTGCGCGCGCAGGATGAAGAAGCGCACGACCTCGGCGTCGTACGACTTCAGGACCTCGCGGATGGTGAAGAAATTGCCAAGCGACTTGGACATTTTTTCGTCGTTGATGCGCACGAAGCCGTTGTGCATCCACATGTTGACGAAGGGCTTGCCGCTGGCGCCTTCAGACTGCGCAATCTCGTTCTCGTGGTGCGGGAACTGCAGGTCTGCCCCGCCGCCATGGATGTCGAAATGCTCGCCCAGCAGCGTGCAGCTCATGGCGGAGCATTCAATGTGCCAGCCCGGGCGGCCGGCGCCCCACTTCGAGTCCCACTTGCTCTCGGGCGGCTCGCTGGCCTTGGCGGACTTCCAAAGCACGAAGTCGAGCGGGTCCTGCTTGGCGTCGTTGGCGCTGACACGCTCGCCGGCGCGCAGGTCTTCCAGCGACTTGCCCGAGAGCTTGCCGTAGCCGGCGAACTTGCGCACCGAATAGTTCACGTCGCCGTCGCTGGCCTGGTAGGCCAGGCCCTTGGCTTCCAGCTTGCCGATCATGTCGAGCATCTGCGGCACGTAGTCGGTGGCGCGCGGCTCGTGGTCGGGGCGGATCACGCCCAGCGCGGCGGCATCCTCGTGCATGTACTGGATGAAGCGCGTGGTCAGCTCGCCGATGGTCTCGCCGTTCTCGGCCGCGCGGCGGATGATCTTGTCGTCGATGTCGGTGATGTTCTGCACATACGTCACCTCGTAGCCGGCGGCACGCAGCCAGCGGTGCACCATGTCGAACACCACCATCACGCGAGCGTGGCCAACGTGACAATAGTCGTACACCGTCATGCCGCACACATACATGCGGACCTTGCCGGGTTCGATTGGCACGAATGGCTGTTTTTCACGCGCGAGCGTGTTGTAGATGTTCAGAAGCTGCATGAAACGAAGTGAGTGGTGAGAGGAGACTGCCGGGGTTCGCACAGCAGGCAGCACGGGCCGTGGCGCCGGTTGCCCGGCGCCTGGCAGGCCGCCGGCGGCAACGCGGCCACTGGCGCAATTCCGTCGCGCCCCATATCTTACCGGAAGGCGCTGCGCTGGTTGCCTCCGGCACGGCGCCGCCAGCGCCGCGCGAGATGCCGCGCCCGCTGCCCCGATGTCATCGCCTTCGTGCCGGACTTGCCGCTTTGCTAGAATGCCGCGGAGTATAACGGACCTGTCCTCAATGAGCCTGCCGCTGCCCTCCCCGTCTTCTGCCATGTTCGCCGCCCCCGCGCGCCGACGCGGCCATCGCGCCGTACTGCCCCTGCTGGCCCTGGCCGCCGCGCTGGCGGCCCCTGCCTACGCGCAGAACGGCCCGCTGTCGCTGGCCGCGCCGACGACGCCGGTCGGCGGCATCCAGTCGACCGATCCTGGCATGAGCGAGGCCCAGCAGGCCGCCAACGCGCGCCGTTACGACGAAGCCATCAAGGGCTTCGACCGCGTGCTGGCCGCCAACCCGCGCAATGCGCAGGCACGCTTCCAGCGCGCCTGGGCCCTGGCCCAGTCCGGCCGCGAGGACGCCGCCATCCAGGCCTTTGCCGAAATGGCGCAGGAGTTCCCGGAACTGCCCGAGCCCCACAACAACCTGGCGCTGCTCTACGCCAAGCGCGGCGACCTGAAGCGCGCCGAGGCCGAGTTGCTGCTGGCCACCGAAGTCAAGCCGGGCTTTGCCATCGGCTATACCAACCTGGGCGACGTCTACCGCCGCCTGGCCGAGCAGGCCTACGCCGAAGCGCTGCGCCGCAATCCGGGCGATACCCGCGCCAGTGCCGGCCTGCGCCAGCTGAACCCTGATGCCGCGGCGCCGGCCAAGCCGGCGGCGCCCGCCGGCACCGGCCGCAAGGCGCCGCCAACGCAGCGCCAGGCACCTGCCAGCGCCCCTGCAGCCAACTGACGGCCACTCATCCCAAGGTCCGGGCGCGGCGCGCCCGGACCATGTGCATCATCCAGACATACCGGAGTTCCTTCATGATCCGTTCCCGCCGCATCGTCCTGGCCGGCCTGACCGCAGGCGCCCTGGCACTGTACTCGTTCAGCGCGCTGGCTCAGCAGGCCGCCGAGCGCGTCCAGTTCGTCACCAGTGCCGGCAAGTTCACCGTCGAGCTCTACCCCGAGGCCGCGCCCAGGACCGTCGCGAACTTCCTGGAATATGTGAAGAGCGGCTTCTACAGTGGCACCATCTTCCATCGCGTGATCAATGGCTTCATGGTGCAGGGCGGCGGCTTCGACCGCGACATGAAGGAAAAGCCCACCCGTGCTCCGATCCCGCTGGAAGCCCGCGGCGGCCTGAAGAACAAGGCCGGCACGGTGGCCATGGCACGCACCAGCGACCCCAACTCGGCCACCGCGCAGTTCTTCGTCAATGTGGTGGATAATCCGAATCTCGACTACCCGCAGCCGGACGGCAACGGCTACGCAGTGTTCGGCAAGGTGGTGGAAGGCATGGAGACGATCGACAAGATCAAGAGCGTGCCGACCACGGCCTACGGCCCCATGCGCAATGTGCCGGCCGCGCCGATCGTGATCGAGTCGGCCACCGTCGTCAAATAACACTATCGAACAGAGGAAATCCCATGTCCAAGGTCCAGCTCCACACCAACCAGGGTGTCATCACCATTGAACTCGACGCCGAAAAGGCCCCGAAGTCGGTCGAGAACTTCCTGTCGTACGTGCGCAAGGGCCACTACGACAACACCATCTTCCACCGCGTGATCAAGAACTTCATGATCCAGGGCGGCGGCTTCGAGCCCGGCATGAAGCAAAAGGGCACCGACGCCCCGATCGAGAACGAAGCCGGCAACGGCCTGAAGAACGACCGCTACACCGTGGCCATGGCGCGCACCAACGCCCCGCACTCGGCCACCGCCCAGTTCTTCATCAACGTGGTCGACAACGACTTCCTGAACTTCTCCTCGCCCACGCCGCAGGGCTTCGGCTATGCCGTGTTCGGCAAGGTCGTGGAAGGCACCGACGTGGTCGACCAGATCAAGGGCGTGCGCACCGGCAGCTCGGGCTTCCACCAGGACGTGCCGCTGGAAGACGTGGTGATCGAGAAGGCCGTCATCGTCGAGTAAGCCGATGCCTGACGATTGCGGTTCCGTGCGCATCCACGTGCCGGCATTCCCCTTCCGACACCGCGCATGACCGCAATCCCCCACACGCCGGTGGCCGGTCCCTTCGAGGCACAGGCGCCGGCGTGGTTCATTTCAGACCTGCACCTGACGCCCGGCATGCCCCGCACGCTGGCGGCCTTCGAGCGCACGCTCGAGCGCGCCGCGCAGCACGCGCGCACGCTGTTCATCCTCGGCGACTTCTTTGAATTCTGGATCGGCGACGAAGAAACCGACTCGCCCTTCGCGCAGCGCGTGACCGCAGCCCTGCGCGCACTGGCAGCGCGCGGCGTGGCTGTGTACCTGATGCACGGCAACCGCGACTTCCTGCTGGGCCAGCGCTTCGCCAGCGCTGCCGGTGCCAGCCTGCTGCCCGACCCCGCCGTGATCCACTGTGCCGGCCAGCGCGTGGTGCTGAGCCACGGCGACATGCTGTGCATCGACGACGAACGCTATAACCGCTTCCGCCGCTGGACCCGCAAGCGCTGGGTGCAACGCGTGTTCCTGGCACTGCCGCTGAGCGCGCGTCTGTCGATCGCCCGCAAGCTGCGGGCAGACAGTGAAGGCAACCGCGCCAGGCAGTTGAGCGCGGGAGCGGCCGTTCCGGTGATTTATGGTGACGTGGCGCCCGCGGCCGCGGCCGAGTTGCTCGGCGCCGCCGGTGCGTCGCTGCTGGTGCATGGACACACGCACCGCCCGGCACGGCATGAGGAAGCCGCCGGCGTGCGCTGGGTACTCACTGACTGGGACCTGGACGGCGCCCATCCGCGCGCCGCGGTGCTGCAACTAGATCGCGACGGCTTCCGCCTGTTGCCGCAGACCGACTGAGCGGCAGCGCCGGCCCGGCCCCTTTCCCGCTCACTTCATCAGCCTGCGCAGTTCGCTCGCATCGAAGGGATCGTTCGGCGTATTCTCCAGGTGTTCGCCAAGCCGGTCGAGCGCGGCCAGCACCGCCTCGATGCGGTCGTGCTGGCGCCCCGCATTGTCGATCAGGCTCTTGAGCGCCAGCGACACCGGATCGTCCGCATTGGGCGTGATGCCATAGGCCGAGAACTCCTGCTTGGCACCCTGCTGCGCCGATGGCGCATCCGGCAGGATGATGCGTGCCGGGATGCCCACGGCGGTCGCGCCCGGCGGCACCGGCTTTAGCACCACCGCGTTGGAGCCCACGCGCGCGCCGTCGCCCACCACGAATCCGCCCAGCACCTTGGCGCCCGCGCTCACCACCACGTTGGCGCCCAGCGTGGGGTGCCGCTTCTGGCCTTTGTACAGCGAGGTGCCGCCCAGCGTCACGCCCTGGTAGATGGTGCAGTCATCGCCGATCTCGGCGGTCTCGCCGATCACCACGCCCATGCCGTGGTCGATGAACACGCGCCGGCCCAGCTTGACCGCCGGATGGATTTCGATGCCGGTGAAAAACCGCGCCCAGTGCGAGATCCAACGCCCCAGCCAGTGGAAGCCCGCGTTCCAGCATCGATGCGCAAAGCGGTGGAACACCACGGCATGCAGGCCGGGGTAGCAGGTCAGCACTTCCAGGCGGCTGCGCGCGGCGGGATCGCGCAGCATGATGGTGTCGATATCTTCCTTCAGGCGAGAGAACATCTTGGTCGTGTCGTGTTGCCGCGCCGTGCGCCGCGCCACGCGGGCTGGTGCCCGGGGCAGGGTCGCCGGCGAGGTCAGTGGCCGGTGGGGACGGGATCAGGGAGTGTAAGTGATTTGCCGGGCCCGCTTGGGGTACCGGTGTTTGGCCCCTGATCCGTCAGGGACATTGCGGCGATGCTGCGATCAACATCGCCCGGGCCTGCGCAAACCCGCAGCCGCGGGGCGACAGCACGCGCGCTTGCCGCGCGTGCCTGCCTCGCCCTGCATCGAATCGCTCCGGTTTGCTGCCACTGTCCTTGCTCCTGTCACCGGTCCTTGTGCGGGCCCGGCTGGTTCTGCGCGGCGATCAGCATATGCTTGGCGATGCCGCGCAGGATATTCACTTCCTCGCGCTCCAGGCCGCTGCGTGCCAGCAGCCGGCGCAGCCGGGTCATCAGCCTGCGCGGGTTGGACGGATCGAGAAAACCGATTGCCTCCAGGCCCGTCTGCAGATGGCCGAACATGGCCTCGACCTGCTCGGCCGTGGCCGGCTCACCAGCATAGCCGATATTGGCGCCGGCGTCCGGGGCCGCCTCCAGCAGCGCCAGCCGCATCTCGTAGGCGATGAGCTGCACTGCCTGCGCCAGGTTGAGCGAGGTATAGGCGGGGTTGGCGGGAATATGGGTGACTGCGTTGCAGCGCTCGACCACTTCATTGGGCAGGCCATAGCGCTCGTTGCCGAACACGAAGGCAACGCCGCCGCTGCCGGACAGCGTCTGGCGCGCACGTTCCGCTGCAGCGCGCGGCAGCAGCCGCGGCGGGCCGAATTCGCGGTGGCGCGCGGTCATCGCCACGGTCAGCGCGGCGCCGGCCAGCGCCGCGTCGACCTGATCGACGATGAGCGCGCCTGCCAGCACATCGTCGGCGCCGCTGGCCATGGCGACGGCGTCGGAGTGCCGCAGCACATCCGGCTCGCGTGGCGAGACCAGCACCAGGCTGCCGAAGCCCATGGTCTTGATCGCGCGCGCCACCGAGCCCACGTTGCCCGGGTGGCTGGTTTCGACCAGCACGAAGCGCACGCGGCCAAAAGCGTTGCCGCCGGTATCACCGCTGTTGCCATCGGCAGCGGGCTGGCTCGTATCAATTGCCGGGTTCATATACAATTCGGGGTTCTTCTTTGGCGCGGCGCCAGGTTTTTGCTTGCTCGCGAGACTCTCGCGGCACATTTGCAGCAGAACCGGCGACGCCCGACGTTCTTCTACAATCCGTTGTGTTGTCAGCTGCCCATGAGCGGGCGTGCGGCGCTTTTGCGCCCCGCCGCGTCGTCGTGGCCGGCCTGGAGAGATTCATGCATCCGATGCTCAATATCGCCATCAAGGCGGCCCGCAAGGCGGGATCCATCATCAACCGCGCGTCGCTCGACGTCGATCTGGTGCGCGTCTCGCGCAAGCAACACAACGATTTTGTCACCGAGGTGGACCGCGCCGCCGAAGCCGCGGTGATCGAGATCCTGCGCACGGCCTACCCGGAACACGGCATTCTAGCGGAAGAATCCGGCCAGTCCTGGGCCGAGGGTGAAGACTCCCACGAGTACACCTGGGTCATCGACCCGCTGGACGGCACCACCAACTTTATCCACGGCTTCCCGCAATACGCGGTCTCGATCGCCCAGCTGCACCGCGGCACGCCCGTGCAGGCCGTGGTCTACGACCCGACCCGCGACGAGCTCTTCACCGCCAGCAAGGGCGCCGGCGCCTTCCTGAACAACCGCCGCATCCGCGTTACGCGCCGCGACAAGCTGGCCGACTGCCTGATCGGCACCGGCTTCCCGTTCCGCGACCTGGAAGGCCTGGACGAATACATGGAATTGTTCGCGCTGATGACCCGCAACTGCGCCGGCCTGCGCCGCCCGGGCGCCGCCGCGCTGGACCTGGCCTATGTGGCCTGCGGCCGCCTGGACGGCTTCTTCGAGCGCGGCCTGCAGCCGTGGGACATGGCTGCAGGCATGCTGCTGATCACCGAATCGGGCGGCCTGGTCGGCAACTACGCCGGCGAGCCGCGCCAGATGGAACAGGGCGAAGTGCTGGCCGGCAATCCCAAGGCGTTCGCCCAGATGGTGCGCCTGCTGTCGCCGTTCTCGCTCGACAACGCCAAGCCCGCCGCCTGACACCGGCACATGGCCTGACGGCCAGATCAGCCACACCCCGACGCCCGCCGCACCCCGGCGGGCTTTTTGCATGGTGCGCCCCGCGTGCCACCGCACCCAGCACTGCAGACCTTTCTCATTCCCGAGACGGCCATGATCCTCGTCAAGGTCGCCCCACCCTGCCC
>NZ_JBYSZW010000045.1:0-67926 GCF_058787575.1 Cupriavidus sp. FW305-3-2-15-C-LB2
TGCAAGCGCAGCCGCGGCCCGCGGCATGTGGGCGAGTCCCGTCCACTCCGCCAAATTAGAACGCCCGCGCAAGCGGGCGTTTTTCTTTTCCGGTTACTGAAGATGCGGCCGCCGCCCTTGAGAGCGGCCAGTGCCAGAGTCAGTTTTCCGGATCCTTGCTGACCCGGCTGAAATACCGCACCAGCAGCACGCCTGCAATCGCCAGGCTGATGCTGTTGGCCAGCCAGAAGCCGCTGGCGCCGCGTGTGAAGTCGGGCATGCCCTCGATCAGCCCGAAGCCCAGCACATAACCCCCGCCCAGTCCGATGCCCCACAGCGAGCCGGCATAGATCAGCGTCGGAATCAGCGCGATCTTGTACGCGCGCAGGATAAACGCCGTCATCACCTGCACCGCGTCGAAGGCCTGGTAGAACGCCACGAACAGCACCAGCGGCAGCGCTGCCGCGACCACCGCGGGATCGCTCGCGTAGGCATGCAGCACCGGCTTGCGCAGCAGCCACAGCAGGGCACCGGTCAGCACCGCCAGCGTCACCGCCATGCGGATACCTCGCCAGGCAAGGCGGCTGGCGCCGGCCAGGTCGCGCGCGCCGAGATGCTGTGCCACCAGCGTCGAGGTGGCAATCCCCAGCGACAGCGGCAGCATGTAGGCCACTGCGCCCAGGTTGGCGATGATCTGGTGCCCGGCCAGCGTGACCGTGCCCAGGCGCGTGATGAAGATCGACATCAGCGTGAACGAGGTGATCTCGATCAGGTAGGTCAGGCCCATCGGCACGCCCAGCCGCAGCAGTGCGCGCAGCGGGGCGGCAGCCGGCCAGCTCCACATACTGAAGATCCGCAGCGGGTGATAGGCGCTGCCGTAGCGCAGGATCAGCAGCCCGGCGATGCACCAGGCCCAGCTGATCAGCGTCGAGGCCAGGCCGCAGCCGGGGCCGCCCATCGCCGGCACGCCCAGGCCGCCGTGGATGAACCAGGCATTGAGCGGCACCTTCAGCGCCAGCCCGCCGATCTGCAGCACCGTCACCATGATCGGGCGCGACAGCGCATTGTTCAGCGCCGAGTAGATGCGGAATGCCAGCGCCGCCGGCAGCCCGAAGGCACCGAAATGCAGGTAGGCGGTGGCTTTCTCGACCAGTTCGGGCGGCGCCTTGGCGAAAGCGAGCAGCGGGGCCGGGAAGGCCAGCAGCAGCACGCCCGGAATCGCCAGTGCGGCGCCCAGCCATGCGGCCTGCCGGACCTCGGCGCCGATCGCCTCGATGCGGCCGGCGCCATAGAGCTGCCCGGCGATGGGCGACAGCGCCTGCAATACGCCCATCAGGCTGATATAGATGGTGACGTAGATCGAGCCGCCCAGGCCCACGGCGGCCAGGTCGGTCGCCGAGGCGCGCCCGGCCATCACGGTATCGATGACGCCAAAGGCGATAACGGCAAGCTGGCCGGCCAGCACAGGGCCGGCCAGGCTGGCGATACGGCGAAGGTCTTGGAACAGGGTCATTCAGGGCTCGGCAGGCTTGGTCAGGGCTGGATGGTCAGCCCCGCAGCCGCCTGCGGCCGGAATGGTTCGATGGCGCGACAGGCGCTGCGGTGGTGGTGACGCCGGAAAGGGCTCAGGGCTGGCGCGGCAGGCGGCGCCGCGGCAGGTCGGGGCGCGGATGGATGGCGCGCGCGGTATCGACCAGCCGGTACATGCGGAAGCGCTCGTCGCGGTCCGCGGGGCGGCGGCCTTCCCAGATCAGCCGCCACTCGAAATGCGAGATATTGCCCGGCTCGCCATAGTCGACCGCGTCATGGCGCAGCAGCACGTCGCAGCCGTCGTTGGGGCCGCCAAAGCGGATATGGCCGAAATAGGCGAACGACGCCAGCTGCGCATCGCCCATGCGGATCGGCTGGACGCACTGGTAGGCAGGCGGCAGCGCCATCGCCGCGGCCTGGGCCACGTCGCGGTAGGTCTTGCCGTAGTTGATCGAGGGCAGCCACAGCGTCATTGCCATGACCCACATCAGGGTGGTGCCGGCGGCGGAAATCACCACCGGGCGCCAGATCTGCTTGGGCGCGCGCGACAGCCGCCAGCGCACGATCAGCACCCACGCGACCGTGGCCGCCAGCGCGAACACCACCGCGGCAATGGTGAACTCATGCTGGTAGCCGGGCAGCTGGCGGAAGACGTTGCGTGCGATGCGCGGCGGCCAGCCGGTGGTCTTGGCGATCCACATGAACCAGACCGTGCCACCGAAGATGGTGAAGAACAGCAGCGCGAACCAGTCGATCGCGTTGATCACGCCGCGCGCCAGCGTGGGCAGCGCGAATGCGGCCAGCACGGCCATCGGCGGCAGCAGCAGGATGAACTGCACGTCGCCGGCACTGCGCTGCAGGAACAGCAGCACCAGCACCGGCAGCAGCAGCGCCAGCGGCGCCGCCACATGGGGGGCGCGGCGCATGCCGGTCCACGCGATCCAGGCCCAGCCCGCGATCGGCCAGACCGGCCACGTGTACAGGAACAGGTTGCGCACGTTGAAGCCGAAGGTCGCCACATTGGGCGAGCCGTAGCTGCGGCGGTCATAGCGCGACCATTCGCGGATGAAGGTCACCGCCTCGTCGCGGTCGGCCGCGCCGAAGTAGGCGGCCGCCAGCCACGCCGACACCATCAGCAGCGCCAGCGGAATGCCGATGGCGGCCAGGCGCCGCCACGGCAGCGGCTTGCACACCAGTGCGCAGACCGCGCTGCCACCCAGCAGCGCCAGCGGCAGCAGGGGCCCGCTGGCCAGCGCCAGCCCGCCCAGCGCGGCACCATAGACCAGGCTGCCCTGGATGGGCTTGTCGAGGCTGCGCACCATGCCGTACAGGGCCAGTGCGATAAAGGCGACCTGGCCGACCTGCGGCGTGGTCTCGTGCCCGCGCATGGCCAGGCCCACGCAGGCCAGGAAGATCAGCAGCGCGCCGTCAGCCAGCGTGCGGCCGTAATCGCGCGCGTTGGGCTGGCCGCCGAAGGCATAGGCAAATGGCTGGACCTCGTCGCGCCGGCCCAGCAGGTAGGTGGTGTACCAGATGCAGGCGCAGGTCGCGAAGAAGAACAGCGCCGTGGCCAGCCGCGCGGCGTCGGCCGCGCCCAGCCAGCTGCCGAAGCCGCGGATCATCAGCGCGCCGATCCAGAACACCAGCGGGCCGTCCTCGCTGTACGGGCGGCCGACGATATTCGGCATCAGCCAGTCGTGCAGGTTGCCGGTGGCCAGCTGCCACATCACGCCAAAGCCGGCGGCGTCCTCGTTCTTCCACGGGTCGCGGCCGAACAGGCCGACCAGGCCATAGATGATGCAGATCGCCAGCAGCAGCGCGCGCGGCAGGGCGCCGGTCGCGGCAGCGGTCAACTGGACGGGGGAGGTATTGGCTTGACGCATCGATGCTCAGGTCGGGCCGTGGCGCAATGGCGCGAAGGCCACAGTATCGCGCATGCGGCGGCCGCGCGGGCCGTGGCATGGCGTGGAAGCCTCACGGGGTGTGGGGTAAATCCAATGAATGCGGCGGTACCGGTCGTGGTCCGGCACAAAAGCAAAGAGGCAGCCGATGCTGCCTCTTTGCTGTTTCGCACAGGCCCCGGAGCATCTGTCCGCAGGCCTTGCGAAGCGGGGTTCGCTGAAAGCGATTTACTTCGCAGCCTTGCCCAGCTTGTTGCCGAACTTCTGGCGGAACTTTTCCACGCGGCCGGCCGTGTCCATGATCTTCTGGGTGCCGGTGTAGAACGGGTGCGATTCCGACGAGACTTCGATCTTGGCCAGCGGGTATTCCTTGCCGTCCTTCACGATCTTGTCCTTGGTCTGGATGGTCGAGCGGGTGATGAAGCTGAAGTCGCTGGACATGTCCTGGAACACGACTTCGCGGTAATTCGGGTGAATGCCTTCTTTCATGATGAGTCCTTTCTGGTTGGGTAGCCAGTCCGTTGCAATCCGCTGTTCTCCGCCGAGGGCGAGAGCGTGCATGGCGCGGCGACGAACGAACCACTTGCCGGTAACGGGCAAACCGGGATTATGGCAGAAAAACAAATACTTGGGGAAGAGGCTGCGCCACGCGAGGCACAGAAAGTGTTGTGCATGAATATGGCAAAAGCATCACATGGAGGCCGGGTCCTGGCGATAGAAGGCGGCCAGCGACTGGTATACAACCGGCCAGTGCCGCGCCAGCCCGGTCGGCTCGACAAAAAATGCCTCTGACGTCACGGCAAAGAACTCGCTCGGCGCCTCGGTCCCATATGGGTCGATGATGCGCAGCGCCGGCGGCAGCCGCTCCGGGTGCTCCCAGTCGGCCTCGTCGCGTGCCTCCCAGGACTCGGCAAAGCGGTCGTACTCGGTCAGGAAGGTCTCGGCCCAGGCTTCCGCGTCGATGTCCGGGTGCAGCACGCGCGAGAAGGGCGGCACGCCGTCGGGCTCGCCGTCGAGCATGTCCAGCTTGTGGGCGAACTCGTGGATGACCACGTTGTAGGTATCGGCCGGCAGTTCGTGGTCGCTGTCGATGCCGGCCCCGGGGGTGTGCACGTCGGGCCAGGACAGGATCACCGGCCCGTGCTCCCAGGCCTCGCCGCTGGCTTCCTCGACCACGCCGTGCACCAGGCCGATCTCGTCCTGCACGGTCCGGCGGATGATGAACTCGCCCGGGTAGAGCACGATGCCGTGCCAGCCCCGGTACCAAGGCAGCCCCAGCTTCAGGATCGGCACGCAGGCCTGCACGGCAACGCTGGCCACCATGTCGTCGGCCAGCGGCAGGTCGTGCGCGGTGGAGTATTCCTTGTCGGCGATGAACAGCGTGGCCAGTTCGCGCAGCGCCGCCAGGTCTTCGCTGCCGTAGCGCTGCACGAACGGCAGCGTGGCGACCGTGCGCGCCCACAGCGCATCGGGGATGGCGTAGTGTTCCAGCTTGCGGGCCCGCGAGCGGGTGCGCAGGAATGAGGTCAGTTTGCCGAGCATGGGCGTAGCGCGGTGCGCTGTGAAATGGTCCGGCAACAAAAAAGGTCGGGCAACAAAAAAGGCGTGCCGTGGCACGCCTTCCTGTCCGCCTTGCGGCGATGCTGCGTTGACGCTGCAGCGAGGGCTCAGCCGCCTCTGCGCATCATATCGAAAAACTCGGCGTTGTTCTTCGTGGCCTTCATCTTGTCCATGATGAATTCCATCGCCTGCACTTCATCCATGTCGGAGATGAACTTGCGCAGGATCCAGATCTTCTGCAGGATTTCCGGCTTGATCAGCAGCTCTTCGCGGCGCGTGCCCGACTTGTTCAGGTTGATCGACGGGTAGACGCGCTTCTCGGCCAGGCGGCGTTCCAGGTGCACTTCCATATTGCCGGTGCCCTTGAACTCTTCATAGATCACGTCGTCCATGCGGCTGCCGGTTTCGATCAGCGCGGTGGCGATGATGGTCAGCGAACCGCCTTCTTCCAGGTTGCGCGCGGCACCGAAGAAGCGCTTCGGGCGCTGCAGCGCGTTGGCGTCCACACCACCGGTCAGCACTTTGCCCGAGGCCGGCACCACGGTGTTGTAGGCACGCGCCAGACGGGTGATCGAGTCCAGCAGGATCACGACGTCGCGCTTCAGTTCGACCAGGCGCTTGGCCTTCTCGATCACCATTTCGGCAACCTGAACGTGGCGGATGGCCGGTTCGTCGAAGGTCGACGCAACCACTTCGCCGCGCACCGAACGCATCATCTCGGTCACTTCTTCCGGGCGCTCGTCGATCAGCAGCACGAACAGGTCCGCTTCCGGATGGTTGTTGGCAATCGCGTGGGCGATGTGCTGCAGCATCACGGTCTTGCCGGACTTGGGCGACGCCACCAGCAGCGCACGCTGGCCGCGGCCGATCGGCGCGATCATGTCGATGATGCGGCCGGTGATGTTCTCTTCAGCCTTGATATCGCGTTCGAGCGTGAGCGGCCGGTTCGGGTGCAGCGGCGTCAGGTTCTCGAACATGATGCGGTTCTTGACCGCTTCGGGCGGCTGCCCGTTGACCTTGTCCACCTTGACCAGTGCAAAGTAGCGTTCGCCGTCCTTGGGCGTACGCACTTCACCCTCGATCGAATCGCCGGTGTGCAGGTTGAAGCGGCGGATCTGGGACGGACTGATGTAGATGTCATCCGTGCTGGCCAGATACGAGGTTTCGGGCGAGCGCAGGAAGCCGAAGCCGTCGGGCAGCACCTCCAGCGTGCCGTCTCCAAAGATGGTTTCGCCCATCTTGGCGCGCTTCTTCAGGATCGCAAACATCAGTTCCTGTTTGCGCATCCGTTGTGCGTTGTCGATCTCGAGCGTAGCCGCCATTTCGAGAAGCGCAGACACGTGAAGCGATTTGAGTTCTGTCAGGTGCATAGACGAGGGGTACAGATGGGCCCGGACGGGCGAGACCTAAAGGGAAGGGGGGAAATGAGCGAACGCTCGGGGAGTTGTTGGTGGCATCTTAGCACAATCCGACCGGGCCGCCAGGATGTGGCGCACGCACGTCGGATCGTGACAAAACCGGGACCGTGGGTCAGGTCCCGGCGCGCAGCTTACAGGTTGCCGTCGAGGAAGGCGGTCAGTTGCGACTTGGACAGCGCGCCGACCTTCTGGGCCGCGACCGCGCCGTTCTTGAACAGGATCAGCGTCGGGATGCCGCGGATGCCGAACTTGGCCGGCACCTGCTGGTTTTCATCGACATTGATCTTGGCGATCTGCAGCTTGTCGCCATAGTCCTTGGCGACTTCGTCCAGGATCGGCGCGATCATCTTGCAGGGGCCGCACCATTCCGCCCAGAAGTCGAGCAGGACGGGTTTGTCGGACTGGAGGACGTCAGCATCGAAGGAGGCGTCGCTCACATACTTGATTTGTTCGCTCATGGCGGAAAACCTCTGGTTTCGCTCTGTTTATGTTGAAGGCTGGAGACTTCGGAGGGCCGAACCGTTACCTTACACGAGATTGCGCGGACCCGTCGGGCTGCCTCCGCAGCCCGCAAACAGGCCGTGGGGGCCGCTGCCGCGCCCGGTGCTGCCGATATGTTACCAGTTTGCCGATTTTCAAGACCGGCCTGGCAAACACTCGAAAGCGCGCCGGCACGGAAATGATTCTGCTGCAATCGGAGGATTCATTGAAATGCTTATTTTCTATGGCGCCGAGAGATTCGGGTAATCGCTTGCGGCGTGCGGGAGGGTGTGTCATAGAATGCACTTGTGCGCGCCGCGCGGTGCCGATTGAGTGTGGCGTGCGCGTAGAATAGAAAGCGGTCCGCAGGCGGCGCCAGCGGACCAATCTTGCATCCTGCGCCACTGACTAGGTCATCGACATGAACACCGATCCCCGCAAGCCTTCGCAGCCCGAGCCCGAGCCCGGCCAGGCGCCGGACGTGGACCACCTGAGCGATGCGCTGGACCATATCAGCAGCGCCGTGGAGACCAACAGCATCGCCAGCGGTGCCGCACGCGGCCTGGTCTACAGCATCATCGAGACCCTCGGTACCCTGGTGGGCGACCCGGACCTGCCCGAGCATGCGCGCTCCGGCTATGAGGGCCTGCTCGAGACCGCGCGCGAAATCCGCGCCCGGCTGGAAGGCGGTTCGGACTGAGCCGGTTCCGCCTGCCCTGCATCACACTTGCCGCCAGCCGCCCAGGCCGGCGGCGCCCGTATTGTTTCCGTTGCATCCTGACGCTTTCGCCGACCGACGCAGTTCGCGCAGCCATTCCGGGCTGCGCCCCACGCGCCCATGACGTCGCTACGTTTCCGCCCTGGCCCTGATTTCCTCGACCAGGCGGCCACGGCTGCCTGGTATTTCCTCGACCGCTGCGGCGCGCCGGAGGCGGGCGCGCACGTGGTCGTGCCCACCGCGGCGCAGATCCCGGGCGTGCGCCAGGCACTGGACGCCGCCGCGCGCGCGTCGGGCAGCCCGCGGCTGCTGCCGCGCGTGCTGACGCTGGGCCACTGGCTGCTCGACCTGCCGCCCGAGGGCGCCCCGGTGCGCAGCCCGGCCGCACGCCTGCTGGCCGTGCAGCAGGCGGTGCGCGGGCAGGATTGGCTGCGCCGCGCCTTCGGCGCCCAGAACGAGACCGCCGCATGGGGCCTGTCGCAGACGCTGCTGTCGATCTGCGACGAGCTTAACGCGCGCTGGCTCGAAGACGCCGCCATCCGCGACGATGACGAGATCGACGGCGACGATCGCGCCGGCCTGCTGCAGGGCGCGCTGGAACGGACCTATTCGCATCTGTCCGAGCGCTTCCTCGGCGAAGAGGCGCGCATCGTGCTGGCATTCTGGCAGGCGCTGTCCGGCCCGGACGATCCGCTGCCGGCGCGGCGCCGCGCCTTGCGCGAGCTGTCGCAGCAGCTGCGCGGCCCGGTGATCTGGATTGCCCCGACCCCGCCCACGCCGCTTGAAGCCGCGTTCCTGCGCGATGCCGCCGAGTTGGTGCCGGTGCTGCAGGTCGGCTATGACTGGACCGGGCAGGGCGAGAGCGATGCCGACTGGTACCAGACCCTGCTGGCGCTATGGCCGGAAGCAAGGATCGTCGATGATGCCGAAGCCGTCGCCCCCGCGCCGGCCATGCCTGCGCTGCCGCCGCAGCGTCCGTCGATCCGCGTGGTCGGCAGCGCGCGCTTCGAGGATGAAGCCGCCGCGGCAGCCGCGCAGCTGGTGCAGTGGCTCAATGAAGGCCGCCGCCAGGTGGCGCTGGTCGCGCACGACCGCGTGGTGGCGCGGCGCGCCCGTGCCCTGCTGGCGCGCGCCGGCGCACCGGTGCGCGACGAGACCGGCTGGAAGCTTTCCACCACGCGCGCGGCCGCCGCGCTGATGCGCTGGTTCGACCTGTTGGTGCGCGACGGCGACACCGCTGCGCTGCTGGACCTGCTCAAGAGCCCGTTCTGCCTGCCGGAGGTTGCCGGGCGCGGCGCGGCCATCGCGCTGCTGGAGCGCCAGGTGCGGCGCGAGGGCATCACCGGCGGCTGGGCGCGCCTGCGCCAGCTGTTCGGCCACGCACCGACCGCGGCGCAACAAGCTGCCACGGAAGACGAGGATGCCGCCGAAGCGCCGCGCCACGCCGCGCACGCGCTCATCGCCGTGCTCGCCGACGAGGCGGCGCGCTGGCCGCGCGGCCTCGCGCAGCATCCGCTGGCAACCTGGCTGGAACGGCTCGACGGCATGCTCGACGGCCTCGGCATGCGCGCAGCGCTGGCCGCGGACGATGCCGGCAGCCAGCTGCTCGATGCGCTGGCGCGGCTGCAGGAGTTGCCGCTGGACGAGACCGGCGGCCATGCCACGCTGTCGCAGGGCGAGTTCCGCGCGATGCTGTCGGCGCTGCTGGAATCGGTCGCCTACAAGGAGCCCTCGGCCAGCGGCCCGGCGCGCATCACCATCCTGCCGCTGAACGGCGCGCGCATGCGCCGCTTCGAGGGCGTGGTGATCGTCGGCTGCGATGACGCGCAACTGCCGTCCAGCGCCGCCGAGCTGATGTTCTTCTCCAACCAGATGCGGCGCGAGCTGGACCTGGAAGACCGCGAGGCCCGCTTTGCGCAACAGGCGCGCGACCTGGCCGAGGTGCTGCTGAACAACGACGACGTGGTGCTGACCTGGCAACGCTACGGCAGCCGCGGCGAGCCGCATCATGTGTCGGGCTGGATCGAGCGCCTGGCGGCGTGCTGCGCGCGCGCGGGCGTCAGCATCGAAGCTTCCGCCGCAGCACAGGCGCACGAGACCTTTGCCGATCCGCAGGGCATGCCGGCGCCGGCGGCGGAGCCCGCGCTGGTGCCGGTGCGCTGGAGCGCGCAGGCCTACAACATGCTGCGCCGCTGCCCCTACCAGTTCTTCGCCGGCCGCATGCTGGGCCTGGCCGGGTTGGAGACAGTCAGCGACGAGCTGGAGAAACGCGAGATCGGCGAACACCTGCACCACGTGCTGCTGCGCTACCACAAGGACCTGCAGGCGCGCCGCGAGCGTGGCGAGACGCTGGCGGAAGACCGGCGCCTGGCCCGCCTGGCCGAGATTTCCGAAGCCGTGTTCGGTGCGCTGATGGCCGAGGACGGCAATGCCATTGCCTACTACCGGCGCTGGCGCGAGGTGATGCCGTCGTATGTCGCCTGGCAATCCGCGCGCGAGGCCGAGGGCTGGTTCTGGCGCGGCGGCGAGCTCGACGCCGGCATCGACCTGCCGATGCCCGACGGCCAGCCGCTGCGCCTGACCGGGCGCATCGACCGGCTTGACCAGGGCCCGGGCGGGGCGCATGCCGTGCTCGACTACAAGACGCAGAGCGCCACCCGCCTCAAGCGCAAGCTGGCCGAGGTCGGGGAAGACTGCCAGCTGCCGTTCTACGGCCTGCTGCGCGCCGATGCGGCAGCGGGCAGCTGGGTATCGCTCGAAGGCGCGCGCGAGGGCGCAGCGGCGGCGCAGCGCGAAGTCGGCCTGCCCGATTTTGAAGCCGCCGTCATCTGGCTGGAACGGCAGATGCGCGACGACGTCATGCGCCTGCGCCAGGGTGCCAGGCTGCCGGCCTTCGGCGATGCCTCCGCCTGCCTGTATTGCACCGCCCGCGGCCTGTGCCGCAAGGGCTTCTGGGAATCCACCGCCGTGCCGGCGCTGACATCATGACGCCCCACGATCCGCACCACGTCCAGCCTTACCAGCGCGACGGCGAGCCCGTTTCCGAGGCCGAGTTCACGCGCGCCGCCTGCGATCCCGCGCGCTCGGTGGTGGTAGAGGCCTGTGCCGGCAGCGGCAAGACCTGGCTGCTGGTGGCGCGGCTGGTGCGCCTGCTGCTGGCCGGCGCCGCGCCGCACGAGATCCTGGCCATCACCTTCACGCGCAAGGCCGCCGAAGAAATGCGCGACCGCCTGCTGGAGGTGCTGGCACAGATGTCGCGCGACAGCGATGAAGACGTGGTCGCAGCGCTGGTGCAGCGCGGCCTGACGCATGACGCCGCGCGCGAGGCGCTGCCGCGTGCGCGGCGCCTGCATGCGCAGGTGCTGGCCGCGCCCGGGCGCATGGCCATCGATACCTTCCACGGCTGGTTCGGCACGCTGCTGCGTGGCGCGCCGCTGGCCTCGGGCATCGTGCCGGGCGCGGCGCTGCGCGAAGATGCGCTGCGCATGAAACGCGAAGCCTGGGCCCCGGTCTGGCGCGCGCTGGCCACGGAGCAATACACCGACTTGCGCGCCGCGTGGGAAACGCTGGTCGATGCCGTGGGCGACTTCCAGGCACGCGCGCTGCTGGACGCGATGTTCCATGCCCGCAGCGAATGGTGGGCGATGCAGGAGGGCGGCGACCCGCTGCAGGCGCTGTCCGACTGCCTGGGCGAAGACGCCCGGGGCGACGTGCTGCTGCAGGCGCTGTCCGACGAAGGCTGGCGCGATGCCTGCGAGTCGCTGGCGCTGCGCCTGGGCGCGGCCGGCAAGACCGAGCAGACCCACGCCGCCCGCATCACCGATGCGCTGATGGCGATCACCGCGTGGCGCGAAGCGGGCGCGGCGCCCGGCAAGCCCGCCGAACGGGCGTTCGCGCAGTTGCGCGCCGCGTTCTTCACCACCACCGGCGGCCCGCGTTCGCTGCGGCGCACCGCGGCGCTGGTCAAGGCCGCCGGCGGCGAAGGCATGGTCGATGCGTTGCTGGACGAGCATGCCTCGATCTGCGCCATGCTTGACGACATCAGCGCGCGTTGTTGCGAAGCCGCGGTGCTGGCGATCAACCGCGCGCTGTTCTGTATCGGCGATGCCTTGCTGACGCGCTACCAGCGGCACAAGGACGAGCAGCGCGCGATGGACTTCGCCGACCTGGAATGGCAGGCCGCGCGCCTGATGTCGGACGAAGAGACCGCCACGTACCTGCAGGTGCGGCTGGACGCGCGTTACCGCCATCTGCTGCTCGACGAGTTCCAGGACACCAACCCGCTGCAGTGGCGCATCCTGCAGGGCTGGCTGGCCGGCTATGCGGGCCTGGGCGAGCGGCCGACGGTGTTCCTGGTGGGCGATCCCAAGCAGTCGATCTACCGCTTCCGGCGCGCCGATGCACGGCTGTTCGGCGCGGCCGGCGAGATGCTGCGCGATACGTTCGGCGCCACCGTGCTGCGCACCAACCGCACCCGGCGCAACCGTGCCGAAGTGCTGGACTGGGTCAACGCCGTGTTCGACACCGCACGCGCCGAGGGCCGCTATCCGCTGTACGCGACCCAGACCACGGCACTGGCCGGAGGCAACGGGCCGGTCTGGCTGCTGCCGCTGGTGGAGCCCGAGGACAAGGCCGAAGACGCCGTTGACGATGGTGCAGAGGACAAGTCCGCCGAAGCCGCCTCCGCCCATCGCGACACGCTGCTGCAGCCACGCCGGCAGGCCGGCGATTCGCTGCGGCTGGAAGAGGGCCGGCGCGTGGCCGCGTGGCTGCGCCTGGTGCGCGACACCGTGCCGGTCCATGAGGGCGGCGAACAGCGCCCCGCGCGCTGGAGCGACATGCATCTGCTGGTGCGCCGCAAGACCCATCTGGCTGACTATGAGCGCGCGCTGCGCGAGGCCGGCATCCCGTGCCTGAGCCCGCGCCGCGGCGGCCTGCTGGCCACGCTCGAGGCGCTGGACCTGTCGGCGTTGCTGGCGTTCCTGATGACGCCGGAATCGGACCTGGATCTCGCGCACGTGCTGAAGAGCCCGCTGGTGGGAGCGACAGACGACGACCTGCTGGCGCTGGCCCGGATCGAAGGCGAGGGCGGCTGGTGGGCACGCATCGAGTCAGGCGGCCTGCCCGAACACGTATCCGATGCGCTGCGCGAAGGCGTGCAGCGCTTGCGCCAGTGGTTGCGCGTCGCGCCGCACCGGCCGGTGCATGACCTGATTGACCAGATCTTCCACGGCGGCGAAGTGCGGCGCCGTTATGCCGAGGCCGCGCCGCCGGATATCCGCGAACAGGTGCTGGCCAACCTCGACGCCTTCCTGAAGCTGTCGCTTGACCTCGACGGCGGGCGCTATCCGAGCCTGCCGAAATTTATCGACGAGCTGCAGGAAATCCGCCGCGGCGACGAGGGCGAAAGCCCCGATGAAGGCGGCATGGGCGAGAGCGCCGAAGACGTGGAGCCGGCCGAGGACGATCCGGCGTTTGCCGGCCTCGACGCGGTCCATATCCTGACCGTGCATGCGGCCAAGGGCCTGGAGGCGCCGTTCGTGGTGCTGCTCGATGCCAACCACAGTGAGCCGGCCGCGGACCGGGGCGGCATCCTGGTCGACTGGCCGCCGTCGTCGCCGGTGCCTCGGCATTTCTCGGCCTACGGCAAGCGCAGCGAGCGCGGGCTGGCGCGGGCGCCGTTGTTCGAGGCGGAGGCGGCGCTGGGCGAGCGCGAGAACTGGAACCTGCTGTACGTGGCCATGACGCGCGCGCAGCAGGGCCTGCTGGTCAGCGGGGTCAAGGGCCGTGCCAGCCGCAGCGGTTCGGGCGAGGGCAATGCCGAGATCGCCGGCAGTTGGTATGTGCGGCTGCAGGCCGCAGGCGTCGGCGAGATGGTGCCGGCCTATCCGGGCGAGCTGGCCGATGCGCAGGACCAGGCTCCGATGCCCGCGCGCCTGAGCGAGCCGGTGCGCTTTACCGACTTCCGGCTGCGCTATCGCGATGCGGCGGATGCGCGGCAGGGGATCGGGTTTGAAGAAGAGGGCGAGGCCGAAGCCGAAGACGAGTCCGACGGCATCGTCTTCAACGCTGCGGCCGCCCGCCACGGCGAGCTGGTGCATGCCTTGCTGGAACGCCTGACGCGCTATCCCGAAGCCTTTGCCGGCGTGCCGGGGATCGACACCGTATTGCGCTGGTTCCCGCTGACGGGCGCGCACACCGGGGCGGCACGGCAGGCGTGGCGGCAACAGGTGGCGCAAGCGCTGGAGGCGGTGGCTGCGATGCTGCGCGCGCCGGCACTGGCGCCGTTGCTGGGGGCGGGGGACGCCCGCAGCGCGCGCAATGAAGTCGAACTCTATGACGCGCGCGGCAGGCTGCTGCGTATCGACCGGCTGGTGGAGTTCGACGACCGCGTGGTGATCGTCGACTACAAGCTGCGGCTCCTGCCGCAGGAGCATGAAGCCTACCGCGCGCAGCTGGGCCGCTATGCGGCCGCGCTTGCGCCGATGTTCCCGGGCAAGCGTATCGAGGCCGGCGTGGCCACCGCGGACGGCGAATGGATTCCCGCCGAGCGTCTGGCGCCGCCGATGCCGCAGCAGGGCTCGCTGTTCTGACGGCTGGCGTGGCACCCGGACAGGGTGCCAGAATCGGCGCAAAATGGGATATGCGGCGCGCGCGCTCGTGGCCCGGCTGTACTAAAGTGACAGGGACTGCGCTGCAAACGACTCGTGCGTGCGGAGATAGCGGGAGGGGTACGGCAGGAGGGGTGTGAGGTGGACGAGCCTGGCCCTCGGCACTGGCGGAAAACGGCTGTGGCTGCTTCGTTCCCGACCTGACCAGGTTGACCGCGCCACCATGCGAGGAGGCCCGTCCGAGCGGCATTGTACCCCAGACCGCGATACCGCGGAGAAATTGCGTTGAATGCCCTTTGCAGTGGTGGGTCATTGCCCGCGGCAAATGCGTCGGCTTGATCTGGCGCAGGTAACGCGGGCCGCGGCGGCCCGACCATTCACCGACCCAGACCGTGGTGAGCCAATACATGAACGCAAACGACCAGATCATTCGCGGCGCCCTGGCGCCGCAGGAAATCTCCACCGAAGTCCTGATCGAGAAATACGCCAAGGGCGAAGAGCGCAGCATTGCCGATGTCAGGCAACGCGTGGCGCGCGCGCTGGCCCAGGCCGAACCCGAGGACCAGCGCGAGGCCTGGAGCGCGCGCTTCCTGTGGGCGCAGGAAAACGGCTTCGTGCCGGCCGGACGCATCAACTCGGCGGCGGGCACCGGCATCCAGGCCACGCTGATCAACTGTTTCGTGCAGCCGGTGGGCGATTCGGTGTCGGAGCCGCGCGAAGGCCGCCCCAGCATCTACACGGCGGTGGCGCAGGCCGCCGAAACCATGCGCCGCGGCGGCGGCGTGGGCTATGACTTCTCGGCGATCCGACCGGCCGGCGCGCTGGTGCGGGCCACGCATTCGCGCGCCTCGGGGCCGGTGTCGTTCATGAAGGTGTTCGACGCATCGTGCGCCACCGTGGAATCCGCCGGCGCGCGCCGCGGCGCGCAGATGGGCGTGCTGCGCTGCGACCATCCGGATATCGAGAGCTTTATCCACGCCAAGGACAAGGGCGACCTCAGCAACTTCAATATCTCCATCGGCGTCACTGACGCCTTCATGCAGGCCGTGCAGGCCGACGGCGAGGTCGAACTGGTGCATGAGGCCGAGCCGGGTGCCGACATGATCGCCGCGGGCGCCTATCGCCGCGACGACGGCCAGTGGGTGTACCGGCGCGTGCCGGCCCGCAACCTGTGGGACCAGGTCATGCAGGCCACCTACGACCATGCCGAGCCGGGCATCCTGTTCCTGTCGCAGATCAACGCCGACAACAACCTTTATTACTGCGAGCGCATCGAGGCCACCAACCCATGCGCCGAGCAGCCGCTGCCGTCCTATGGCTGCTGCTGCCTGGGCTCGATCAACCTGACGCGCTTCGTGCGCCAGCCGTTCTCGCCGCAGGCCGAATTCGATTTCGATGCCTTTGCCGAAGTGGTGCGCGTGGCCACGCGCATGCTCGACAACGTGCTCGACGTGACCTTCTGGCCGTTGCCCGAACAACAGGCCGAGGCCCACGCCAAGCGCCGCGTCGGGCTGGGCTTCCTGGGGCTGGGCAGCGCGCTGGTGATGCTGGGCCTGCGCTATGACACCGAGCCGGCGCGGCAACTGGCGGCGCGGATCTCGGAACGCATGCGCGACGATGCCTACCTGGCGTCGACCGAACTGGCGGTGGAGAAGGGCGCCTTCCCCCTGCTCGATGCCAATGCCTACCTGCAGAGCGGATTTGCCGGGCGGCTGCCCGAACGCTTGCGCGATGCCATTGCGCGCAACGGGCTGCGCAATTCGCACCTGCTGTCGATCGCACCCACCGGCACCATCACGCTGGCCTTTGCCGACAATGCGTCCAATGGCATCGAGCCCGCCTTCTCGTGGACCTATAACCGCAAGAAGCGGATGCCGGACAACAGCTACCGCAGCTTCGAGGTGGCGGATCATGCCTGGCGGCTTTACCGTCACATGGGGGCCGACATGGCACAGTTGCCGGATGCCTTCGTCACCGCGCTGCAGATGTCGGCGCTGGACCATATGCGGATGCTGGAAGCGGTGCAGCCGTATATCGACACCAGCATCAGCAAGACCGTCAACGTGCCGGAGGATTATCCGTACGAAGCCTTCCGCAACTTGTACCTGGAGGCGTGGAAGGCCGGCCTGAAGGGGCTGGCGACCTATCGCCCCAATTCGGTGCTGGGGGCCGTGCTGTCAGTAGAGGCGCCGGCGGTGGCTCCCGCTGCCGTGGCCGACGATAATCCGTTGGTTCGCCCCTTCGGCAGCCGGCCGGTGGGCGACCTGGAGGGGGTGACGTCCAAGGTCGAATACCTGACCTACGAGGGCCACAAGACCGTCTACCTGACCGTCAACTTCATGCGCGTCGCCGGCGTTGCCGACGGCAAGCCGGTGGAGATCGAGCGCCCGGTGGAGTTCTTCATGCCGGCGGGGCAGCGCAGCGAGGGCCAGCAGTGGATCACCTCGACCATGCGGCTGTTGTCGATGGTGGCGCGCTCTGGCGGCTCGGTGGCCAAGGCATTGGCGGATATGCGCAACGTGGTGTGGGACAAGGGCACGGTGCGCTACGGTACGCTGCTGCGCCAGGACGGTACCGAGGTGCCGCGCTTCCATGACTCCGAAGTGGCCGCGCTCAGCTACGCGCTGCAGCGCATCCTGATCAAGCGCGGCTTCCTGGATGCCGAGGGCGGCCAGGTGCCGGTAGCCGCGCTGGCGGCCAGGCTGGCCCAGCGCGAAGGCGGGGGGCAGGCGCCGGATGCCGGGGCGGATCTCGCCAGCCCGGTCCGAGCCCCCGGCACCCCCGGTGTCGGCACCGGCAAGCCGTGTCCGGAGTGTGGCGCGCACGCCCTGCACAAGGTCGACGGATGCGCCAAATGCGCTAATTGCGGCTACGTGGGCGAGTGCGGCTGAGCCACGCCGCGGGCTGGTTGCGGCCACCGGAGCCAGCCCGCGCGGCGCGTGGCGAATAAAGACCGCGAGGTCGGGGCGGCGGCGGCCGGAGGGGGGCTGCATTTTGCTACAATCGCCGCCATGAGTTATCAAGTTCTAGCGCGCAAATGGCGCCCCAGGGATTTCACCACGCTGGTCGGCCAGGAGCACGTGGTCCGCGCGCTCACGCACGCGCTGGAACAGCAGCGGCTGCACCATGCCTACCTGTTCACCGGCACGCGCGGGGTCGGCAAGACCACGCTGTCGCGGATCCTGGCCAAGGCCCTGAACTGCACCGGCCCTGACGGCAACGGCGGCATCACCGCCCAGCCGTGCGGACAGTGCAAGGCCTGCCAGGAGATCGACAGCGGCCGCTTCGTCGACTACATCGAGATGGACGCCGCCTCCAACCGCGGCGTCGACGAGATGGCGCAGCTGCTGGACAAGGCGGTCTACGCCCCGACCTCCGGGCGCTTCAAGGTCTACATGATCGACGAAGTGCATATGCTCACCAACCACGCCTTCAACGCCATGCTGAAGACGCTGGAAGAGCCGCCCGGGCACGTCAAGTTCATTCTCGCCACCACCGATCCGCAGAAGATTCCGGTCACGGTGCTGTCGCGCTGCCTGCAGTTCAACCTCAAGCAGATGCCGCCGGGGCATATCGTCTCGCACCTGGACCATATTCTGGCGCAGGAAGGCATCGGCCACGACGGCAATGCGCTGCGCCTGCTGGCCCAGGCCGCGCACGGCTCGATGCGCGATGCGCTGTCGCTGACCGACCAGGCCATCGCCTACAGCGCGGGCCAGGTCTCGGAAGACGCGGTGCGCGGCATGCTGGGCGCGATCGACCAGGGCTACCTGGTGCAGTTGCTCGATGCGCTGGCCGCCGAGGACGGCGCCGCCATGCTGGCGATTGCCGATGCCATGGCCGACCGCAGCCTGTCGTTTGCCGGCGCGCTGCAGGACCTGGGCTCGCTGCTGCACAAGGTGGCGCTGGCGCAGGCCGTGCCGGCCTCGGTGCAGGACGAATGGCCCGAAGCCGATGAGGTGCGGCGCCTGGCCGGGGTGTTCGACGCGCAGGAAGTGCAGCTGTTCTACCAGATCGCCAACCTCGGCCGCAGCGAGCTGGCGCTCGCGCCGGACGAGTACGCCGGCTTCACCATGACGCTGCTGCGCATGCTGGCGTTCCGGCCGTCGTCTGAACCCACTACGGCGCAAGGGCAGGGCGGTGGTGCCGCGCCTGCGCGCCAGCGTGGTGCCGAAGCCGCGCAAACCGTTGATACCCGCCATGCGACGGCTGTGGCCAATGCCGCCGAACAGGCCAAGGCCGGTGCTGCGGCGGCCCCGGTCCCTGCCCCTATGCCCGCACGGGCGGTCCAGCCCGTGGCAGTGGCTGAACCCGCTGCCGCACCTGCCGCTGTCCCTGCATCCCCTGAAGCTGCGCCGGCACGGCCGGCCGCTGGCGCCGGCAACGGGGCAATGTCGCCCGCCGCCGCCGCGCTGGCGGCCGCCCGCCAGGCTTCCGCTGCCCGTGGGGGCGGCCGCAAGGCGCCGCCGCCGGCCATGGCGCCAGCGCCGGCTGCCGCGCAGCGCCCGCCGGCCCAACCCTTGCGCGCGCCCGGCGCGGCAGCCGTGAGTCGGCCGCCGGCACCGGTTGCGAAGGCGCCCATGCAGTCGCCGGCAGCGCCGGCACGGCCCGCCGCGCGCCAGGCGGAGCCGGAATCCGTGCCGCCCTGGGAGCTGGCGGGTGGCAGCGACGTGCCGCCGTGGGAAGAGCTGCCGCCTGACCTGCCGGTCATCGGCCCCTATGACAGCGATCCTGGCTACCGCGACAACGGTTTCAACGAACCGGCAGCGCGTGCCGCCGGGCCGCGCCGGGCGCCCGCGCGCGAGGCCGAGCCGGCGCGCGAGACCGCTCCGGTGCAGCCAGCCGCGGCGCCGGCAGAGTCCGCCAAGTTCGTCGCCCCGCGCCCGCCAGCAGCGGGCGAGGATGGCACCCCGCCGGCCTTCACCGGCGAATGGCCGGTGCTGGCCGCCGGCCTGCCCTTGAAGGGCCTGGCGCAGCAGCTGGCCTACCAGAGCGAACTGACCCAGGTGGTCGGACGTACCTTCCACCTGCGCATCCCGGTCGCGGCCCTGGGCGAGAACGGCGTGTCCGAGCGGCTGCAGCAGGCGCTGTGCGACCACTTCGGCGAGCCGGTGCGCGTGGTCTGCGAAGTCGGCGGGGTTTCCATCACGGCCGCGGCCGCCGATGCCGAGGCGCGCGCCGAGCGCCAGCGCCAAGCCGAGGCCGTGATCGAGGCCGATCCCTTTGTCCAGGGCCTGCTGCGCGATTTTGGCGGCCAGATCGTGCCGGGCTCGATCCAGCCGCGCGCCGCCTGATCCGCGGCCTGCGTTTGCTTTACCGAACTTACTTCACCGAATTTCTTACCGAATCCAGGAGCATTCCATCATGATGAAAGGTCAACTCGCCGGGCTGATGAAGCAAGCCCAGCAGATGCAGGAAAACATGAAGAAGATGCAGGAGCAGCTGGCCCAGATCGAGGTCGAGGGCCAGTCCGGCGCCGGTCTCGTCAAGGTGGTCATGACCTGCAAGAACGACGTCAAGCGCGTCACCATCGACCCCAGCCTGCTGGCCGAGGGCGAAGACAAGGACCTGCTGGAAGACCTGGTCGCCGCCGCCTTCAATGACGCCGTGCGCAAGGCCGAAGCCACCTCGCAGGAAAAGATGGGCTCGATGACCTCGGGCCTGCCGCTGCCCCCGGGCTTCAAGCTGCCGTTCTGAACGCCACTGTGAAGGCATCGTCCCCGACCTCGCTGCAGGCACTGGTCGAAGCGCTGCGGGTGCTGCCCGGCGTCGGGCCCAAGTCCGCCCAGCGCATGGCCTACCACCTGCTGCAGCACGACCGCGAGGGCGCGCGCAAGCTGGGCGATGCGCTGCGCGGCGCGGCGGACCATATCCGCCATTGCCAGCGCTGCAATACCTTCACCGAGCAGGAGATCTGCGAGACCTGCCTGGACGACCGCCGCGACGCCTCGGTGCTGTGCGTGGTGGAAACCCCGGCCGACCAGGTCATGATCGAGCAGACCCTGACCTACCGCGGCAAGTACTTCGTGCTGATGGGCCGGCTCTCGCCGCTGGACGGCATCGGCCCGCGCGAGATCCATCTTGACCGGCTGCTCGCGCGCGCCACCGAGCCCGAGCTGGGCGGCCCGGTCGGCGAAGTCATCGTCGCCACCAACTTCACCAGCGAAGGCGAGGCCACCGCGCACTACATCGGCGAAATGCTCAAGGCGCGCGGCCTCAAGGTGTCGCGCCTGGCGCGCGGCGTGCCGGTGGGCGGCGAGCTGGAGTACGTCGATGCCGGCACCATCGCGCGTGCGGTGATGGACCGCCGCAACCTCTGAGCACGATCGCGCGGGGCCGATTGCCCGCGCGCCGGTCACCGCGTTCTTCCGCCTTCTTCAGCCGCCTGCCTCTCCCATGAACCTGGCCCGCTTCGATCTCGTCACGCTTGGCTTGTTCGTCGCCGTGGCCCGGCAGGGCAGCATCTCGGCCGGCGCGCGCCAGTCGCACCTGGCCGTGGCCGCCGCCAGCAAGCGCATCTCCGACCTGGAAACCGCGGTCGGCGCGCCGCTGTTCTTCCGCCATGCCGCCGGCGTGCAGCTGACCGAGGCCGGCCAGGCCTGCTTCCACCATGCGCTGACCATCCTGCAGGACGTCGAACGCATGGCCGGCGTGATGTCGGACTACGCCTCGGGCGTGCGCGGGCAGGTGCGGGTGTGCGCCAACACCTCGGCGATCACGCAGTTCCTGCCCGACGACCTGGCGTCGTTCATGCAGCGTCATCCCACCATCCGCATCGAGCTGGAAGAGCAGAACAGCCGCGATATCGTCGCCGCGCTGGTCGAGAACCGTGCCGACGTGGGCATCTTTGCCGACCGCACCCCCGCGGCCGGGCTGATGACGATCGAGTACCGGCAGGACGAGCTGGTCATCATCACGCCGCCCAACCATCCGCTGGCCGCGCGCGGCCCGGTGCACTATGCCGATACGCTGGAATTCGACTTCGTCAGCCTGCCGCAGGAAACCTCGCTGGCCGCACGCCTGCTCGAGGAGAGCAGCCGGCTCGACCGGCCGTTCCGGCTGCGCATCCAGGTGCGCAGCTTCGATGCCATGTGCCGCATGGTGATGGCCGGCCTGGGCGTGGGCGTGCTGCCGCGCATCGCTGCCGAGCCGCACGTCAAGTCGATGGGGCTGTCGCTGGTGTCGCTGCAAGACGCCTGGGCGCGCCGCTCGCTGCTGATCGGGCTGCGCGACCCGGCCGGGCTGACAGTCTCGGCCCGTCTGCTGATCACCCACCTGTGCGGGGACCGGGCGCCGTTCTGACGCGCCCGCGCTGAGGCGGCTCCGCAGCCTTTCGCGTTCCGAGAAAGCCCGCTTCTCCGATTGCCGATTCCTGGCAGGCCCCCTGCTGGGGCACACTCCGTTCGAACGCAATGTATGACAAGCCAGTCATTGGGCTTGCCGCACTGCAACAAGACACCGCATCGCACGGAGACACCCCATGGCGCAACAGATCCTCGAGGGCATTCGCGTCCTCGAACTCGGACAACTCATCGCCGGCCCCTTTGCCGCCAAGACCCTGGCCGACTTTGGCGCCCACATCATCAAGGTGGAGCCGCCGGGGCAGGGCGACCCGCTGCGCAAATGGCGCATGCTGCATGAAGGCACCTCGGTCTGGTGGGAGGCGCAGTCGCGCAACAAGGAGTCGATCTGCATCGACCTGCGCCAGCCGGAAGGCCAGGCACTGGTGCGCAAGCTGGCCGCCGAGGCCGACGTGCTGATCGAGAACTTCCGCCCCGGCACCATGGAGAAGTGGGGCCTGGGCTGGGACGTGCTGCATGCCGACAACCCGCGCCTGATCATGCTGCGCGTGTCGGGCTATGGCCAGACCGGGCCGAAGAAGGATGAGCCCGGCTTTGCCGCGGTGGCCGAAGCCATGGCCGGCCTGCGCCACCTGACCGGCGAGCCCGGCCGCGCGCCGGTGCGCGCCGGCCTGTCGCTGGGCGACACCATCGCCGGCCTGCACGGCGCCATGGGCGTGCTGCTGGCGCTGTACCAGCGCGACGCGCGCGGCGGCGAAGGCCAGGTCATCGACGTGGCGCTGTACGAGTCGCTGTTCAACCTGAGCGAAAGTCTGCTGCCGGAATACTCGGCCTTTGGCGCGGTGCGCCAGCCCGCCGGCGGCGCGCTGCCGGGGATCGCGCCGTCCAACGCGTACCCCTGTGCCAGCGGCGAATACGTGCTGGTGGCGGCCAATGGCGACGCCATCTTCAAGCGCATGATGCTGGCCATCGGCCGGCCCGACCTGGCCGACGATCCGTCGCTGGCGCAGAACGATGGCCGCGTGAAGCGCGTCGACGAGATCGATGCCGCCATCGCCGACTGGACCCGCACGCAGACGGTGGACTCGGCGCTGGCGCTACTGCGCGACGCGCAGGTGCCGTCGGGCCGCATCTATACCGTCAAGGACATTGCCGAAGACCCGCACTACCGCGCCCGCGGCGTGATCGAGTCGGTGACCTCGGCCGGCGGGCTCACGGTGGAAGTGCCGGGCGTGGTGCCCAAGCTGTCGGCCAGCCCCGGCGAGATCCATGACCGCGCGCCGACGCTCGGCGAGCATACCGATACGGTGCTGAAGCAGGCAGGCTTCGACGACGCCGCCATCGCCGACCTGCGTGCGCGCAAGGTGATCGCATGAGCGCCGCCACCAAACTGAGCGGTCCCGCCCGCGTCGAGATCAACGAAGTCGCGCCGCGCGACGGCCTGCAGATCGAGCCGGTGGTGGTGCCGACCGATGCCAAGGTCGCCTTTCTCGACGCGCTGTCGGCCTGCGGCTTTGCCCGCATCGAAGCCACCTCGTTCACCTCGGCCCGCGCCATCCCGGCGCTGGCCGACGCCGAGGCACTGATGCACCGCATGCGGCGCCACCCGGGCGTTCGCTACACCGCGCTGGTGCCCAATCTGCGCGGGCTGGAGCGTGCGCTGTCGTGCCGGCCGGACGAGGTCAACCTGGTGATGTCGGCCAGCGAGACCCACAACCGCGCCAACCTGCGCATGACGCGCGAGCAGTCGCAAGCGCAATTGCTGGCGATGATCGAGGCGGCGCGCGGCGCCGGAGTGCCGGTCAATATTTCGCTGTCGACCGTGTTCGGCTGTCCCTTCGAGGGCGAGGTCGACAGCGCCGCGGTGATGGCACTGGCCACCCGCTTCGCCGAGGCCGGCGCGGACGGCATCACGCTGTGCGACACCACCGGCATGGCCTACCCGGACCAGGTCGCGGCGCTGTGCGAGGCCTTCCAGGCCGCGCTGCCCGATACCGGCCTGACCATCCACCTGCACAACACCCGCGGCATGGGCCTGGCCAATGCCCTGGCTGCCTGGCAGACCGGCGTGACGCGCTTCGACGCGGCCGCCGGCGGCCTGGGTGGCTGCCCTTACGCCCCCGGTGCCAGTGGCAACGTCAGCACCGAAGACCTGGTCCACATGTTCGACTGCATGGGCGTGGAGACCGGCGTCGACCTGGGCGCGCTGCTCGAGGTGGTGGCCGGCATGCCGGCGCTGGTCGGGCGCGACCTCCACAGCCAGCTGCTGAGCGCCGGCCCGCGCCTGCGCACGCACCAGCCGCCGGCCTGGATGGCGGAGCATTTCGCCGGGCAGGCATAGCCGGCACCCAGACAAGAACAACACATCCAACAGATAACGGAGACCCTCATGAAGCAAGCCCTTCAACGCAAGTCCGCCATGCCCGCACGGCGCAAGGCCGTAGCCGCCACGCTGGCGGCACTCGGTGCGGCATGGTTCGCGCCCGTCGCCCTGGCGCAGGACGGTACCTATCCCGCCCGTCCGGTGACGCTGGTGGTATCGGCCGCGGCCGGTGGCACCACCGACATCGCGGCGCGCATGATTGCGGAACCGCTGTCCAAGGCGCTCGGCCAGCCGGTGGTGGTGGACAACCGTCCCGGCGGCAACGGCAGCATCGCCGCGCAACTGGTGGCGCGGGCCAAGCCGGACGGCTACACGCTGATGCTGCAGTACTCGGGCTTCCACGTGATCACGCCGCTGCTGGTCAAGAACCTGTCGTGGGACCCGGTCAAGGACTTTGCGCCGGTGGCCAACATCCTGTCGGCGCCGCAGGTGCTGGTGGTGCGCCCGAGCCTGCCGGTCAAGTCGCTGAAGGAACTGGTGGCCTACGCCAAGGCCAATCCGGACAAGCTCAACTACGCCTCGTCGGGCAACGGCTCGCTGCAGCACGTCTCGACCGAGCTGCTGAACCAGATGGCCGGCACGAAAATCACGCACGTGCCCTACAAGGGTACCGGTCCGGCCATGACCGACCTGCTGGGCGGCTCGGTGGACCTGACCATCACCACGCCGCCGCCGCTGATGGCCCATATCGCCGCCGGCAAGCTGCGTCCGCTGGTGGTGACCAGCAAGACCCGCCTGCCCAGCCTGAAGGACGTGCCGTCGGCGCCCGAGGCCGGCTACCCCGACCTGGACGTGTCGTCGTGGTTCGCGATGTACGCACCGGCAGGCACGCCCAAGCCGGTGATCGACAAGCTGACTGGCGAAATCGACAAGATCATGCGCACCGAAGCCTTCCGCAAGAAGGCCGAGGACCTGGGCGCCGAGGCCAAGTACATGAACCCGCAGCAGCTGGGTCAGTACCAGAAGGCGGAACTCGCGCGCTGGGGCAAGGTGATCAAGTCTGCCGACATCCACGCGGAATGATGGCGCGGGCTGCGGCAAGGTGATCGAAAGGTAAGGGCGTTATGCTGGCGGGTTTGCTAGGTGTTGATACCGATGCGGTGCATCGCACCGTCCGGTAGCATCGCAATTTGCCGCACCGCGGCGCGCCCCCTTCGAGCGCATGTCGCCGCAGCGCCAGTCCACACGGGTAGGAGATCTCGCATGTATAACAAGAAATTCTGGAAGCAATTCCTGATCGCGCTGGCGCTGTTCCTGGCCGGCTGGTTCACCTTCGGCCAGGCGCAGGCACAGGGCAAGCCTGAGAAGACCAAGGTCACCATCGCGGTGGGCGGCAAGAACCTGTTCTATTACCTGCCGCTGACCATTGCCGAGCGTCTCGGCTACTTCAAGGAAGAAGGGCTGGACGTCGAGATCGTCGACTTCGCCGGCGGTGCCAAGGCGCTGCAGGCCGTGGTGGGCGGCAGCGCCGACGTGGTCTCGGGCGCCTACGAGCACACCATCAACCTGCAGGCCAAGGGCCAGCGCTACCAGGAATTCGTGCTGCAGGGCCGCGCCCCGCAGATCGTGCTGGTGGTGTCGAACAAGACCATGCCCAACTTCAAGTCGATCGCCGACCTGAAGGGCAAGAAGATCGGCGTGACCGCGCCGGGTTCGTCGACCAACATGATGGCCAACTTCGTGCTGGCCAAGTCCGGGCTGAAGCCTTCGGACGTGTCGTTCATCGGCGTGGGCGCCAGCGCCGGTGCGGTGGCAGCGATGCGCTCGGGCCAGATCGATGCGATGGCCAACCTGGACCCGGTGATCTCGATGCTGACGCAGAAGAACGAAGTGCGCATCGCCTCGGATACCCGCACGCTCAAGGACACCCAGGCCGTGTTCGGCGGCAACATGCCGTCGGGCTGCCTGTATGCGTCGCAGGCGTTTATCCAGCAGAACCCCAACACCACGCAGGCGCTGACCAATGCCATGGTGCGCGCGCTCAAGTGGCTGCAGAAGGCGGGCCCGTCGGACATCGTCAAGACTGTGCCGGAAAGCTACCTGCTGGGTGACCGCGCGCTGTACCTGGCCGCGTGGGAAAAGGTCAAGGAAGCGATCTCGCCGGACGGCACCATGCCGGCCGACGGCCCGCGCACCGCGTTCAACGCGCTGGGCCAGTTCGACGCCGAGCTCAAGGGCAAGCCGGTCAAGCTGGAAGAGACCTACACCAACGCCTTCGTGCAGAAGGCCAACGCCAAGTACAAGTAAGACCCTCGCCGTCGATGCCATCGGCCCGCTGTCCGCAGCGGGCCTTTGCTTTGAATCCTTGACGGCCAATCCATCATCACCCGCCCGCGCCGCGCCCCCCGGCGCCGCCACGGCGGGACCGAGACGGTTCACCATGAGCACTCCCGCACTTTCCCTCGACAAGGTCACCTGCACTTTTGTCTCGCGCGATGACCGCAGCCAGCGCTATACCGCGGTCCAGGACGTCACGCTGTCGATCCAGCCCGGCGAATTCGTCTCCGTGGTCGGCCCCACCGGCTGCGGCAAATCCACGCTGCTCAACGTCGGCGCCGGCCTGCTGGAACCCTCCAGCGGCGAGATTCGCGTGTTCGGCGAGCCCCTGCGCGGCATCAACCGCCGCGCCGGCTATATGTTCCAGACCGAGGCGCTGATGCCCTGGCGCAGCGCGCTGGACAACGTCGTCGCCGGCCTGGAGTTCCGCGGCGTGGCGCGCGCCGAGGCCGTGCAGCAGGGCGAGGAATGGCTGCGCCGCGTGGGCCTGGGCGGCTTTGGCGACCGCTATCCGCACCAGCTCTCGGGCGGCATGCGCAAGCGTGTTGCGCTGGCGCAGACGCTGGTGCTGGACCCGGACATCATCCTGATGGACGAGCCGTTCTCGGCGCTGGATATCCAGACCCGCCAGCTGATGGAGAACGAGGTGCTGGAGCTGTGGGCCGCCAAGCGCAAGGCCGTGCTCTTCATCACCCACGACCTGGACGAGGCCATTGCCATGAGCGACCGTGTGGTGGTGCTGTCGGCCGGCCCCGGCACACACCCGATCGGCGAGTTCGAGATCGACCTGCCGCGCCCGCGCGACGTGGCCGAGATCCGCAACCATCCGCGTTTTGTCGAGCTGCACGCCGCGATCTGGGACGTGCTGCGCGAGGAAGTGCTCAAGGGCTACGCCCAGCAGCGCAAGGTGGCGTGAGCCCTCCAACCTAACAAGACCTGAATCCCGATGGCATTCCGTACTGATTCCAAGGGCATGTTGCGCGTCTGGCAGCTGCTCGTCCTGGTGGTGATCCTCGGCGTGTGGCATATGGCCACGCGCTCGCAGCAGGTTGCCTTTTTCTTCGGCGAACCGCTGATGGTGGCGCAGCGCATCTGGAGCTGGTTTATCGTCGAGCGCGATATCTACCTGCACCTGGGCGTGACGCTGATCGAAACCGTGCTGGCCTTCGGCATCGGCACGGTGGCGGGGCTGGGCGTGGGCCTGTGGCTGGCGCTGAGCCCGATGACCTCGGCCATCCTCGACCCCTACGTCAAGGCCATGAACTCGATGCCGCGCGTGATCCTGGCACCGATCTTCGCGGTCTGGTTCGGCCTGGGCATCTGGTCGAAGGTGGCGCTGGCGGTGACGCTGGTGTTCTTCATCGTCTTCTTCAACGTCTACCAGGGCGTCAAGGAAGTGAGCCCGGTGGTGCTGGCCAACGCGCGCATGCTGGGCGCCAACCAGAAGCAGCTGCTGCGCCATGTCTACCTGCCCAGCGCCACCAGCTGGGTGTTCTCGTCGCTGCATACCTCGGTGGGCCTGGCCTTCGTGGGCGCGGTGGTGGGCGAATACCTGGGCTCGGCGCGCGGCGTGGGCTACCTGATCCTGCAGGCCGAAGGCACCTTCGACATCAATACCGTGTTTGCCGGCATCGTGGTGCTGACGGCGTTTGCGCTGGTGCTGGACTGGATGGTCGGCATGGGTGAGAAGCGGCTGATGAAGTGGCAGCCGAAGAGCGGGGAGACGGAGAAGCTTTGATGCAGGACTTGCCGGTAAGCGTTGCTGGCCGGCGGTTTGCCCCCTCTCCCGCTTGCGGGAGAGGGAGCGCCCAAGCGGTCAAGAGCAAGTCTCGGGTTTGTGGCCGGCAGCGCTGAAGTTTACCGACACCGTCAGCCCGCCTCCGGGCGTATCCGCAAGCTCCACCGCTGCACCATGCAGCCGCGCGATCTCGCGCACGATCGACAGCCCCAGCCCGGTCCCTTCCACGGACTGTCCGCTCTCGCCGCGATAGAAGCGCCGGAACACCGCATCGCGCTCTGCCGGAGCAATGCCGGGGCCGTTGTCGATCACCTGCAGCCGCGGCACGCCGCCGTGCAGCGCCACGCGCACCGTGACCACCGCACCGCGCCCCGCATAGCGGATCGCGTTGTCGATCAGATTGCCCGTCAGCTCCTGCAGCAGCTCCGCCTGCCCGGCGACCTCCACCGACCCTTCCTGCTCGAAGCCCAGGTCGACCTCGCTGCCACGCGCCACCGGCGCCCAGTCCAGTGCCACGCCTTGCGCCAGCGCATCGAGCCGCAGCGGCCCGAGCGTGGGCATATAGCCCGCATCAGGCTCCAGCCGCGACAGCGACAGCAGCTGCTGTACGCCCTTGGAGGCATGGCGCACGGTGCCGTGCAGCAGCCGCATATGCTCGCGCACGCGTTCTGCGTCGCGCTCGCGCAGCGCCAGCTCGGACTGCGCCTGGATGATCGCCAGCGGCGTCTTGAGCTGGTGCGCAGCATCGGCAAAGAAGCGCTTGCGCGCCTGCACCATGCCGTGGAGCCGGTCCATGTACTGGTTCAGCGCCTGCACCAGCGGCTTCATCTCGGCGGGCAGGTCCTTCTGCTCGATCGGGTCGAGCTGCGTGCCGCGTCGCGCCACCGTGTCGGAGAGCCGGTTCAGCGGCCGCAGCCCGCGCCGCACGCCGAGCCAGACGATGCCCAGCGCCAGCGTCACCAGCATCAGCTCCTGCAGCAGCGAGCCGATCAGGATGTCGCGCGCCAGCAGCTGGCGCGGCTCGATGGTTTCGCCCACCAGCACCCACACCAGGCGCGTGCGCGCCGAGCCCACGTCGTGCACCGGCAGCGCCTGGGCCGCCATGCGCAGCGGGTGCTCGCGGAAGACAGTGTCGTAGAACTCGGTGCGGTACAGCCGCAGCGGCGCCTCGGCCGGCATCGGCAGGTCGTCGTAGCCGGTCACGGTTGCGCCGTCCTCGTCGCGGATGCGGTAGAAGATGCGCGGGCCGGCCTGGTCGTCGAAGAGTTCCAGCGCGAGGTTTGGCACGTCGACCTGGAGCCGCCCCTCGCGCAGGCGGATGCCTTCGCGCATTGCGCGCAGCGACGCCTCCAGCGTGCGGTCGAAGGCGATATGCGCGGCAGACATGGCGCGCTCATAGGTCAGCCACGCATCGAAGGCGAGCAGGGCCATCAGCGGCAGCAGCAGCCATAGCGACAGCTGCAGGCGCAGGCTGGGCGCCTGTCGTGGAAGCCTCATGCCGCCGGCCGCGCTTCGAGCAGATAGCCCAGCCCGCGCAGCGTGACGATGGCCACGCCGCTGCCGTCGAGCTTCTTGCGCAGCCGGTGCACGTAGATCTCGATCGCATCCGGGTTGACCGATTCGTCGATGCCGAAGATCTTCTCCGACAGCGCCGCCTTGTTCACCGCGCGCCCATCGCGCAGCAGCAGCACCTCGAGCACGGCGCGTTCGCGCCCGGTCAGCGGCAGCAGCTCGCCGTGCAGCAGGACGGCACGGCTGACGCTGTCGTAGTGCAGCGGGCCGCAGGCGATCTGCGTGCTCTCATGCCCGTGGGCACGGCGGATCAGCGCGCGGGCGCGCGCTTCCAGTTCGGACAGGTCGAAGGGCTTGGCCAGGTAGTCGTCGGCGCCCAGGTCCAGGCCGCGGACGCGGTCTTCGACCGAGCCGTGCGCGGTCAGGATCAGCACCGGCAGCGGGTTGCGGCGCTGGCGCAGGCGGCGCAGCACTTCCAGGCCGTCCAGTCCGGGCAGGCCCAGGTCCAGGATCAGCAGCGCGTAGTCCTGCGTGCTGAGCAGGTTGTCGGCGCTGCGGCCGTCGTGCATGCAGTCGACCGTGAAGCCGGCCTGGCCCAGGGCCTGGCTCAGGGAATTGGCCAGCATCACATTGTCTTCGGCAAGCAGGATACGCATGGGGCAGGGCAGTCAGGCGGCAATACGGAAATCCGGCCGGAACGGCCGAGGCCAGACAGATACAGGGAAGTGCGCCGGCTTAGAAGCTAGGGAAACCCCCAATCCCGCAGCGGCGCCGTGCCCGCGAAAAGCCTGCATTCCGAAAGCGAACTGAAAGTGCGCGTCCCCTACCATCCGGCCGGCTAATGATTCACACAACAAGCACAAGCAAGGAGATAGCATGAAGCGTAGGGCAATGGCATTCGCAGCGATGGGTCTGGCTGCGGCCGGATCGGCATCCGCCCAATCGAGCGTGACCATGTATGGCCTGGTGGACGCCGGCATCGAATATGTCAGCCACGCGGGTCCGGACGGCTCGGCGGTCAAGCTGACCTCGGGCGGCAAGAACACCTCGCGCTGGGGCATCCGCGGCAGCGAAGACCTGGGCGGCGGCCTGAAGGCGATCTTCGCCCTGGAAAGCGGCATCGCCATCGACACCGGCAGGCTGGACACCGACAACACGCTGTTCGATCGCCGTGCCACGGTGGGCCTGGCAAGCCGCTACGGCCAGGTGGTGCTGGGCCGCACCTTTACCACGACCTACGACTTCATGCTGCCGTTCGACCCGATGGGCTACGCGCCGGCCTATTCGTGGGCTACTTCGTCGACCGCCACCGGCGGCCGCAAGGACGGCCTGTTCTCGCGCGCCTCGAACGCGGTCCGCTATGACGGCAGCTTCGGCGGCCTGAAGCTGGGCGCCACCGTGGCCATGGGCGAGGTGGCGGGGGACTTCAAGAGCTCGTCCAAGTACGCGCTGGGGGTGGGCTACAGCGCCGGCAAGTTTGCCGCGGCCGCCACCTGGGACCGCCAGAACGGCGCCGGCAGCAGCACCACGCCGGCCGACAGCACCGACTACATCCAGGGCATCCATGCCGGCGCCAGCTATGACTTCGGCGACCTGAAGCTGTTTGCCGGCTACCGCAACTACAAGCGCACCTTCACCACCGGCGCGGCGACGGACCGCAGCGACATGTACTGGGGCGGCGCCAGCTATGACTTCACGCCGGCCTTCACGCTGTACGGCGCGGTCTACAAGCAGAACATCAAGGGCGGCAACAACGCCGACCCGATCCTGTTCTCGCTGCGCGGCCAGTACGCGCTGTCCAAGCGCACGCTGGCCTACCTGTCGGTGGGCTATGCCGATGCGCGCAACGGGCAGAACGTCAGCGTCTCGCGCGACCTGGTCGGCTTCGCCAACAACCAGACCGGCGTCATGGCCGGCCTGCAGCACCGCTTCTGAGGAAGGGGCGGCCTGAATGGCCGGAATGGCCTCATCGGCCTGTTGGGGACTGCCGGCCGCCTGGCGCATGGGTGTGCGCCATCGAGGGCGGCTGGCAGCTTGAGGCGCGTTGCCTCAGCCGGGCGCAGGGCGTAGCCGCACGCCTTGCGCCCTTCTTTTACCGGCGGGCAGGGCGCGCCGCCGGCCTGCGTGCCGCTCAGGGCACGATCACGATCTTGCCGGTGACCTTGCGCGCTTCCATGTCCTTGAGCGCCTGCGGAGCCTGCTCCAGCGGATAGCGCGCCGAGATATGCGGGCGGATCTTGCCTTCCTTCATCCAGCCCAGCATCTGCGCCATATTGGCCTGGTTGGCCTTGGGCTCGCGCCGCACGAAGTCGCCCCAGAACACGCCCACCAGCGAGGCGCCCTTGAGCAGCGCCAGGTTCAGCGGCAGCTTGGGGATCTCGCCGTTGGCAAAACCCACTACCAGGTAGCGGCCGCGCCAGCCGATCGAACGGAAGGCCGGTTCGGCATAGATGCCGCCCACCGGGTCATAGATCACGTCCGGACCCTTGCCATCGGTCAGCGCCTTGATGCGTTCGCGCAGGTCCTCGGTGCTGTAGTTGATCAGCGCGTCGGCGCCGTGCTCCTTGCACACCGCCAGCTTCTCGTCGGTCGAGGCGGCGGCGATCACGCGCGCGCCGATGGCCTTGCCGATCTCGATCGCCGCCAGGCCCACGCCGCCGGCCGCGCCCAGCACCAGCATGGTCTGGCCGGCCTTCAGCTCGCCCCGGTCGATGACCGCGTGGTGTGAGGTGCCGTAGGTCAGCGTGAACGCCGCCGCGGTCTCGAAGTCGATGCCGGGCGGCATCGGCACCACCGACGCCGCAGGCGCCTTGGCCTGGCTGGCGAACGCGCCGTTGCCCAGGTAGGCGATCACCTTGTCGCCGGGCTTGACGTGGGTGACGCCTTCGCCGACCGCATTGACCACGCCGGCCAGCTCCGAGCCCGGGCTGAACGGCAGGGCAGGCTTGGCCTGGTATTTGTTCTGGATGATGAGCACATCCGGGAAGTTGACGGCGGCCGCCTTGACGTCGATGACCACTTCGCCCTTGGCCGGCACCAGGTCAGGCAGGGTTTCGATGGTCAGCGAATCGGGCGGGCCCCAGGCTTTGCACAGTACGGCTTTCATCTTGTCTCCGGTGATGTTGGTGGCATTTCACGCCAGTCAAGCTTATGCGGGCGGGCAGGGCAAGTGTAGCGTAGAAATAGCACGGTCGTTCTGTTCCATGTCCAAGCTATGGAGGTGGTTATTTGCGGGCTGCATACAGCGCCAGAAACGTGCTTTCAGGGCGGCGCACGGGCCGCTTGCGCGCGCGCGCTCAGGTACAATCGCGCCATGCATATCCTTCTCGCCAACGACGACGGTTATCTCGCGCCGGGACTGGCCGTTTTGCATGCCGCGCTCGCGCCGCTGGGCCGGATCACGGTCATCGCGCCGGAGCAGAACCATAGCGGTGCCTCCAACTCCCTGACCCTGCAGCGGCCGCTGTCGATCTACGAAGCGCGCGAAGGCGTGCAAAAAGGTTTTCGCTTCGTCAACGGAACACCGACCGACTGCGTGCATATCGCACTGACGGGCCTGCTGGAAGAGAAACCCGACCTGGTGGTGTCCGGCATCAACCAGGGACAGAACATGGGCGAAGACGTGCTGTACTCCGGCACCGTCGCCGCCGCCATCGAGGGCTACCTGCTGGGCATTCCGTCGGTCGCCTTCTCGCAGGTGGACAAGGGCTGGGAGCACCTGGACGCCGCGGCACGCGTGGCGCGCACCGTGGTGGAGCGCATCATCGGCACGCCGCCGGCCGAGCCGTTCCTGCTCAACGTCAATATCCCGAACCTGCCGTTCGAACATATCAAGGGCTACCGTGCCACGCGCCTGGGCAAGCGCCATCCGTCGCAGCCGGTGATCACGCAGGTCAATCCGCGCGGCGACACCAACTACTGGATCGGTCCGGCGGGCGATGCGCGCGATGCCAGCGAGGGTACCGATTTCCATGCAGCTGCGGCGGGCTATGTTTCGCTCACGCCGTTGCAGCTCGACCTGACGCACCGCGGGCAGCTCGACGCGCTCGACCAGTGGTTGAAGTAGGCCACCGATCCGCAGTGTCGCGCCCCCGATGAGCACCACGCCCCCTCGCAACAAGTTTCCGCTGCCGCTCGACGCGGTAGTCGAGCGCAAGCCCGCACCGGCCCGCACCGCCGGCTTGCCTGCCGTGGGCACGCCGCGGCCGGCCGCGCCCACACCGGCGCCAGCCAAGCAGGCCAAGCCGCGCCTGCCGCGCACCGCCGCACCGGCGCCCGCGCCGGTGCCTGCAAGCGCGGTCGAGCAACGCGCCTCGGCGGCCACCGCGGGCGGCGGCGGCATGGCCTCGGCGCGCGCGCGCGCGGCGCTGGCGGCGCGGCTGCGTGCCGCGGGCATCCGCGACGAGCGCGTGCTGTCGGCCATTGCCACCGTGCCGCGCCACCTGTTCGTCGAGCCGGGACTGGCATCGCAGGCGTATGAGGACGCCGCGCTGCCGATCGGCCACCAGCAGACCATTTCCAAGCCGTCGGTGGTGGCGCGCATGATCGAGCTGCTGCGCGAGGGCCTGGCCGCCGACGCGCCGCTGGAGCGCGTGCTCGAGATCGGCACCGGCTGCGGCTACCAGGCTGCGGTGCTGAGCCAGGTCGCGCGCGAGGTCTTCTCGATCGAGCGCATCCGCCCGCTGCACGAGCAGGCCAAGGCCAACCTGCGGCCGCTGCGCGTGCCCAACCTGCGCCTGCACTACGGCGACGGCATGCTGGGGCTGCCCCAGGCGGCGCCGTTTTCGGCCATCATCCTGGCCGCGGCCGGCATGGAGGTGCCCGAGGCGCTGCTGGAGCAGCTGGCCATCGGGGGGCGCCTGATCGCCCCGGTGGCGGTGATGCCGCCGGCGGGCGTGCCAGGCCAGACCGTCACGCAGCAGCTGTTGCTGATCGAGCGGCGCAACCGCCATCGATTTCACAGAACCGCGCTTGAAGCCGTTTTCTTTGTGCCCTTAAAATCGGGCACCATCTGAGTCGAACTATGCACAACATCGTGAAATCGCAATATTTCGCACGCGCCGGACAACTTTTTGCGGCCTCGGCGCTGACGGCCCTGCTGGCCGCCTGCGCCAATTCGCCGATGCCGGCACCTGTGGTTGACCGTACCTCCACTTCCGGTACCACGGCCGCGACGCTGGAACCGGCACCCCCCGGATACTATCGGGTCAAGCGAGGCGATACCCTTTACCGAATCGCGCTGGAGAACGGCCAGTCGTATCGCGATGTGGCAACGTGGAACAACCTGACCAATGTGAACCAGATCGAGGTCGGCCAGCTGCTGCGCATCGTGCCGCCGGGTGCCGACGTCAACACTGCGCCCGGCGTGGCCACCATGCCGGTGGCGCCGGGCACGGTGCAGGCGCAGCCGATCGACCAGGCCCGCCCGGCCGCCACGCCGGTGCCTCCGGCCGCGGCCGCTTCGGCGCCTGCGGCAACGCCCGCCGCGCCCGCCGCGGCCGCCGCGCCGGTCACCGATGGCTCGATGAAGCTGGCCTGGCCGGCAACCGGCCAGACGGTCGGGAAGTTCGACGACAAGGGTAATAAAGGCATCGATATTGCGGGTAAGAAGGGCGATGCGGTGCTGGCCGCGGACGATGGTCGGGTGATTCACGTTGGCCCCTTGCGCGGCTACGGGAATCTTGTCATCATCAAACACAACGAGACATTTCTTACTGCTTACGGGCACAACGACAAGGTGCTCGTGGCTGAGCAATCCGCGGTCCGAAAAGGCCAGAAGATTGCGGAGATGGGCAACAGCGATACCGACCGGGTAAAGCTTCACTTCGAAGTCCGCAAGAACGGAAAACCGGTTGATCCGATGCGGTACCTGCCGCCACAGTGAGGGTTCATGCCACGCCAGAAAACTGTCTCCTCCGGAACCGTAAGCAGGGCTCGCCGTCCCAAGCAGCCGGAAGTGAAGGCTGGTGTGGCACATCCCGACGCGCGCGCCGATGCTGAAGGCTTCGAGCCTGATCTCGCCGCCGAACTGATTCCCGTGACCGACGAGCCCATCGCCACGTCCACTTCGGTGGGCCTGCGCGAGGCCGACCTGCTTGCCGACGACAGTGAGCGCATCGTGCGCGACGACGACGAGGACGAGTCGGAAGACGAGGAAGAAGAGAGCGCGGAAAATGGCACCGACAGTGCCGCCCCCGAGCATGATGATTTCCGCACCGTGCTGCATACCGAGCTGGCCGCGGACACCGTCCAGCACTACCTGAACCGCATCAGCATCAAGCCGCTGCTGTCGGCCCCGGAAGAGCTGCATTTCTCCACGCTGGCCAAGGACGGCGACTTTGCCGCGCGCCAGGTCATGATCGAGCGCAACCTGCGGCTGGTGGTCAGTATCGCCAAGGGCTACCTCAATCGCGGCGTGCCGCTGCTCGACCTGATCGAGGAAGGCAACCTGGGCCTGATGCACGCGATTGAAAAATTCGATCCGTCGCGCGGTTTCCGCTTCTCGACGTACGCGACCTGGTGGATCCGCCAGAGCATCGAGCGCGCCATCATGAACCAGGCGCGCACGGTCCGCCTGCCGGTCCACGTGATCCGCGAACTCAACCAGGTGCTGCGCGCCAAGCGCCATCTGGAGAAGGGCGGCACCGACGGGCGCGACGCCAGCCTTGAAGACATCGCCCACCTGCTGGGCAAGACGCCGGACGAAGTGCAGGACGTCCTGGCACTCAACGAACATACCACCTCGCTCGATACGCCGTTCGATCTCGATCCCGGCTCGAGCCTCCTGGATTTCCTCTCCGACGAGCACAACGCCGCCCCCGACCAGGAGGTGGCGCACCGCGAGCTGGAAGGGCTGATGAAGCTCTGGCTGGCGCGCCTGTCGGAAAAGCATCGCTATGTGGTGGAGCGCCGCTTCGGCCTCAACCATATCGAGCCCGCGACGCTGGAAGAGCTGGCCGAGGAAATGGGCCTCACGCGCGAGCGCGTGCGCCAGATCCAGCAGGAGGCGCTGGTCAAGCTCAAGCGGCATTTCGCTTCGCAAGGTGTCAGGAAGGACGCTGTTCTATGACCCCTGTGCTGGTATTCGACATCGAGACCATTCCCGATGTTGCCGGCCTGCGCCGTTTGCATGACCATCCCGATGCGATGAGCGACGCCGAAGTCGCCGAGCATGCGTTTGCCGCCCGCCGCGAAAAGACCGGCAGCGATTTTCTCCCGCACTACCTGCAGCGCATCGCGGCGATTTCCTGCGTGCTGCGCCGCACGCACCGCGACGGCTCGGCGGTGTTCCACGTCGGCTCGCTCGGCACGCCGGAAGACGGCGAGGCCACGCTGATCCAGAAGTTTTATGAACTGATCGCGCGCTACAGCCCGCAACTGGTTTCATGGAACGGCGGCGGCTTTGACCTGCCGGTGCTGCATTATCGCGGCCTGGTCAACGGCGTCACCGCGCCGCGCTACTGGGAGATGGGCGAGGGCCGCGACGACGACAGCCGCGACTTCAAGTGGAACAACTACATCAGCCGCTACCACATGCGGCACCTGGACCTGATGGACCTGCTGGCCATGTACCAGCCCCGCGCCAGCGCGCCGCTGGATGACCTGGCCAAGCTGTGCGGCTTTCCGGGCAAGATGGGGATGGACGGCAGCAAGGTCTGGCAGGCGTTCCAGGCCGGCCAGCTCGACGAGATCCGCGCCTATTGCGAGACCGACGTCGTCAACACCTACCTGATGTACTGCCGCTTCCAGCTGATGCGCGGCGGCATGTCGCCGCGCGAGTTCGACATCGAGATGGAGTTCGTCCAGGAGTCATTGGCCGAGCTGCCCGGCGAGCAGTGGATGGAATACCTGCAGGCATTCCGGCTGCAGCGTCTCACGCCCGAAGCCGAAGACCTCGACTGAGCACGGCGGCGACGCGCCGCCGACACGAATTCACAAATCCAGCGACAGCAGGATCGGCTGGTGGTCCGAGTTGGCCGTATCGGCATCGACCTCGCAGCGCCGGATCCGCCCGGCGAGATTCTCGGTCACGAACATGAAATCGCAGGCGAACGGCGGCTCCGGCCATTGCTCCTTGTCGTACAGGGCGCAGGTCGGCGCATGCGGCTGGCCTGGGTGTTTGTGCAGCCAGGCATCGCGCCAGGGCGGCGTGGCATCGTCAAAGGGCTCGAGCACACGGCGGTAGGCGATATCGTCAGGCTTGCTATTGAAGTCGCCGCACAGGACGGCCTCGGCCGGGCGCGGCTCCGGCGTGAACGGGCCCGGCCATTTCTCGCTGCGGCCTGGGCGGCGCGCATGGTCGCAGGCTTCGGCGTGCCAGGTGCGCAAGGCTTCGGCCTGGGCGGCGCGCTGGTGTGATGAGTAATACTCCAGGTGCGTGCAGATCACGCGCAGCCGCCGGGTGCTGACTTCGACCGAGGCTTCCAGCGCCACGCGCGGCATCGAGGCCACCTGCGGGTCCGCCGGCCAGGGCAGGGCGTGGCGGAAGACTTCGCGCACCGGCAGGCGCGTGGCGATGAGGTTGCCGAACTGCTTGCGTCCTCCGGTGGCGGTGCGCCGGTCGACACCAGGCGCGTAGAGCAGGTGGTAGCCGGGCAGCAGGGCAGTCAACTCCGTCACCTGGTCTTCCCCCGGGCTGCCACGCAGTTCACCGAAGCCGCGCGTGACCTCCTGCAGGCAGATGACGTCGGCATCGGCAATGCCGCGCAAGGTGTCGACCTGCCGGCCCAGGTCGACATGCCCGTCGGCGCCGCGACCCCATTGGATATTCCAGGAAATCAGTTCCATTTGCCGTCTCCGTCACGTCGCCGGGAAGCAGCCGCCGATGCCGGCCTGGTCTGGCATACAATCCCGCTTTCACAAAACAATACGTCAGGTTTCGTCTGGTGTCCCAAGCCGTGTCCTCCCCACAAGAAACGCCGGCAGCCCCGGCCGCTGTTGCCGATCAAGGTGCTGCTCCCGTCGCAAAAGAGTCCCGTGTCCGCGCCGACGCTGGCGCCCCCGCGGCCGATCCCGTGGTGTCGATCGACAGCCTCGACATGGAGGCCCGCGGCGTTGGCCGCCTGCTGAATGAGGACGGCACGCCCGGCAAGGTGATCTTCGTCGAAGGCGCGCTGCCCGGCGAGACCGTCAGCTACCGCAGCTTTCGCCGCAAGCCCAGCTACGAGCAGGCCCACCTGGTCGAGGTCCGGCAGGAATCGGTGATGCGCGTGAAGCCCGGCTGCCAGCATTTCGGGGTCTGCGGCGGGTGCTCGATGCAGCATCTCGATTCGCGTGCCCAACTGGCGATCAAGCAGCGCGTGCTGGAAGACAACCTGTGGCACCTGTCCAAGGTGAAGCCCGACGTGGTGTTCCGTCCCATCGCCGGGCCGGACTGGGGCTATCGCTACCGCGCGCGGCTGACTGTGCGCCATGTGGCCAAGAAGGGTGGGGTGCTGGTCGGCTTCCATGAGCGCAAGAGCAGCTATGTGGCCGACATGACCCGTTGCGAGATCCTGCCGCCGCACGTGTCGGCCATGCTGGTGCCGCTGCGCGAGCTGGTCGGCGGCCTGTCGATCCGCGACCGCATGCCGCAGATCGAGCTGGCCGTGGGGCAGGAAGTCACCGCGCTGGTGCTGCGCATCCTGGAGCCGCTGACCGATGCCGACAAGGACCTGCTGCGCGCCTTCGCCGACCAGCACAAGGTGCAGTTCTGGCTGCAGCCCAAGGGCCCGGATACGGTCTACCCGTTCTACCCGGCCGATGCCGAGCTGGCCTATACGCTGCCGGAATTCGGCATCCGCATGCCGTTCAAGCCGACCGATTTCACCCAGGTGAATCACCAGATCAACCGTGTGCTGATCGGCCGCGCGCTGCGCTTGCTGGATGCGCAGCCGCAGGACCGCCTGCTCGACCTGTTCTGCGGCATCGGCAACTTCACGCTGCCGCTGGCCACGCAGGGCAAGTCGGTGATGGGCATCGAAGGCAGCGAGGCGCTGACCACGCGTGCGCTGGCCAACGCCGAATACAACGGGCTGGCGGCCAGGACCGAGTTTGCATGCCGCAACCTGTTCGAGGTCACGGCCGAGGACATTGCCGCGCTGGGCCGCTTTGACCGCTGGCTGGTCGATCCGCCGCGCGAAGGCGCGCTGGCCGTGTGCAAGGCGCTGGGCGAACTGGCGCAGCAGGGCAGCAACGTGCTGCCGCAGCGCATCGTCTACGTCTCGTGCAGCCCAGCCACGCTGGCGCGCGACGCCGGCCTGCTGGTGCACGGGGCGGGCTACCGGCTCGCCGGCGCGGGCGTGGTCAACATGTTCCCGCACACCTCGCACGTGGAGTCGATCGCGGTGTTCGAGCGCGGCTGATCGCGCAAGTCGCACCAAAGAAAAACCGGCCATCAGGCCGGTTTTTTCATGCTGCAGGGGAGGTTGCCGTCACTCGCGGCTGCCGCCGAAGATGCCCAGCAGCGCCAGCAGGTTGACGAAGACATTGTACACGTCCAGGTAGATTGCCAGCGTGGCGGTGATGTAGTTGGTCTCGCCGCCGTTTACCACGCGCTGCACATCGAACAGGATGTACGCCGAGAAGATACCGATGGCGATCACCGACACCGTGATCATCAGCGAGGGCAGCTGCAGCCAGATATTGGCGACGCTGGCCAGGATCAGCAGGATCACGCCGACGAACAGGAACTTGCCCAGGCCGGAGAAATCACGCTTGCTGACCGTGGCGATGGTCGCCATTGCGCCGAATACCGCCGCCGTGCCGCCAAAGGCATACATGATCAGCGCCGGCCCGTTGGAGAACTGCAGCGTCACGCCGATCAGCCGCGACAGCATTAGCCCCATGAAGAACGTGAAGGCCAGCAGCAGGACCACGCCCATGCTGCTGTTCTTGGTCTTCTCGATACCGTAGAAGAACCCGAACGCAATGCCCAGGAACAGGATCAGCGACAGGAACGGGTTGCCCGCCATGAAGCTGAAGCCGGTGGCCACGCCGATCCACGCGCCGAGCACGGTGGGGATCATCGAGAGGGCCAGCAGCCAGTAAGTGTTGCGCAAGACCCGGTTGCGAACGACGACGTCAGTGACGGTCGACGCACTGTTGCCGAAACCGTAGGTGTTCAGCTTGTTATCCATGGTGACTCCTGTCTCAAAACGGTGAGGCGCCGGGCTGCGAGGCTTCGGATGCGAAGATTCGTATGGAACCCGGACGGAACCATCGTCAATGTGGCACCTGGGAGGCTAAATTGCAAGGGCGAGGTAACCCATGAGTCACCTATTGCATGCTTTGCGCCGTTCGGTGCCGCTCACATTGGATGTTAGCCGGGGCGGCGTGTTCCTGGCATGACAAGCTTGTAATGTGCTTACTGGCGCACTTTGCGCCCGGTTGTGCGGCAAGGGCGGCCCGACACACGCCAGAGCAGGGAAGACCCTCGAAAGCGTCATAGTCTTCGTGCTAGAATCGCACGTTTAATCCATTTGTAACCCCTTCATTTTTCGGAGTTTTTCATGGCGATCGAACGCACCCTGTCGATTATCAAGCCGGATGCCGTGGCCAAGAATGTCATTGGCCAGATCTACGCCCGTTTCGAGGCCGCCGGCCTGAAGATCGTTGCTGCCAAGATGGTGCACCTGTCGCGCGGCGAAGCCGAGCAGTTCTACGCTGTCCACAAGGAGCGTCCGTTCTTCAAGGACCTGGTGGATTTCATGGTTTCCGGCCCGGTCATGATCCAGGCCCTGGAAGGCGAGAACGCCATCGCCAAGAACCGTGACCTGATGGGCGCCACCGACCCGAAGAAGGCCGAGAAGGGCACCATCCGCGCCGATTTCGCCGACAGCATCGACGCCAACGCCGTGCACGGCTCGGACGCCGCTGAAACGGCTGCCGTGGAAGTGTCGTTCTTCTTCCCGGGCATGAACGTCTACAGCCGCTGATTGTCCAGCGCTGCTGCCAGGACTAGACTGACACCGAAGCTGAGTTTGCCGTCATGAACGCTCTCGTCAACCTGCTCGACCTCGACGCGGACGCGCTCACCGCTTATTGCGGCGAGCTCGGCGAGAAGCCGTTCCGTGCGCGGCAACTGCAACGCTGGATCCACCACTACGGTGCCAGCCGCTTCGACGCCATGTCGGATCTCGCCAAGTCGCTGCGCGAAAAGCTCGCGACGCGGGCCGAGATCCGCGCGCCTGCCGCCATTACCGACCACCTGTCGGCCGACGGCACGCGCAAGTGGCTGCTCGACGTGGGCCAGGGCAACGCGGTGGAAACGGTCTACATCCCCGAGGAAACGCGCGGCACGCTGTGCGTTTCCTCGCAGGCAGGGTGCGCCGTCAACTGCCGCTTCTGTTCCACCGGCAAGCAAGGCTTCTCGCGCAACCTCAGCACCGGTGAAATCATCGGCCAGCTGTGGATGGCGGAGTTCGCCATGCGCGAACAACTGGGCCGCGGCCCCAAGGACGACCGCGTCATCTCCAACGTGGTGATGATGGGCATGGGCGAGCCGCTGCTGAACTACGATGCTGTCGTGCCGGCCATGCGCCTGATGCTCGACGACAACGCCTACGGCCTGTCGCGCCGCCGCGTGACGCTGTCCACCTCCGGCGTGGTGCCGATGATGGACCGGCTGTCCAAGGATCTCCCGGTGGCTCTCGCCGTGTCGCTGCACGCGTCCAATGACGCCTTGCGCGACGTGCTGGTGCCGCTGAACAAGAAGTACCCGCTGGCCGAACTGATGGCGGCATGCCGCCGCTACCTGGAATTCGCGCCGCGCGATTTCATTACTTTCGAATACTGCATGCTGGACGGCGTCAACGACGGCGTCGAGCATGCGCGGGAACTGCTGAAGCTTGTGGCCGACGTGCCGTGCAAGTTCAACCTGATCCCGTTCAATCCCTTCCCCGAATCGGGCCTGAAGCGCTCCAACAACGATCAGATCCGGCGCTTTGCGCAGGTGCTGATGGACGCAGGGATCGTGACCACCATCCGCAAGACCCGCGGCGACGATATCGACGCCGCCTGCGGCCAGCTTGCCGGTGAGGTGAAGGACCGCACGCGCCTGGCCGAGCGCGGCAAGTTCGGCAAGATCACGCCACTGGTGCCGGTCGCTGCTTCCGGCCAGCCTCGGGAGGTTCGCCCTGCATGATCCGTCTGATCGCTGCGGCCCTGCTGGGGCTGCTGATGTTGTCCGGCTGCCAGCTGCCGCATGCGCCGGCGCAGGATCCCCAGACCGCTTCCGACCAGACCGATGCAAGGCGCCGTGCCGGCATCCGGCTGCAGCTCGCCACCAACTATCTGGAGGCCGGCCAGAACGCGGTCGCCCTTGACGAGATCAAGCAGGCCATTGCCATCGATCCGGCGCTTGCCGATGCCTACCATGTGCGCGCGCTGATCTACATGAACATGAATGAGCGCACGCTGGCCGACGACAGCTTCCGCACGGCGGTGTCGATGCGTGCCAACGACGGCGACCTGCTCAACAACTACGGCTGGTTCCTGTGCCAGGAAGGGCGCTACGGCGAGGCCGTGCCGATGCTGCAGCGCGCGATGGCGGCGCCGTCAGCAGGCGGCCCCGCCAAGCCGCTGATCAGCCTGGGCGCGTGCGAACTGCGCCAGGGCCACAGCGCCGAAGCGGAAAAGAACCTGAAGGCCGCGCTCGGCTACGACCGCAACAACCCGGTGGCCAACACCAACCTCGCGCTGGTCTTCTACCGGCGCGGCGACTTCGCGCAGGCCCGGCAATATATCCAGCGCGTCAACAACAGCCAATATGTCAATGCGCAATCCCTCTGGCTGGGAGCGCGCATTGCCCACCGTCAGGGCGACAGCCGCACGCAGGATGCGCTTGGGGCGCAACTGCGCAGCCGCTTCCCCGACTCGCGTGAGTTGACCGCCTACGAACAAGGAGCATGGGATGAGTGAGCACGACCGCGCCGCAGGCCAGGCCGTACCGACGCAACAAGTCGGCGGGGGCGCGCACGAAGGAGAACGCGAAGCTGCCGCACGCGAGATCGGCGCAGCGCTGGCGCGCGAGCGCGAGGCGCAGCGCATGTCGGTGGAAGACGTCAGCGCGCGCCTGAAGGTGGCTGCAGGCAAGCTGCGCGCGATCGAGGCCGGCAACCTGCAGGCACTGCCCGACGTGACCTTCGCCAAGGGCGTGATGCGTGCCTATGCGCGCATGCTGCACGTCGACATCGACCCGCTGCTGGCACGCTTCCAGCCGCGCCCGGTGGCGCAGGTGGCGGAAATTGCCCGGCAGCGCGAAGGTGGCATCAATGCGGCCTTCGACGACCGCAACCGCTTCCGCTCGGGCGGCAACGGCGGCCGCTGGGTCTGGCTGGCGCTGGTGGCCGTGCTGGTGGCCGCGGGCGGCTGGTTCGGGCTTGACCATATCCGCGCATGGATCGATGCGCGCAGCAGCGCTGCCGAGACCGTAACGGCTGAAGCGCCTGCCGTGATCCAGAGCACGGAAGCCGGCACCGTGACGGCGGTGCTGCCGCCGGTCATGGCCGCCAGCGATTCGCCGGCGCCGTCTGCCGAAACCGCTCCGGCCAGTGCCGCCGCGGCCTCCGTGGCCGCGCTGGCGCCCGCAGCCGCATTCGCGCCTGCAGCTGCCGCGGCACCGGCTGCGCCAGCAGGAGAGGGCGAACTGCAGATCCGCTTTGCCGCCGATACCTGGTATGAGATCCGGGACAATAGCGGCAAGATCGTCATGGGCGGTACCGCCAAGGCTGGCCAGACCGTGGCCGGTGGCGGCACGGCCCCGTACAAGGTGGTGATCGGCAACGTCAAGGGCGTCGAGTCGCTGACGCGCAATGGCACGCCGGTCGACCTGAAGGCAGCCAACCGCAACAACGTGGCGCGCCTGACGCTGCCCTGACGCGGGCGCGAGGTGCGTCTTTGCAAGGTGGTAACGCTATGAACCAACAGCTCTGTCTCCCGGTCCTGCCCGGTCCGCTGCCGCGCCGCCAGACGCGCCAGGCGCGCGTTGCGTGGGGCGACAATGTGGTGACCATTGGCGGCGGTGCGCCGGTGCGCGTGCAGTCGATGACCAACACGGATACGGTCGACGCCATCGGCACGGCCATCCAGATCAAGGAACTGGCGCGTGCGGGCTCGGAGATCGTGCGCATCACGGTGAACACGCCCGAGGCCGCCGCCGCGGTGCCGTCGATCCGCGAGCAGCTCGACCGCATGGGCGTGGACGTGCCGCTGGTGGGCGACTTCCACTACAACGGCCACAAGCTGCTGCAGGACTATCCGGCCTGTGCCGAGGCGCTGTCCAAGTACCGGATCAACCCCGGCAATGTCGGCCAGGGCGCCAAGCGCGACACGCAGTTCGCGCAGATGATCGAGATGGCGTGCCGCTACCACAAGCCGGTGCGCATCGGCGTGAACTGGGGCAGCCTGGACCAGGACCTGCTGGCACGGATCATGGACGAGAACGCCGGGCGCGCCGAGCCGTGGCCGGCGCAGAGCGTGATGATCGAGGCGCTGATCACCTCGGCCATCGACTCGGCCAAGAAGGCCGAGGAAATCGGCCTGCCGGGCGACCAGATCATCCTGTCGTGCAAGGTGTCGCAGGTGCAGGAACTGGTCGCGGTGTACCGCGAGCTGGCACGCCGCTGCGACTACGCGCTGCACCTCGGGCTGACCGAGGCCGGCATGGGCAGCAAGGGCATCGTGGCGTCGACCGCGGCGCTGTCGGTGCTGCTGCAGGAAGGCATCGGCGACACCATCCGCATCTCGCTGACGCCTGAACCCGGCGCGCCGCGCGAGAAGGAGGTGTACGTGGGGCAGGAGATCCTGCAGACCATGGGCATGCGCAACTTCACCCCGATGGTGATTGCGTGCCCGGGCTGTGGCCGCACCACCAGCACCGTTTTCCAGGAGCTGGCGGCAAGCATCCAGGCCTACCTGCGCGAGCAGATGCCGCAATGGAAGACCGCCTACCCGGGCGTCGAGGAAATGGATGTGGCCGTGATGGGCTGCATCGTCAATGGCCCGGGCGAGAGCAAGCACGCCAACATCGGCATCTCGCTGCCGGGCTCGGGTGAATCGCCGGCGGCGCCGGTGTTCGTCGACGGCGTCAAGGTGAAGACGCTGCGCGGCGAGCGCATTGCAGAAGAATTCCAGGCGATCGTAGATGAATACGTTCGCACGCATTACGGCCCGGGCGCTGCGCGGGCCGACAAAGAAGTGGCAGCCTGAGCCGGACCGGCCGGGTGCCAGCAGCCTGACAAGAACAGAATGACGCAATCCGAGAACGTTGCCGCCGCAGGCGGTGCCAAGACCGAACCGAAGGTGCGCCCCGCCAAGGCCCTGCAGGGCGTGAAGGGCATGAACGACATGCTGCCGGCGGACGCGCCGCTGTGGGAGCATTTCGAGAATGCCGCACGCGCCATGCTGCGTGCCTACGGCTACCAGCAGATCCGCACGCCGATCGTCGAGCATACGCAGCTGTTCGTGCGCGGCATCGGCGAGGTCACTGACATCGTCGAGAAGGAGATGTACTCCTTCACCGATTCGCTCAACGGCGAGCAGCTGACGCTGCGCCCCGAAGGCACCGCCGCGGCCGTGCGCGCCACCATCGAGCACAATCTGCTGTACGACGGCCCCAAGCGCCTGTGGTACACCGGCCCGATGTTCCGCCACGAGCGTCCGCAGCGCGGCCGCTACCGCCAGTTCCACCAGCTCGGCGCCGAGGCGCTGGGCTTTGCCGGCCCGGACGTGGATGCCGAAATCATCCTGATGTGCCAGCGCCTGTGGGACGACCTGGGCCTGGTTGGCGTGCGCCTGGAGCTCAATTCGCTGGGGCAGGCCCATGAACGCGCCGCGCACCGCGAACAGCTGATCAAGTACCTGGAAGGCTTCCAGGACATCCTGGACGACGACAGCAAGCGCCGCCTGTACACCAATCCGCTGCGCGTGCTGGACACCAAGAACCCGGCGCTGCAGGAGATGGCGGCGAACGCGCCCAAGCTGATCGATTTCCTGGGCGAGGAGTCGCTGGCGCACTTCGAGGGCGTGCAGCGCCTGCTCAAGGCCAACAACATCCCGTTCAAGATCAATCCGCGCCTGGTGCGTGGCCTGGACTACTACAACCTGACGGTGTTCGAGTGGATCACCGACAAGCTGGGTGCGCAGGGCACCATCGCCGGCGGCGGGCGCTATGACCCGCTGATCGCGCAGATGGGCGGCAAGCCGGCGCCGGCCTGCGGCTGGGCCATGGGCATCGAGCGCATCATCGAGCTGATCCGCGAAGAGGGCGTGGTGCCCGACGCGGCGGGCTGCGACGTCTACCTGGTGCACCAGGGCGAAGCCGCCGCGCAGCAGGCGATGATCGCCGCGGAACGGCTGCGCGACGCAGGCCTGGACGTGGTGCTGCACGCCAGCCCCGACGGCAAGGGCGGCAGCTTCAAGTCGCAGATGAAGCGCGCCGACACAAGCGGCGCGGCCTATGCCGTTATCATTGGCGACGACGAAGTGGCTGCCGGCGTGGTCCAGGTCAAGGAACTTCGCCAGCGCGAGCAGGCCGAAGGCGGTGGACAACAGGCCACCGTGCCGGCCGAGGGACTGGTCGATTACCTGATCGACGCCATGGTCGGCGCCAGCGAATAAATCGCGCACCGGCCACCCGGAAAACCCAGTACACGAGTACCTAACCCAACGCAGGTGATTGCCTCGACATGGCTTACGATCTAGAAGAACAGGAACAGCTTGAGAATCTGAAGGCCTGGTGGCGCCAGTACGGCAATGCGCTGACCTGGGTGCTGATCGTCGCGCTGCTGGCGTTCGCCGGCTGGAACGGCTGGAAGTACTGGGAACGCAAGCAGGCCGGCGAGGCCGCGGTGCTGTACGAGCAGGTGCTCAAGGCCGCCGAGGCGCGCGACATCGAGCGCATCAAGCGCGCCGCGACCGACCTGGAAGACAAGTACGGCCGCACCGCCTATGGCCAGATGAGCGCGCTGGTCGCGGGCCGCGTGCTGTACGATGCGGGCGACCTCGCCGCGGCCAAGAGCCAGCTGCAATGGGCCATCGACCATGGCGACCAGGAGTATTCGCACCTGGCGCGCGTGCGCCTGGCCGGCGTGCTGCTCGACGAGAAGGCCTACGACAAGGGCCTGGCGCTGCTCAAGGATGAACCGCCGGCAGCGTTCGTGGCGCTGTATGCCGACCGCCGCGGCGACCTGCTCGCCGCGCAGGACAAGCGCGACGATGCGCGCACGGCCTATCGCAAGGCGCTGGACAAGCTGGGCCAGGAAGAGCCGGCGATGCGCCAGATCATCCAGTTCAAGCTTGATGCGCTGGGCACGGCCTGATCCGGCCGCTCCCGAACGCATGCAAACACCGCATATCCAGCGGATCGTATAAACAGGACCGTAACCCTATGACGTCAGTGCTTTCCCGTGCCGTACATCGCCAGCCCGCCCGCGCCATGACCCGTGCGCTGGTGGCGGTTGCCTGCCTGGCCACACTGGGCGGCTGCTCGCTGTTCAGCAAGGAAAACAAGCACCCGCCCGCCGAGCTCAAGCCGGTCTCGGGCACGCTGTCGGTGCGCCAGGCCTGGAAGGCCGACGTGGGCAAGAGCGGCCCCTATTCGATGCAGCCGGCCGCGGCGGGCAACAACGTCTACGTGTCGTCCAATAACGGCAACGTGATGGCGCTGGAAGGCGCCAGCGGGCGCGTGCTGTGGAAGTCCAAGGCCGACCTGGACCTGACCTCGGGTCCGGGCAGTGATGGCTCGGTGACGGCGGTCGCCGGCGAGAAGGGCGCCATCTATGCCTTTGACGCCAGCGGCAAGCAGATCTGGAAGAAGCAGGTCAACGGCGAGGTGCTGTCGGCGCCGCTGGTCGGCAATGGCCTGGTGGTGGTGCGCACCACCGACACGCGCGTATTCGGCCTGGACGCCGAGACCGGCGAGCGCCGCTGGATCTACCAGCGTTCGCAGACGCCGCTGAACCTGCGCGCGGCGATGGGGATGGTGTTTGCCGGCGACGGCATCGTGATGGGCTTCCCCGGCGGCAAGCTGGGCGTGCTGACGCCGGGCAACGGCGTGCTGCGCTGGGAGAGTGCGGTCTCGTACCCGAAGGGCGTGTCGGAGATCGAGCGCCTGAACGACGTCACCGGCCTGCCGATGGTGAGCGGGCGCCAGGTCTGCGCCACCACCTTCCAGGGCCGGGTGGCCTGCCTGGAACTGGCCAGCGGGCAGCCGCAGTGGGGCAAGGATTTCTCGTCGCCGAGCGGCCCGGCGCAGGATGACAATGCAATTTACGCCAGTGACGAGCAGTCGGTCGTGCATGCGTTCGACCGCCAGAACGGCAACGAGCGCTGGAAGAACAACGACCTGCGCAATCGCCGCCTGGGCGCGCCGCTGGCCCTGGGCCGCTCGGTGGTAATGGGCGACTTTGAAGGTTATGTACACTTCCTGTCGCGCGAAGACGGCCAGGTCATCGCACGCATGAAGACCGATGGCAGTGCCATCACCGCCGCGCCCGTGGTGGCGGGGCAGACCCTGGTAATCCAGACCCGCGACGGCGACGTCTACGGTTTCCAGCCTGGCTGACAGGAATCCAATGCGCGCTGCCGTACACCTGTCGGTACGGCCAGCGCCGAATCCGGTAGCATGATCCTTAGCGCGGCAATTGCAGCGGGTCCGTTGACCCGGCGCCGCGCCCGACAGGACAAGCGGCAGACCGCGCCCTAGGTGGCGCGGCGTGCCGTCGGATCCATTGACTCCGGAGTTACCGGGGGGCGGCGTGCCGGCCCCCGTTTCCGTTTATTGCATGAAACCAGTTATCGCACTTGTCGGCCGCCCCAATGTGGGCAAGTCGACGCTATTTAACCGCATGACCCGATCGCGCGACGCCCTTGTCGCCGACCTGCCGGGCCTGACGCGCGACCGCCATTATGGGGAAGGGCGCATCGGCGAACGTCCGTTCATCGCCATCGATACTGGCGGCTTCGAGCCGGTGGTCAAGGAAGGCATCGTCGCCGAGATGGCCAAGCAGACCAAGCAGGCCGTGGTCGAGGCTGACGTGGTGATCTTCATCGTCGACGGCCGCCTGGGCCTGGCGCCGCAGGACCGCGCCATCGCCGACTACCTGCGCAAGACCGGACGGCGCATCATGCTGGCGGTCAACAAGGCCGAGGGCATGAAGTACACCTCGGTGGCGGCCGACTTCTATGAGCTGGGCATGGGCGATCCGTACGCGATCTCCGCTGCCCACGGCGACGGCGTGAGCGAACTGGTCGACGAAGCCATCGAACTCGCGGTCCAGGAGCGCCCCGAGCTGGGCGAAGAGATTCCGGACGAAGGCAAGGGCGTCAAGATCGCCATCGTCGGGCGCCCCAATGTGGGGAAATCCACGCTGGTCAACACGCTGATCGGCGAAGAGCGCGTGATCGCGTTCGACATGCCCGGCACCACCCGGGATGCCATCTACGTGGAGTTCGAGCGCGGCGGCAAGCCCTACACGCTGATCGACACGGCAGGCTTGCGCCGGCGCGGCAAGGTGTTCGAGGCGATCGAGAAGTTCTCGGTGGTCAAGACGCTGCAGTCGATCGCCGATGCCAATGTGGTGATCCTGCTGCTCGATGCGCAACAGGATATTTCCGACCAGGACGCGCATATCGCCGGCTTTATCGTGGAATCGGGCCGCGCACTGGTGGTGGGCGTCAATAAATGGGATGGGCTGGACGGCCATACCCGCGACCGCATCAAGCATGACCTGGAACGCAAGCTGCAATTCCTTAGCTTCGCGAATTTCCATTTTGTCTCGGCACGCGAGCGTACCGGCATTGGCGCGCTGATGCGTTCGGTCGATGACGCGTTCGCCGCGGCCATGGTCAAGCTGCCGACGCCGCAGCTGACGCGTGTGCTGCAGGAAGCGGTGGAATTCCAGCAGCCCAAGCGGGTCGGCGCGTCGCGGCCCAAGCTGCGCTACGCGCACCAGGGCGGCTCGAATCCGCCCATTATCGTGATCCACGGCAATGCGCTCTCGGGCGTTGCGGAAACCTACCGGCGCTACCTGGAAAATCGTTTCCGTACGGCATTCAAGCTAAAGGGCACCCCTCTTCGCATCGAATTTCGTACGAACAAAAATCCGTACGCGGACTCGAAGGATTGAGTCCGGAATCGGATTCCTGGCGGGGCAAGTTTTCGTTTGCGTTCGTTTGGAACTGCGGCTAAATTTGCGGTAGCAGGGGGTTCCCTGTGCATTGACGCCGACTTGGTACCGTTTTTGATCTTTTTTCTGGCGCGTTTTTGCGCCGCCTGACTTGAACCGGGGATTTCCATCCCCATCATTCACCACTAAACCTATAAATTTGGAGTGTGCCATGAGCAACAAAGGGCAACTGCTACAAGACCCGTTCCTGAACGCGCTGCGCAAAGAGCACGTGCCGGTTTCCATCTACCTCGTCAATGGCATCAAGCTGCAAGGCAATATCGAATCGTTCGACCAGTATGTCGTCCTGCTGCGCAACACCGTGACGCAGATGGTCTACAAGCATGCGATTTCCACTGTCGTTCCTGCGCGCGCGGTCAATTTCCGCGTGGATGACGCCGCCGAGGCCTGATCTCCTTGCGGGCATCGTGCGGGCGCCCCGCGGCGCCGCACCGATGCCCGGCGCCGGTGCGCCATTGCGCCCGGTGCCGCGCGGCCTGGCGGTTGCCAATGCCGCCACCGCTGCCGCCACGTTCCGCATCATGCGGCGGCCTGTCCCGGCAGGGGCCGGGACAGTGTCCGACATCCGCCCGCCTTCCCCCTGAACCCGTTTTTCCCTGCGCTTTCGCGCCCGCCCTTGGACCCCAGAGCCACTTCAAATACCGCCCCTTCGCGCGCCATTCTGGTCGGCGTCGACTTCGGCAAGCATGATTTCCAGGAAAGCCTCAGCGAACTGGCGCTGCTGACCTCTACCGCTGGCTCTGTGCCGGTGCATACGTTGACGGGCCGCCGCTCGCGGCCGGATCCGGCGCTGTTCATCGGCTCGGGCAAGGCCGAGGAGCTGAAGGAGGCCGCCGACGCGCTGGATGCCGACGTGGTGGTGTTCAACCACGCCCTGAGCCCGGCACAGCAGCGCAACCTGGAGCGCTTCCTGAACCGCCACGTGATCGACCGCACCGGCCTGATCCTGGACATCTTCGGGCAGCGCGCGCAGAGCCACGTGGGCAAGGTGCAGGTGGAGCTGGCGCAGGTCCAGTACCGCGCGTCGCGGCTGGTCCGCGCGTGGAGCCACCTGGAGCGGCAGAAGGGCGGCATCGGCATGCGCGGCGGCCCCGGCGAGCGCCAGCTCGAGCTGGACCGGCGCATGCTGGACGAGCGCGCCAAGCGGCTCAAGTCCGATCTGTCGCGGCTGCAGCGCCAGCACAGCACGCAGCGGCGCGCGCGCGCGCGCAATGACACGCTCAGCATTTCGCTGGTGGGCTATACCAACGCGGGCAAGTCGACGCTGTTCAATGCGCTGACCAAGGCTGGCGCCTATGCGGCCGACCAGCTGTTCGCCACGCTCGACACCACCTCGCGCCGCCTGTTCCTGGACGGGCTGGGCAACGTGGTGCTGTCCGACACGGTCGGCTTTATCCGCGACCTGCCCACGCAACTGGTGGCGGCATTCCGCGCCACGCTGGACGAGACCGTGCATGCCGACCTGCTGCTGCATGTGGTGGATGCATCGAGCCCGGTGCGCCACGAGCAGATCGAGCAGGTCAACCGCGTGCTGGCGGAAATCAACGCGCTGGACATCCCGCAGATCGTGGTGATGAACAAGATCGATGCCGCGCCCGAGCTGCTGGAGCAGGGCCCGCGCCTGGAGCGCGACGAGGACGGCATCCCCACCCGCGTGTTCCTGAGCGCGCGCGAGGGCATGGGCCTGGATGCGCTGCGCGAGGCCGTGGTCGAGGTGGCGCAATGGCTGGCCAGCCGCCCGCCCGAGCCGCAACCCTATGACCCGCGCCTGGCCGACGTGCCCCAGTACGCCGATGCCGGCGATGATGGCAGTGCAGATGAGGGCGGCGTGGCTGACGGCAGCGACGACGCTGATGCGGGGGATTCGGACAGGCTGTAGCCTGTCAAGTTGCCGTCAGTTCGCCGCCAGTGCTCCGGCCGTTCTGCCCAATCCCGGTGCGATTGCTGCCGGGATTGCGCGAATTGGCCAAAAGTGGCTCGGATGACTGCTAGAATCCCCCTGTTACAAACTTCCCCGGACCCGTGCACTTCATGCCCCAGTTTCCCCGGAATGCTGATTCGAGCCTGACACCAGGCGGCCGCTTCGCGCTGCGCGCGGGCTGGCAGCGCCTGCGCGCCATCTTCTCGCTGAACGATCCGCGCTGGGGTCGCAACGGTCAGGACGACGACGACAAGAAGGACGGTCGCGACGACAACCGCCAGCAGAACCAGCGCCCGCAGCAGGACGGCGGCCCGCCCGACCTGGACGAACTGTGGCGCGACTTCAACCGCCGCCTGAACGGCCTGCTCGGCCGCAAGGACAACGGCGGCGGCAACAACCAGGGCTTTGGCGGTCCGCGCACGCCGGGCAAGGGCTCGGGGGTGGGCGCTGGCGTGATCGTCGCGGCCGTGGTCGGCATCTGGCTGGCCAGCGGCTTCTTCATGGTTCAGGAAGGCCAGACCGCGGTGATCCTGCAGTTCGGCAAGTTCAAGTACTCCACCGGCCCCGGCATCAACTGGCGCATGCCCTGGCCGGTCCAGTCGGCCGAGATCGTCAACCTGTCGGCGGTGCGTTCGGTCGAGGTGGGGCGCTCCACCTCGATCAAGGACAGCAACCTGAAGGACTCGTCGATGCTGACGCAGGACGAGAACATCATCGACGTGCGCTTTACCGTGCAGTACGTGATCCAGGACGCCGGCGAATTCCTGTTCTTCAACAAGACCGACCGCGGTGGCGATGAAGAGCTGGTGACGCAGGCCGCCGAGACCTCGGTGCGCGAGATCGTCGGCCGCAACAAGATGGACGCGGTGCTGTACGAGAGCCGCGAACAGATCGCGCAGCAACTGGCCAAGTCGATCCAGGCCATCCTGACGGCGTACAAGACCGGCATCCGCGTGCTGTCCGTGAACGTGCAGAGCGTGCAGCCGCCCGAGCAGGTGCAGGCCGCGTTCGACGACGTCAACAAGGCCAGCCAGGACCGCGAGCGCGCGATCAGCGAAGGCCAGGCCTATGCCAATGACATCCTCCCGCGCGCCAAGGGTACCGCGGCGCGCCTGAAGGAAGAGTCCGAAGCCTACCGCTCCCGCGTGGTGGCGCAGGCCGAGGGCGATGCCTCGCGCTTCCGTTCGGTGCAGACCGAATACGCCAAGGCGCCGCAGGTGACGCGCGACCGCATCTATCTGGAAACCATGCAGCAGATCTACACCAATTCGACCAAGGTGCTGGTGGACGCGCGCCAGGGCAACAATCTTCTCTACCTGCCGCTGGACAAGCTGATGGCACAGGCCGACGGCCGCGCTGCGCCGCAGCCGGGCCAACCGGGTGCGGCCAGCCCGCCGGCGTCCGCGCCGGATGCATCGACGGACGCCCGCTCGCGCGAAGCGCTGCGCAACCGCGACCGCGACTCGCGCTGAGGAGACCGTCATGAACCGACTGATTTCCTTCGCGATTGGCTTTTTCATCCTGCTGGCCGTGGTTTCGTCCATGCTGTTCGTGGTCGACCAGCGCCAGTACGCCGTGGTGTTCGCCTTCGGCCAGATCAAGCAGGTGGTGCGCGAGCCCGGCCTGCACTTCAAGCTGCCGCCGCCGTTCCAGAACGTGGTGTTCATGGACCGGCGCCTGCAGACCATCGACGTCGCCGCCAACGAGCGTTTCCTGACCGCCGAGAAGAAGAGCATGGTGGTGGACTGGTTCGTCAAATGGCGCATCACCGATCCGCGCAAGTTCTTCGTGGCCTTCGGCGGCAACCTGCGCGGCGCGCAGGACCGCATGACCCAGCGCATCGACTCGGTGGCGCGCGAGGAGTTCGGCAAGCGCACCGTGGCCGACGTGGTCGCCGGCGAGCGTGAGCAGGTGATGCAGGCCATCCGCAACGGCATGGCTGAATATGCCAAGTCGGTCGGCGTCGAGATCCTGGACGTGCGCCTCAAGCGCGTTGACCTGCTGCCCGCGATCAGCGAATCGGTGTACCGCCGCATGGAGGCCGAGCGCAAGCGCGTGGCCAACGAACTGCGCTCAACCGGCGCCGCGGAGGGCGAGAAGATCCGCGCCGATGCCGACCGCCAGCGCGAAGTGGTGCTGGCCGAGGCCTACCGCGACGCCCAGGTGATCAAGGGCCAGGGCGATGCCAAGGCCTCGCAGATCTATGCCGACGCGTTTGGCCGCGATCCGCAGTTCGCGCAGTTCTGGCGCAGCATGGAGGCTTACCGCAACACCTTCCGCGACAAGCGCGACGTGCTGGTGCTTGAGCCCAACTCCGAGTTCTTCCGCTACATGCGTTCCAGCGGTGGTGCCGCCGCGGCCGCCTCGGGCGGATCCGGAGGCAAGCGCTAGCACCGTCGCTTGTCCGTGTGGCGAATTGACGAAACCCCGGCTTGCCGGGGTTTTGTCCGGCTGGAGCCATCCTCGCCGAGTGATGGCGCGGGCGCGTGGCGCCTGCGATGACGTTTCTGGTCAAGGACCGGTGCCTTGGAGCATTGCCTCGCGAGGTGGTCCGAATGACTGAGAAGAGATTGACTGAGAAGAGATTCACTATGTCCAACCATTGGCTGCTGCCAGAAAACATTGCCGACGTGCTGCCGTCGGAAGCGCGCAAGATCGAAGAACTGCGCCGCCGCATGCTGGACCTGTTCCGCACCTACGGCTATGAGCTGGTGATGCCGCCGATGCTGGAATACCTGGAGTCGCTGCTGACCGGCACCGGCCATGACCTGGACCTGCGCACGCTCAAGCTGGTGGACCAGCTGTCGGGCCGCACCATGGGCCTGCGTGCCGATATCACGCCGCAGGTGGCGCGCATCGACGCGCACCTGCTGAACCGCCCGGGCGTGACCCGCCTGTGCTACGCGGGCAACGTGCTGCATGCGCGCCCGGCGGGCTTCCACGCCACGCGCGAGCCGATCCAGATCGGCGCCGAGATCTATGGCCATGCCGGCCTGGAAGCCGACATCGAGATCCAGGACCTGATGCTGGCCGCGCTGCAGGCGGCGGGGTTGTCCGATGTCCGCATCGACATGTGCCATGCCGGCATCCTGGAAGCGCTGCTGGCGGGCCTGCCGTCGATCCGCAAGATCGAGGACGCGCTCTTTGCCGCGCTGGAAACCAAGGATGTGCCGGCCCTGCGCGAACTGACCGTGGGCATGCCGCAGACCGAGCGTGATGCGCTGCTGGCGCTGCCGACGCTGTACGGCGGCGTGGACGTGATCGATCGCGCGCGCGCGACGCTGCCGGCCAGCCCGGCCATCGGCCGCGCGCTGGACGAACTGGCGGCACTGGCGGTGCAGGTGCGCGGAGCCAGCGTGAATATCGACCTGTCGGATTTGCGCGGTTACCACTATCACAGTGGCGTGATGTTCGCGGCCTATGTTGCTGGCCTGCCCAATTACGTGGCGCGCGGCGGCCGTTACGACAAGGTGGGCGAGGCCTTCGGCCGTGCGCGCCCGGCCACGGGTTTCTCGCTGGATCTGCGAGAAGTGGCGGCGCTGTCGCCCGTGGAAGTGCGCGCCCAGGCGATTTTTGCGCCCTGGGATGCGGATCCGGCACTCCGGGCCGCGATTTCCGCGCTGCGCGCGGCCGGCGAGATCGTGATCCAGTCGCTGCCCGGCCATACCCACGAGCTCGATGAATTCAACTGCGACCGGCAGCTGGTGCGCCAGGATGCCGGCTGGGCCGTGGTGCCGCGCTGACGCTTGGGCGCCGGGCGTGCCCAAAAATCGAGAATCGCCCGGCAACAAGAGTAGAATACGTTTTTAACCTATTGACCAAAGCAATATGTCCGCATCCGCAGTAGGCCAGGGACGCAATGTCGTCGTGATCGGCACCCAATGGGGTGACGAAGGCAAAGGAAAAATCGTCGATTGGCTTACCGACCAGGCACAGGGTGTGGTGCGGTTCCAGGGTGGCCACAACGCTGGCCACACGCTGATCATCGGTGGCAAGAAGACCATTCTCCGCCTGATTCCGTCCGGGATCATGCGCGACGGCACGGTCTGCTACATCGGCAACGGTGTGGTGCTGTCGCCCGAAGCTTTGTTCCGTGAAATCGAAGAGCTCGAAGGCGCAGGCCTGCAGGTGCAGAGCCGCCTGCGCATTTCCGAGGCTGCCACGCTGATCCTGCCGTACCACGTTGCCATCGACAAGGCGCGCGAAGCGCGCCGTGGCGCCGCCAAGATCGGCACCACCGGCCGTGGCATTGGCCCGGCCTATGAAGACAAGGTGGCCCGCCGCGCGCTGCGCGTGCAGGACCTGTTCGATCCGCAGCAGTTCGCCGAGCGCCTGCGCGAGAACCTGGACTACCACAACTTCATGCTGACCCAGTACCTGGGCGCCGAAGCCGTGGACTTCCAGCAGACCCTGGACGAAGCGCTGGCCTACGCGCCGCGCCTGGCGCCGATGGTGGCCGACGTGTCGGCCGAGCTGTACGCGGTCAATGCCGCCGGCGGCAACCTGATGTTCGAAGGCGCGCAAGGCACGCTGCTGGACGTGGACCACGGCACCTATCCGTTCGTGACCTCGAGCAACTGCGTGGCCGGTGCTGCCGCGGCGGGCGCCGGCGTCGGCCCGGGCCGCCTGAACTACATCCTGGGCATCACCAAGGCCTACTGCACGCGCGTGGGCGCGGGCCCGTTCCCGAGCGAGCTGTACGACAACGACAACCCGTCGCGCCAGGACCCGGTCGGCGTGCGCCTGGCCAACGTCGGCAAGGAATTCGGTTCGGTCACCGGCCGTCCGCGCCGCACCGGCTGGCTGGATGCCGCCGCGCTCAAGCGCTCGGTGCAGATCAACGGCGTGTCGGGCCTGTGCATGACCAAGCTGGACGTGCTCGATGGCCTGGAAACCATCAAGCTGTGCGTGGGCTACGAGCTCGACGGCAAGACCGTCGACATCCTGCCGCGCGGCTCTGATGCCGTGGCTCGCTGCGTGCCGGTCTACGAGGAATTCCCCGGCTGGAACGAGTCGACCTTCGGCGTGAAGACGTGGGACGCGCTGCCCGAGCAGGCCCGCGTCTACCTGAAGCGCGTGGAAGAAGTGGTCGGCATTCCGATCGACATGATCTCGACCGGCCCGGACCGCGACGAGACCATCCTGCTGCGTCATCCGTACAAGGCCTGACCCGGCAGCAGCCCACCACCAGGCTGCGGCGCCACGAGCGCTGCGGCCCGCCAGAAATAAATCGGCCCGCGCAAGCGGGCCGAGCCATATCGGTCAACCGACCCGACGATACAAAGAGTAAAACGATGAACCTGCCAACGAACGATGACGAGAACCTGTGGGTCTCCTGGGACGAATACCATCGCCTGATCGCACGCCTGTCGCTGAACGTGCATGAGTCGGGCTGGAAGTTCGACAAGATCCTGTGCCTGGCGCGCGGCGGGCTGCGCGTGGGCGACCAGATGTCGCGCATCTTCGACGTGCCGCTGGCCATCCTGGCCACCAGCAGCTACCGCGAGGCCGCGGGCACGCAGCAGGGCAACCTGGACATCGCTCAGTACATCACCATGACCCGCGGCGAACTGACGGGCAGGGTGCTGCTGGTCGACGACCTGGTGGATTCGGGCATCACGCTGGAACGTGTGGGCCGCCACCTGAAGGAACGCTATCCGGCCGTGACCGAGGTGCGTTCGGCCGTGCTGTGGTACAAGGCGTGCTCGAAGGTCGAGCCGGACTACCACGTGACCTTCCTGCCGTCGAACCCGTGGATCCACCAGCCGTTCGAAGAGTACGACACGCTGCGCCCGCACAACCTGGCCGCCTGGCTCAAGCGCGGCAAGCGCGCCAGCCAGGACGACGGCGCGCAGGCCTGATGCGCTTGTGCCGGGGCCTGCCGCTACGGGCGGCCCCCGGCGGCCGGCTTAATAGCCGACCGTGAAACGCTGGCGCGAATGCGCCGGCTTTTCGATCTCATCGAGCATCGCGATGGCATAGTCTTCCATCGAGATCCAGCTCTTGCCTGCTGCGTCGCTCAGCAGGTTTTCCTCGCCAACGCGGAACTTTCCGGTACGCTCGCCCGGCTCGAACAGTGCCGACGGCGACAGGAAGGTCCAGTCGATCTGTTGTTCGCCGCGCAGCGCGTTGAGGAAGTCGCGGCCTGCGAGGGCTTCGGGCTTGTAGGCATCGGGGAAGTTCGGGGTGTCGACCAATTGCACCCCCGGCGCGACATGGAGGCTGCCGGCGCCACCCACCACCAGCAGGCGCGGCACGCCGGCCTGGCGCACGGCCGAGGTCACCTGCTGCGCGTTCAGCTGCGCAAAGCGCGCGCTGCTGATGACCACGTCGTTGCCGGCCAGGGCGGCAGCCAGTGCGGCGCCGTCGGCGCCGTCCACGTCCGCGGTGGTCACGCCGTCGCGTGCGGGCAGTTTGCTGGCCTGGCGCGCAATGGCGGTCACCTGGTGGCCGCGGCGCAGGGCTTCGTCGGTCAGGCGCGTGCCAACACGGCCGGTGGCGCCGATGATTGCGATCTTCATGGTCACTCCTTCTTTCGGTCAGGTTGATATGAAACCATTGTGGTTACATATCGGGGCAAAAAAATTCAGCGCTTGCGGCGCTGGCTGTTGCCTTCGACATCGGCGAGCATGCTGGCGATGGTGGCGCCGGCAAGGGTATCGTCCATGGCCGCCTGCGCACGGTCCGCGACCTTGCGCAGCGCACCGGTGATCTCGCGCCCGACCGGGCAGGCCGGGTTGGGCGCGCTCTGGTGCAGCGTGATCAGCGCGGTGGTTTCCACCACGCGGAACACGTCGAGCAGCGTGATTGACGCAGCCGGGCGCGCCAGCGTGGCGCCGCCGGTGCTGCCCATGGTGGTCGCCACCAGCCCGGCTTCAGCCAGTTGACCGACCAGCCGCCGGATCAGCGCCGGGTTGGTGCCCACGCTGGCGGCGATCAGCGACGAGGGCACCGGCTCGGCCGAACTGGCGAGCAGGGTAAGGATGTGGACTGCCACGGCGAACCGGCTGCTTGTGCTCAACGCTTGTGCTCGGGATGTCAGGTGCAATGTGAAACCATGATAGTTACACATGGTCGGGCATGTCAAGCACGGACAGGAGCGCAAGGAGGGCGGAGTACCGGGAGGGAAGGAGGTAATACGCCGATGTGGCAGCCAATGGCCGGTGGAATGCCGGAATCGCCACTGAAGCTGTTACACTCCTCGACATTGCCGTACCGTTGTGGTTCGGCTGTCGCGCGGGGTACGGTGCGCGGTTTCACGGACGGGAAAAAACCCGTACGCTCGCAGGTATGACATCGCGGCATGGCCGCCAAGCAAGGAGTGCAAGTTGCCGGATCTGATGCGCGAAACAGGCGTCAAAAACAAAAAACCCGCAGGGCTCGAAAGCGCTGCGGGTTTTCCGGTAACTTGGTGCCCAGGAGAGGACTCGAACCTCCACAGTGTTGCCACCGCTAGGACCTGAACCTAGTGCGTCTACCAATTCCGCCACCTGGGCAGGTGTCGAAACAACCGAAGCGCTCATTATAGAGAGCGCGAGAATTTTGTCAAATAGTTTCCAGAAAAAATTGAATCAGAACAACTATCCGATCCCCAGCCGGGAAGAAATCCTGGGCGTGCTGAGAACGTCGGGATCCCCCCAGTCGGCCGGCGATATTGCCAAGGCCCTCTCCGTCACGCGCAAAGAGCATGACGGTTTCCAGAAGCGCCTGGCGGCCATGGAGCGCGACGGCCAGATCGAGCTGAACCGCAAGGGCCGCTATGAGCTTGCCCATCAGCCGAACTTCGTCACCGGCCGGGTGCAAGGTCACCGCGACGGCTTCGGCTTCCTGATCCGCGACGACGGCGAAGACGACATCTTCCTGCCCGAGCGCGAGCTGCAGAAGGCCATGCACAACGACCGCGCGCAGGTGCGCGTGGTGGGCTACGACCGGCGCGGGCGCCCTGAAGGGCAGATCGTCGAGATCATCGAGCGCGCCAACCGTTTTGTCATCGGCCGTCTGCTCAGTGAAGGCGGCGTGCTGGTGGTGGCGCCTGAAGACAAGCGCATCAGCCAGGACATCCTGATCCCGCCCAAGGCGCAGGGCAAGGCACGGGTGGGGCAGGTGGTCAGCGTCGAGCTGATCGAATTCCCCGACCGCTACGTGCAGCCGGTGGGCCGCGTGGTGGAGGTGCTGGGCGAAATCGACGATCCCGGCATGGAGATCGAGATCGCCGTGCGCAAGTACGGCGTGCCACATGCGTTCTCGCCGGCCGCTGCCCAGGAAGCCTCCGCGCTGCCCGACGAGGTGCGCCAGGCCGACCTGGACCACCGCATCGACCTGCGCGACATCCCGCTGGTGACCATCGACGGCGAAGACGCACGCGACTTCGACGATGCGGTCTATTGCGAGCCGGTCAAGATCGGCCGCGCCAAGGGCTGGCGCCTGATCGTGGCGATCGCCGACGTGTCGCACTATGTGCGCCCCGGCACCCCGCTGGATGCGGATGCGCTGGACCGGGCCACTTCGGTCTACTTCCCGCGCCGCGTGATCCCGATGCTGCCGGAGAAGCTGTCCAACGGGCTGTGCTCGCTCAATCCGCACGTGGACCGGCTGTGCATGGTGTGCGATGCCGTGATCACCGCCAAGGGCGAGCTCAAGGGCTACCAGTTCTACCCGGCCGTGATGCATTCGACCGCGCGCCTGACCTACAACGAGGTCTGGTCGGTGCTGTCCAACACCAAGGGCCCCGAGGCGCACAAGCGCGGCGAGCTGGTGCCGCACCTGCAGAACCTGTATGAGTTGTTCCAGGTCCTGCTCAAGGCACGGCGCGCGCGCGGCGCGATCGACTTCGACACCACCGAGACCTATATCGTCTGCAACGCGCAGGGCAAGATCGAGCAGATCCTGCCGCGCACGCGCAACGATGCGCACCGGCTGATCGAGGAGTGCATGCTGACCGCCAACGTCTGCGCGGCCGACTTCCTCGAACGCTTCAAGCACCCGGCGCTGTACCGCATCCACGCGGGCCCCAGCGAAGAGAAGCTGAAGAACCTGCGCGACTTCCTGCGCACCGCCGGCCTGTCGCTGGGCGGCGGCGACAAGCCGCAGGCATCGGACTACGCCGAGGTGATGGACAAGATCAAGTCCCGTCCCGACGCGCCGATGCTGCAGACCATGCTGCTGCGCTCGATGCAGCAGGCGGTGTACAGCCCGGACAATATCGGCCACTTCGGCCTGTCGTACGAGGCCTACGCGCACTTCACCAGCCCGATCCGCCGCTACCCCGACCTGCTTGTGCACCGCGCGATCAAGGCGGTGCTGGCACATACCAAGTACCAGCCGGCGTTTGCGCACGGGACCGAGCTGAATACCGCGATCTCGCCCAAGGCGCGCCGGCTGCAGGCCAAGGACGCCGAGCAGAAGGCAGAACTGACCGCGGCGCGCGCCAGGCGCAACGAGGCCATCTGGGACGAGCTTGGCCTGCACTGCTCGGCCAATGAGCGCCGCGCGGACGAGGCTTCGCGCGATGTCGAGGCCTGGCTCAAGTGCTACTTCATGCGCGACAAGCTGGGCAGCGACTACGCCGGCACCGTCAGCGCCGTGACCTCGTTCGGCATCTTCGTGCAGCTCGACGAGCTGTACGTGGAAGGCCTGGTCCACGTGACCGAGCTGGGCAGCGACTACTTCCAGTACGACGAGGCCCGCAACGAACTGCGCGGCGAGCGCACTGGCATCCGCTACCGCCTGACCGACCGCGTGCGCGTGCAGGTATCGCGCGTGGACCTGGATGCGCGCAAGATCGACTTCCGCCTGGTGCAGGAGCCGTCGGCGAAAACCCTGCGCGCCCGCGCGGGGGGCACCGAGACCCAGCCGCGCGTGCCCGCCGCCCATGCGGTGCCAGCACGCAAGAAGGGCCGCCAGCTGGCGGCGCTGCTGGGCGGCTCGTCCAAGCCGGAAGAGTCGTTCGACGAGACGCTGGACCGCGTGATCGAGGAGCAGCCGGTGTTCGAGGCCGTGATCACGCCGCTCAGGCCGCACGTGAAGACCGGCGGCAAGCCGGCCAAGCGCGCGGCCAAGCCCAAGCCCGCGCACCTGGAGAAGCCGCACAAGCCGGCCTCCAAGTCGCACCAGGCCAAGCCGGCGGGCAAGACGCCGGCCAAGAGCCCGCGCACCCCGCGCAAGCGCTGAAGCTTGCGGCGGCCGCCATGCCGCCGCCTCTCGCCCCCGGCCTGCTGCCGGGGGCGAGAGGGCGAGTACAATCGCGCCATGGCTAAAAACAAACTCCTGATCGGCTTTCACGCCGTCACCGCACGCCTGCGCCAAGATGCCAAGGGCGTGACCGATGTCTATATCGAATCCGCGCGCCGCGACCGGCGCATGCAGGACTTCGTGCGCCTGGCCGAAAGCCTGGGCGTGCGCCTGCATCCGGTCGATGCCGAGCGCCTGCGCGGCATGGCCGGCACCGACCGCCACCAGGGCGTGGTGGCACGTGCCGAAGACGTGGCACTGGCGCTGAACCTGGATGAACTGCTCGACGGCATCGAAGGCACGCCGCTGCTGCTGGTGCTGGACGGCGTCACCGACCCCCACAACCTGGGTGCCTGCCTGCGCGTGGCCGACGGCGCCGGCGCGCATGCCGTGATCGCCCCCAAGGACCGCAGCGTCGGCCTCAATGCCACCGTGGCCAAGGTCGCCAGCGGCGCCGCCGAGACCGTGCCCTATATCACCGTCACCAACCTGGCCCGCACCCTGCGTGAGCTGCAGGAACGCGGCATCTGGGTCATCGGCACCGCCGACGGCACCGAAAAATCGCTGTATGACATCGACTTCAAGGGGCCGACCGCGATCGTGATGGGCGCCGAGGGCGAGGGCATGCGCCGCCTGACGCGCGAGACCTGCGACGAGCTGGTCGGCATCCCGATGGCGGGCGGTGTGGAAAGCCTGAACGTCTCGGTCGCCAGCGGCGTATGCCTGTACGAAGCCGTGCGCCAGCGGCGCCTGCCGCGATAAGTCCATGGCCGCTGATTACGGTCTCCTTGACATGCCGGGGCTTGAGGAAGCACGCCGGCTGATCGCGGCCGCCGGCAATATCTTCGTGCTGACCGGCGCCGGCATTTCCGCCGAATCCGGCGTGCCGACCTTCCGCGACGCGATGACCGGGCTGTGGCAGCAGTTCGACCCGGAAGAGCTGGCCAGCGAGGACGCCTACCGCCGCCAGCCGGCGCTGGTCTGGGAGTGGTACCTGCATCGGCGCGAGCTGGTCGCAGCCGTGCATCCCAACCCGGCGCACCATGCGCTGGTCGCGCTGGCTGCGCAGAGACCTTTCACGCTGGTTACGCAGAACGTGGACGGCCTGCACCAGCGCGCCGGCAGCGCGGGCGTGATCGAACTGCATGGCAACCTGTTCGCCAACAAATGGCTGGACGGGTGCGGACGCTGCAACGAGGCGACCGCGCTGCCCGGCATGCCGCCGCGCTGCAACCTGTGCGGCGCGCTGATGCGTCCGGGCGTGGTGTGGTTCGGCGAGGACCTGCCGCGCGTGGCGCGCTACCGCGCCGAGCATGCGGCGCAGCACTGCGACCTGTGCCTGGTGGTCGGCACCTCGGGGCTGGTCTATCCGGCGGCGGGGCTGCCGGGCCTGGCGCGCGAGCATGGCGCGCCGGTGATCGTGGTCAATCCGCAGCCGTCGGCGCTGGACCAGACCGCGGATATCGTGCTGTCCGCCGCGGCGGGGGCATGTCTGCCATTGCTGTGGCCGCCGCAGCCGGCGCCCTCGGCCGGCTGAGCCTGGATCCGGGCGTTGCCGCCCGGACCATCCTTACTTCGCAATCTCGCCGATCAGCTTCTCCAGCTTGACCGCATCCGCCGCAAACAGGCGGATGCCTTCGGCCAGCTTCTCGGTCGCCATCGCATCCTCATTCAACTGCCAGCGGAAGGCCGGCTCGTCGGCCGCGATGCGGGCGATATTGGCAGCCTGGGCCTGGTCCACCGACAGCTTGTGCGCCACCGGGCCCTGGCCGGCGGCGAGCTGCTCGAGCAGCTCGGGGCTGATGGTGAGCAGGTCGCAGCCGGCCAGCGACAGGATCTGCGTGGTGCTGCGGAAGCTGGCGCCCATCACCTCGGTCGGGTAGCCGAACTTCTTGTAGTAGTCGTAGATCTGGCGCACCGAGCGCACGCCGGGGTCGTTGTCGCCGCCATTGGCGGCCGCGTCCCATTGCTCGCCGGCCTGCTTCTTGTACCAGTCGAAGATGCGGCCGACGAAGGGCGAGATCAGCTGCGCGCCGGCCTCGGCGCACGCCACCGCCTGCACCAGCGAGAACAGCAGCGTCATGTTGCAGCGGATGCCGTCGCGCTGCAGGATCTCGGCTGCGCGGATGCCTTCCCAGGTGGAGGCAATCTTGATCAGCACGCGTTCGCGCGCAATGCCGCGCTGCTCGTACAGCTGGATCAGGTGGCGCGCCTTGGCCACGCTGGCCTCGGTGTCGAAGGACAGGCGCGCATCGACTTCGGTCGAGACGCGGCCCGGCACGATCGCCAGGATCTCGCAGCCGAAGGCGATCAGCACTTCGTCCATCACCGCATCGACGCCGCCGTTGCCGTGGTGGTCCTGTACCGCCTTCTCCAGCAGGTGCCGGTATTCGGGCTTTTGCACGGCCTTCAGGATCAGCGACGGATTGGTGGTCGCGTCCTGCGGGGTGTACTGCTTCATCAGCTGGAAGTCGCCGGTATCGGCCACTACCGTGGTGAACTGCCTGAGTTGTTCGAGCTGGTTCATGGTCGCTTGGTCGTCTGCTTGTGCGTCTGCAAAATCGTTCGCGGGCATCAGGGGTGCGCGTACGGCACCCGGTCCGGTCCATTGTACCGTCGCCCGCGTGACCTGCCGCCGCAATCCGCTACACTACGCGTTTCCCCCAACGCAATCTGGCTGTTGTCATGACTCAGGATGAACTCAAGGCGCTGGTCGCGCAAGCTGCCGCCGACTACGTGAAGCAGGAAGTGCCCGAAGGGGCAGTGCTCGGGGTGGGCACTGGCTCCACTGCCAATCTCTTCATTGACGCCGTGGCGGCATTCAAGGAGCGCTTCGCCGGTGCGGTGTCGAGCTCCGAGGCCTCCACGCGCCGCCTGCAGCAGCACGGCTTCAAGGTGCTGGACCTGAACGAAGTCGACGAGATCCCGGTGTATGTCGACGGCGCCGACGAGATCGACGCCAGCGGCGCCATGATAAAGGGCGGCGGCGGGGCGCTCACGCGCGAGAAGATCGTGGCTTCGGTCGCGAAGCGCTTTGTCTGCATCGCCGACGGCAGCAAGCTGGTCCAGACCATGGGCACCTTCCCGCTGCCGGTCGAGGTGATTCCGATGGCACGTGCAGCGGTGGCGCGCAAGCTGCAGGCCCTGGGTGGCCAGCCGCGTCTGCGCATGACCAAGGAAGGCGGCATCTACAAGACCGACAACGGCAATGTGATCCTGGACGTGGCCGGCCTGAAGATCGACGATCCGCGCGGCCTGGAACAGGCCGTCAACCAGGTGCCGGGCGTGGTCACGGTGGGCCTGTTCGCGCTGCGCGGCGCGGATGTGTTGCTGCTGGGCACCGGCGACGGCGTGCAGCGCACTGACTACTGAGCAAAGTCGTCCGCTGCCAAGCAAAAAGGGGTGCCTGAGGCACCCCTTTTGTCATTTGCCGGTCCGGTTCAGGACTGCGGCGGCACGTAGCCCTGGGCCTGGTCGGCGCCCTCGCCGAAGAAGTACTTCTCGGTCTGCTTGAGCAGGTACTGGCGCGCGCGCGCATCGGCCATGTTCAGGCGGTTTTCGTTGATCAGCATGGTCTGGTGCTTGAGCCAGCCAGCCCAGGCTTCCTTCGACACGCTTTGCCAGATCTTCTTGCCCAGTTCGCCGGGCAGCGGCGGGAAGTCGAGGCCTTCGGCTTCCTTGTTCAGCTTGATGCATTGGACCATGCGGGCCATGGGGACTCCTTGGTATGTTCGTTAGAGCTTCGGCGCTGGCGCTATTGTAGCCAAGCGGGGCACCGGGCCGCGGCGCTGCGGCGATTGCCCCTACGGCTTCAGAGCTTTTTCATCAGCACCATGGACTTGCGCTGCCAGTTGTAGAGCTTGCGCTTGTCCTCGGGCAGGTCGTCGACGTTGGCGTGGACGAAACCGCGCTTCAGGAACCAGTGTTCGGTCCGGGTGGTGAGCACGAACAGCTTCTCCAGGCCGAGCGCGCGGGCGCGGCGCTCGATGCGCTTGAGCAGGCGCTCGCCGTCGCCGGTGCCCTGGGCTTCCTGCGATACCGTCAGGCAGGCCATCTCGCCCATGTTCTCGCGCGGGTAGTCGTAGAGCGCCGCGCAGCCGAACAGCACGCCGTCGTGCTCGATCACCGAGAAGTTGGAGATATCGCGCTCGATCAGGTGGCGTCCGCGCGGCACCAGCGTGCCATCCTGCTCCAGCGGGGCGATCAGCTGGACGATGCCGCCGACGTCGTCGAGCGTGGCTTCGCGCAGGCTTTCCAGGTCGGTGTCGGACAGCATGGTGCCGACGCCGTCGTGCAGGAACAGTTCCAGCAGCACCGCACCGTCGAGCGAATAGGGGATCAGGTGCGCACGCGGCACACCGCCCTTGAGCGCCTTGACCAGGTGCTGCAGGTAGTTGGCCACGTCCGGCGGCAGATGGTTGTTTTGCAGGCGCTCCACGGCGGTGCGCAGGGACATTTCCTGCATCATCTTGCCGACCGGATCGGGCACGCCCGGCACCTCGGTGATGAAGATCAGCTTGTCGGCCTTGAGCGCCGTGGCGGTGGCGCTGGCCACGTCTTCCATCGACAGGTTGAAGGCCTGGCCGGTGGGCGAGAAGCCCAGCGGCGACAGCAGCACCACCTTGCCGTGCGACAGCGACATGCGCACGGACTCGGCGTCGATCTTGCGCACCAGGCCGGTGTGCTGGTAGTCGGTGCCGTTGACGATGCCGACCGGGCGGGCAGTCACGAAGTTGCCGGAGATCACCGACAGCTGGGCGCCGGCCATCGGCGTATTGGGCAGGCCCTGGCTGAAGGCGGCCTCGATGTCCAGGCGCAGTTCGCCGGCGGCTTCCTTGGCGCATTCGAGCGCGGCGTTGTCGGTGACGCGCACGCCATCGACGAACTGTGACTCGACATGGCGCAGCGCCAGCTGTTCTTCCACCTGCGGGCGCGAGCCGTGCACCAGCACGATTTGCATGCCCATGGCGTGCAGCAGCGCGACGTCGTTGACCAGCGCATTGAGCACGCCCGACTTGACCAGTTCTCCAGCGAAGGCGATCACAAAGGTCTTGCCGCGGAAGGCATGGATATACGGCGCCACCATGCGCAGCCAGTCGACGAACTGCTGGTGGTCGGGGCCGCTGCGCTCGGGCTCGGCCGCCGTGGGCGCCGGGGCGGCGGGCACGGGGGAGGTCGGGGCAGGCGCGGGGAATTCAGC
>NZ_JBYSZW010000046.1:0-66602 GCF_058787575.1 Cupriavidus sp. FW305-3-2-15-C-LB2
CCCCTCTCCCCCCGCTACGAGCGCTATCGCGCACTGACGCTGCGCCGCCACGGCCCCATCCTCGAAATCATCATGGGCGCGGCCCAGTCGGCCAACCAGAAGCTGGCCACGGCGGACGCCAACATGCACCGCGAGCTGGCCGAGATCTGGCGCGACGTATCCGCCGACCCCGAGGTGCGCGTGGCGCTGATCCGCGGCGAGGGCAAGGGCTTCTCCGCCGGCGGCGACCTGGCGCTGGTGGAAGACATGGCCAACGACTTCGAGACCCGCACCCGCGTCTGGCACGAGGCGCGCGACCTGGTCTACAACGTCATCAACTGCGACAAGCCGGTGGTCTCAGCCATGCACGGTCCCGCCGTCGGCGCCGGGCTGGTGGCGGGCCTGCTGGCAGATATCTCGATCGCGGCCAGGAGCGCGCGCATCGTCGACGGCCATACCCGGCTGGGCGTGGCCGCCGGCGACCATGCCGCGATCGTGTGGCCGCTGCTGTGCGGAATGGCCAAGGCCAAGTACTATCTGATGCTGTGCGAGTCGGTCAGCGGCGAGGAAGCCGAGCGGATCGGCCTGGTCTCGCTGGCGGTGGAAGAGGACGAACTGGTGGCGCGCGCCTTCGAGGTGGCCAACCGGCTGGCGGCCGGGTCGCAGACCGCGATCCGCTGGACCAAGTACGCCCTCAACAACTGGCTGCGCATGGCCGGCCCCGCCTTCGACACCTCGCTGGCGCTTGAATTCATGGGCTTTGCCGGCCCCGACGTGCACGAAGGCGTGGCGAGCCTGCGCCAGAAGCGGCCGCCACAGTTCAGGTAACGACGACGCAGCCGCCGGCCCGACGGGCCCTCCTGGCCAATCCCGGGGCTGCGCCGCACACGGAGCGCTCGACCATGTTCGGACAGATTCCCGATTTCACCAACGGCTTCGACTTCATGCGCCGGCTGTGGGGCAGCGGCAGCGGCATGCCCGCCGGCATGATGCCCGGCCTGCAGGCAATGACGCCGCCGATGGACCTCGACGACCTCGACAAGCGCATTGCCGACCTGAAGGCCGTGGAGAGCTGGCTGCAACTGAACACCAACCTGCTGCGCACCACCATCCAGGGCCTGGAAGTGCAGCGCGCCACGCTGGTGGCGCTGCAGACCTTCGGCAACGCGCTGTCGCCCGAGGCCATGCAGTCCGCCATGGAAAACGTCGCGCGCGCGGCCAACACGCCCAGCGCCGCGGCGCCGGAGCGCGACGCCGGCGCGGATGCCGACAGCGGCACGCAACAAGAGCCGCCTGCCGCCGAGCGCCCGCAAGCTGCGGCAAGCGACACCGATTCCGCCTTGCCGCCCAACGCCGCGCTGTGGTGGGACCTGCTGCAACAGCAGTTCAACCAGATCGCCAGCAGCGCCGCCGCGGCCAGCATCGCCCCGTTCGGCATGGGCGGCGTGGGCGGCTTCGGCACCGCAGCCAGCCCCGACGCCGCAGCGCAAGCGGCGGCTGCAAAACCGAAGACGGACGCGCCTGGCACGGCCGCCTCCGCCGGCACGGGCAAGCCCGCCGCCAGGAAAGCGCCGGCAAAGAAGGCGCCGGCCAAAAAGGCGGCCAAGGCAAAACCGGCCAGGGACGCCGGCAACGGCGAGGACAATGGCAAGAACGGGGGCAACAACGGCGCCAACGGCAGCAGCGCAGCCTGACCGCCAGATACTCCGACAAATCGTCCACACCAACGCAATGCACCGCGAGTCCTTCCCGGCCCCCCACCCCGCGTCGCAATCCGGACCCAATCCCGCCGCCACCGCGCTGATCATGATGGGCGGCGGCGCGCGCGCCGCCTACCAGGCGGGCGTGCTGAGCGGGCTGGCGCGCATTGCCGCGCGGCACGGCAAGGGCCATGGCGCGATGCCCTTCGGCATCATCGCCGGAACCTCGGCAGGGGCGATCAACGGCGCCGGGCTGGCAATCCAGGCGGGGGACTTCCAGGCCGCCACGCAGAGCCTGGCGGCGCTGTGGCACAGCATCCATGCCGACGACGTCTACCGCACCGACGTGCTGCGCGTGGGCGTGTCGGGTGCGCGCTGGCTGTCCACGCTGGCGCTGGGCTGGGCCACGCAGCGGCGCGCGCCCCGTGCCCTGTTCGACAACACCCCGCTGGGCAGCATGCTGGGCGAGCTGTTCGAGCCCGAGCGCGTGCAGGCCAGCCTGGACAGCGGTGCGCTGCAGGCCTTCGCGGTCACCGCGCTGTCCTACAGCACCGGGCGCCACGTGACCTTCTACCAGTCGCACCACCGCATCCATCCGTGGCACCGCAGCCAGCGCATTGCGATCCCGGCGCCGATCACGGTTGACCACCTGCTGGCATCCGCGTCGATCCCGTTCCTGTTCCCGGCCATGCCGCTGGAGCTGGACGGCCACCATGAGTGGTTCGGCGACGGCACCATGCGGCAGATGTCGCCGCTGTCGCCGGCGATCCACCTGGGCGCGTCGCGCGTGCTGGCGATCGGCGCGGCCTCGCGCCAGCGCTCGGGCTGGTACGACACCATGCCGGCCGGCGGCTACCCGTCGCTGGCGCAGGTGGGCGGACAGGCGCTCGCCAGCATCTTCCTGGACGGGCTCAACGCCGACCTGGAACGGCTGCTGCATATCAACCGCCTGCTGGCGCGCATGCCGGAGCTGGCCGGCGACCGCGAGGGCTGGCGCCCGGTGCAGGTGATGACGATCTCCCCCAGCGAGCCAATCGAAGCCATTGCCGCCGAGCACCAGAAGCAGCTGCCGCGCACGGTGCGCGCCCTGCTGGCGCCACTGGGCGGCACCGAGGCGCGCGGCGCCGCCTTCGCCAGCTACCTGCTGTTCGAACCCGCCTTCACCCAGGCCCTGATGGCACTGGGCGAGCGCGATGCCGAGGCCCAGGCGGACGAGCTGGCGGCGTTCCTGTTCGGCGTCGTCCCGGGCACGCCACCGGCCGCGCTGCCGGTGGACGAACGCGCGCTTTCGCCCTGAGCACCCGCCCGCACATGGCGTCCTGCCAGGCGCCGCGGCTGGCACATTGACGCCTCGGCGCTCCGCTGATCGCCCGCAATATGCAGCCGGCTGCGCCAAACCGCGTCAAAAAGCGTTGCATTTGCCCCGATCCGGACTAAAAAAGGAGAAGAGAATAATTCGCATCTGGTAGAATCTGCCCGTAATTTCAAAGGCTTACCATGCTCTACCCCGAACTGTTCAAATCGTTGGAAGCCGTCCGCTGGCACATGGACAAGGACATCCCCTGGGACTCCTTTGACGCCAGCATGCTGACGGACGACCAGGCCAAGACCATCCGGATGAATGCGATCACGGAATGGTCCGCCCTGCCCGCGACCGAGATGTTCCTGCGCGACAACCGCCACGATTCTGATTTTTCGGCGTTCATGAGCATCTGGTTCTTTGAGGAACAGAAGCACTCGCTGGTGCTGATGGAGTACCTGCGCCGCTTCCGCCCGGACCTGGTGCCGACCGAGGAAGAACTGCACGCGGTGCGCTTCGAGTTCGACCCGGCCCCGCCGCTGGAAACCCTGATGCTGCATTTCTGCGGCGAGATCCGCCTGAACCACTGGTACCGCCGCGCCGCCGAATGGCACACGGAACCGGTGATCAAGCATATCTACCGCACCCTGTCGCAGGATGAAGCCCGCCATGGCGGCGCCTACCTGCGCTACATGAAGAAATACCTGGCGCAGTTCGGCGACAGCGCGCGCGCCGCCTTTGCCAAGATCGGCGTGCTGATGGCCTCGGCCCGCCGCACCGAGAAGCCGCTGCACCCGACCAACCTGCACGTCAACAAGGCGCTGTTCCCCAACGACACGGTGCAGTCGCGCCTGCCGGATCCGGACTGGCTCGAGCACTGGCTGGACGAGCAGATCCGCTTTGACGAAGGCTGGGAGAAGAAGGTCATCGAACGGATTCTGCACAACATGTCGCTGCTGTTCGAACGCACCTTCGAAACCGTGCAGGACCTGAACCGCTACCGCAAGGAACTGAACGCCAGCCTGCAAGGCTCGGGCGGGGCCCAGCCGGCGCAAGCCTGAGCGGCCAGTCCGGCAGCACGAAAAAAAGCCCCGCCGAAGCGGGGCTTTTCTTTTCCCTTCTTTTGCCTTGACGCATTCCCGACAAATGCGACCCGCGGCGGCGCACCGGACCTGGTCCGGCTGTGGCGGGTATTCTGCGATGCTGATTTCCTTGTCCCGGAAATTCGAGCGCCTGGCATGATAAACGAGCGAGTTGCCACGCAGGTAGTAACCGGTTACTACATCATTCCATTCCCGTCCCGCGCACTGCCGCGCTCTCGCGCGGCGGCGGCAAACCCATGCCTGGCGTCCGTTTGTCGAATAGATTTATATCCGGAAATAGAATATTTAAATCACGCCTCAATTACCCCGGCCATCAATTCGATGTAAATCCAGCATTACGAATTCATTTAATTCGTGGTGTAATGCCTAGCAATTCCGATAATATCGGAATTAGCGCCAGCCGCAGCTGGCAGCAACGCGCAGGCCGCGCATATCGACGCCGTGCGGCAGGCGCTGCAGGGCGCCTTGCGCGGCATTGCCACCGCGTCGGTGCAGCAGGCCCGGCCGGTCTCCGATCCGGCAGCCAGGGATGTCGCCAACGACGCGGCCATGAGGCTGTGCGTGACGGGGTAACCAGGACCCCGCCGCCGGCGGGGATCCCAAGAAGGGGTACCATCTCGGGCAAGCACGCCGGCTCCGACCAGGGGCCAGCCTCCACTTTCCGATGCCGACCCCATGTCCGTACCCGCTTTCGAATCCAAGCTGACCCTGCCTGACACCCCCGCCGCGCTGGCCGCGCGCATCGCCGCCTTGCCGCGCCCGCTGGTGTTCACCAATGGCGTCTTCGACATCCTGCACCGCGGCCATGCCACCTACCTGGCACAGGCGCGCGCACTGGGCGCAAGCCTGGTGGTTGGCGTCAACAGCGATGCTTCCGTAAAGATGCTGGGCAAGGGCGACGACCGTCCGCTGAACCATGAATCGGACCGCATGGCGCTGCTGGCCGCGCTGGAGTCGGTCGACCTGGTGGCGATGTTCCGCGAACAGACCCCGGTGGAACTGATCCGCCTGGTGCGCCCCGACATCTACGTCAAGGGCGGCGACTACGACATCGACACGCTGGAAGAAACCCGGCTGGTGCGCAGCTGGGGCGGGCAGGCCTACGCCATCCCCTTCCTGCACGACCGCTCGACCACCAAGCTGCTGACCAGGGTGCGCCAGGGCAGCTAAGGCAGCCCAGGGCGCTCAGGAGCAGGCCAGCACGTCCTCGGCGCCGTAGCGCTGGCGCATGGCCTCGAGCCGGGCACGCGCCGCGTGGTCGGCATCGCGCACGCGCAGCCACTGCCGCGTGAGCGGCCGCGCGGCCTCGGTCAGCATGGCGGTACGCACACCGTAGCCGCGCAGGGTATCGAGATATTGCTCGGCACGCTCGCGCTCGCGGAAGAGGCCCAGCGACACCGTATAGGTGGGGGCCTCGGGCGTGCCAGCGGTCACCAGCGAGTACTCGGTCACATTGCGCCGGCGCAGTTCGGCCAGCTTGCGCTCGGCATGCTCGCGCGTGGGCTGCGCGGGCAGATGGACCCACCAGCGCACCTGTTCCTGCCGCGCGAACGCTTCCACGCGCAGCGCGGCGGCGGCCAGGTCTTCAGTGGCGCGGCGCGCCGCCTGGGCGCTGAAGCCACCGATCTCGACGCAAGCTGCCGCCAGCGTGGCGGACGGCAGCGCGCTGCGCGGTGCGGCACCCGCCGCCGGTGCCGACGCCGGCGCCTGCACCCGCATCCGCTCCCCACGAACTTGCTGCTGCAGCCGTTGCGGTTCACGCGGGGTTTCAAACCAGCCGGCCAGCGGGTTCGCGCCGAACACCCCGAGCACCGCCCCCAGCAGCACGGCATTGGCGAGCAGCAGCAACAGCGGGACGATGCGCGGCGAGCGTGGCCGGGCGGGCTGGCCTGGGGCGGTCATGGGTCGGGGCGGATTGAGGCTGTGAGAAGTTGCGCTGCGCGCTAGTCGCCGGCCGATGCCATCGCCATCGCGTGCAGGCCGAGCAGCACCAGATTATCGTGCATCTCGAACGGCACGGCGAGCGCGCCTGCCAGCGCGCCGCGGGCACCGCCGGACAGCAGGCAGCGCACGGGGCCCGGCCCGCGCTCGCCCAGCGCACGCCAGGTGCGTTCGATGGCGCCGGCCTGCGCGGCCAGGCAGCCCGCGGCAATGGCGTCGTGCGTATTGTCGGCCCAGCGCAGGTGCGCGCCGGCCACGGTGCCGGCGTCGTCCACGTCCAGCGCCGGCAACTGCGCGGTGTTGCGCGCCAGCGTGCCCAGCATCAGCGCCAGCCCGGGCAGGATCAGGCCGCCCTCGAAGCGCGCGCTGCCATCCGCCGCGGCCGTGACGATATCCAGCGTGGTGGCAGTGCCCGCGGTCACCACCAGCAGTGTGTCGTGCGGCAGCCAGCGGTGCGCGCCGATGGCGCCGACCCAGCGGTCCACGCCCAGTTGCGTGGGCTTGCGGTAGCCGTTGGCCAGGTTGCCGTGCGCGGCGGCGCTGCGCACCCATTGCACCGGCGCACAGCCCCCGAAGGCGTCGGCCAGCGCCGCATCCACGGCGGCCGCGATCACCGGCCCGGCGACGTTGCTGATCCACACCGACGGCATCGGCCCGCTGCCGCGCAGCGCGCGCAGGTCAGCGGCCAGCGCCTGCAGCGCGCCGGCGTCGGCATGGGTAACCGCGCCGCCGTGCTGCCACGGCGTGGGCAGCGCGCCGGTGGCGGGCAGCGCCGCACCGGCTTCGCACCAGGCCCACTTGAGGCGGGTATTGCCGATATCGATCAGCAGGAGCGGCGCGCTCATGCGGTGTCTCCCTGCCCCGGCGCGGGCCGCAGCGACAGCTCGCCGCTGGCGATGCGCTCAAGCCCCGCCGGCGTTTCCAGCAGCAGGTGGCCAGCCTCGTCGACGCCGCGCGCCATGCCTTCGGCGATCACCTTGCCCTCGTGCAGCAGCCGCACCGGCTGGTCGCGGTAGGCATCGGCCGCGGACCAGCGCCGTGCCATCGGCCCGAAACCGTGCGCCAGGAACGCGATGCGCATGGCCGCCAGCCGTTCCAGCAGCGCGGCCAGCAGGCGCGGGGCATCGCGCTGCGCGTCGAAGCCGGGCATGGCCTCGGCCACGCCAGCCAGCTCGCGGCCCAGCGCCGCTTCCATCTGCGCGTCGCGCACCAGGTTCAGGCCGATGCCGATCACGGCCCAGACGCGCTGCGGCCCGGCGGGCACCGACTCGATCAGAATGCCGGCCAGCTTGCGGCCATCGATCTGGAGGTCGTTGGGCCATTTCAGCCCGATCCGTGCGCCGAGTCGCGCATCGACATCGCCCAGGGCCTCGGCCAGCGCCAGGCCCACGGCCAGGCTCAGGCCGCTCAGTTGCGCCGGCGCCAGCGCCAGCGGCAGTGCCACCGAGAAGGTCATGCCTGCCTGCCCCTGCCACGGCCGGCCCTGGCGCCCGCGCCCGGCGGTCTGGCGGTAAGCCAGGCGCAGCCTGGCGGCGTCGGTCCACGGCGCCTGGCGGCAGGCCGCGGTCAGGTCGGCATTGGTGGAGCCGGTTTCCTCCACCAGCTCCAGCGTCCAGTCGCTCAGCGCGGGCGACAGCATGCCGCGCAGCGCGCCGGCATCAATGCGCCAGTTGGCGCCGGATGGGGCGGAAGGGTCGGATGGAGTCGGAGGAACGGCGGACATGCGCGGCAAAGGGTTGGGATCGATGGCGATCGTAGAAAACACAGGCGGGGACGGGGTGCGGCCCGGGTGCCTGCGGCAGATGCCGCATTGTAGCCGCGCCGCCGCCTCGGCACGGCGCGGTCGCGCCAGCGGGGCGGGTGGCTTAGAATCGAGACTCGGCCATCACATCGCATGCCCTTGGAACGCCAGACGACGCCAGACTTCCATATCACGCGCGGGGACGGAACCGTCAGCGTAGCGCTGCGTGGCGACTGGACCGCGCTCGCCCTGGCCGGCTGCCACCAGGCGCGGCAGCTGCGCGCGCAACTGCATGAGCTGGCGCAGGCGCCAGACAGCGCGCAGTGGTCGCTGGCCGGCGTCGAGCGGCTGGACCATATCGGCGGGCAACTGCTGTGGCAGGCCTGGAACGGCGCGCTGCCGCAGCGGCTCGAGGCCAGCGAGGGCCAGCGCCGCGTGTTCGAGCGCATCGCCGCGGTGCAGAACGAGGGCTGGAAGAAGCACATGGTGGACCGCTTCAACCCGGTCACGCTGTTCGGCGCCAACGTGCTGTCGTTCGGCGCGCAACTGGGCCGCGGCGTCAGCATGCTGGGCCAGTTGACCTTCGACCTGCTGCGCTTTGCAAGCATGCCGCAACGCGGCCCCTGGCGCGAGATCTCGGCCAATATCTACAACGTGGGCTACAAGGCGCTGGGCATCACCGCGCTGGTCGGCTTCCTGATCGGCATCGTGCTGTCCTACCTGTCGGCCAACCAGCTGCGCACCTTCGGCGCCAGCACCTTTATCGTCAACATCCTGGGCATGGCGGTGATCCGCGAGCTGGGCCCGGTGCTGGCGGCGATCCTGATCGCGGGGCGCTCGGGTTCGGCCATCACCGCGCAGATCGGCGTGATGCGCGTGACCGAGGAGCTCGACGCGATGCGCGTGATGGGCATCTCGCACGGCTTCCGGCTGATCATGCCGCGCGTGATCGCGCTGGCCATCGCCATGCCGCTGCTGGTGGCGTGGACCGACGTTATGGCGCTGGCCGGTGGCATGCTGGCCGCGCGCATGCAGTTGGGCATCAGTGCCACCTTCTTCCTGCGCGAGCTGCCCGATGCGGTGCCGGTAGCCAACCTGTGGCTGGGGCTGGGCAAGGGCGTGGTGTTCGGCATCCTGATCGCGCTGACCGCATGCCACTTCGGGCTGCGCATCAAGCCAAATACGCAAAGCCTGGGCGAAGGCACCACCGCCTCGGTGGTGACCGCGATCACCATCGTGATCCTGGCCGACGCGGTCTTCGCCGTCCTGTTCAAGGACGTGGGCCTGTGAGCGCCGCGCCAGCTACCGCCACCCAGGACGGGAAGGTCCAAAAGGACCGCACCCCGGTCATCGAGGTGCGCAACCTGGTCAAGCGCTTCGGCAAGGCCATGGTGCATGACCACGTGAACCTGGACGTCTACCGCGACGAGGTGCTGTCGATCGTGGGCGGGTCCGGCAGCGGCAAGACCGTGCTGCTGCGCCAGATCGTGGGGCTGGAGCGGCCCACCTCGGGCAGCATCAAGGTGTTCGGCGAGGACCCGACCCGGCTGCGCCCGGCGCAGCTGCAGGCGCTGCGCAACCGCTGGGGGCTGCAGTTCCAGCGCGGCGCACTGTTCTCGGCGCTGTCGGTGATCGACAATATCGCGCTGCCGCTGCGTGAGCTGCGCGCGCTGCCCGACAACCTGATCTGCCAGGCCGCGCTGCTCAAGCTGCAGCTGGTGGGCCTGTCGGCGCGCGATGCCGACAAGATGCCGTCGGACCTGTCCGGCGGCATGATCAAGCGCGTGGCGCTGGCGCGCGCGCTGGCGCTGGAGCCCGAGCTGCTGTTCCTGGACGAGCCCACCGCCGGGCTGGACCCAATGGCCTCGGACGACTACGTGGCGCTGATCCGCGAACTGCGCCGCGAACTGGGCCTGACGGTGGTGATGATCACGCACGACCTGGACACGCTGGTGGCGTTGTCCGACCGCGTCGCGGTGCTGGCCGACCACAAGGTGATCGCCGCGGCGCCTATCCCTGAAGTGGTGAAGGTGGACCACCCCTTCATCCGCGAGTATTTCCTGGGCGAGCGCGCCCAGCGCGCCATGCAGGCGCTGCCGCCGCACGCGCAGCCGGATGCGCCGCCCCCTGGAGAAGCATGATGGAAAACAAGTCACACGCATTCCTTGCCGGCGTGTTCACCATCGGGCTGGCCGTGCTGGTGCTGTTCGCGATCTTCTGGTTCAGCACCGACCACGCGGTGCGCGTGCCGTATGACCTGATCACACGCTCCACCGTCAACGGCCTGCAGCCGCAGGGCGATGTGAAATACCGCGGGCTTGCGGTGGGCAAGGTCGAGTCGATCAAGTTCGACCCGCAGGTGCCGGGCCAGATCATTGTGCGCGTCAACGTCAACAAGGACACGCCGATCACGCGCACCACCTATGGCACGCTGGGCTTCCAGGGCGTGACCGGAATCGCCTACGTGCAGCTGGACGACAGCGCTACGCACGACGGCACCACGGCCTCGCCGCCGCTGCCGACCTCGCCCAAGGCGGTGGCCCGCATCGCCATGCGCCCCGGCTTCTTCGAAGAGCTGGAAAAACGCGGCGATTCGCTGCTGACACAGGTCGAGACGATGATGGCCTCGCTCAACGACATGTTCCAGGGCGCCAACCGCGCCGAGCTGATGGCCGCGATCCGCTCGGTGCGCAAGACCGCCGAGGACTACTCGCGGTTGTCCGATTCGCTGGGCCCGGCCGCCAACCGGCTGCCGAAGGTGACCGAGAACCTGAACGCCACGCTGGAATCGACCCGGCGCCTGACGCAGGAGCTGGCCAACCCCAACGGCACAGTGATGCGCACCGTCGACAGCGTCGGGCGCGACCTGCAGGGCGCGGCCTCGTCGGTGCAGTCCGCGGCGGGCACCTTCAGCGAAGAGACCCTGCCGCAGCTCAATGGCCTGGCCCGCGACGCGCGCCAGACCGCGCGCACCTTCGAGCGCGCCGCCGGCCAGTTCAACGAAAGCCCGAGCAGCGTGCTGTTCGGCGCGCCCGCGCCCGCGCCGGGTCCGGGCGAGCCGGGCTTCAGCGCGCCGTAGCGCGGCCCGCATGCCGCCCCTCACCCGATACCGCCAACCGCGAGATACCGCCGTGAACCCTGCGACCGAGATGCCACGCTTGCTCCGATCCGCGATCTCCCGCCTCCAGGCCGCCCTGCTGCTGGCCGCCGCGGGGCTGGCGCTGTCAGGCTGCGCGCTGACGCGCGGCAACGACCCCACCGTCACCTACGACCTCGGCCCGCCGGCCGCCACCACCCCCGGCAACGGGAACCCTGCGCCGGCGCGGCTGCCCAAACTGCGCGTGGCGCAGACCGATGGGCCCAACTGGCTGGATGGCAACGCCCTCTTCTACCGGCTGCAGTATGCGCAGGCGCAGCGCCTGCAGGCCTACGCCACGCAGCGCTGGGTGATGTCGCCCACGCGCCTGTTCGACGAGCGGCTGCGCGAGGCCGTGGCCGCGCGCGGCACGCTGAGCTGGTTCGGCGACAGCAGCGTGCCGGCGCTGAAGGTGGACCTGATCGAGTTCGACCAGGTGTTCGACAGCGCCACCACCAGCGAAGGCGTGGTGCGGCTGCGCGCCACGGTGTTCCAGCATGGCATGCTCGGCCAGCAGACCTTCGAGGCACGCCGGCCCGCTGCCAGCGCCGATGGCGCCGGCGGCGTGAAGGCCCTGGCCGAGGCCAGCGACGCGGTGATCGCGGCGCTGCTCGACTGGATCGGCACGCTGCAGCTAAAGTAGACACGCAAGGAGAAATGCCATGGAGCCGGCTCCCCCGCCGCCCTCCGCGCCGCCCCCGGCGGCTCAGCCAACGCCGGAAGCCACCGGCCCGCAGCACTCGCCGCTGGCCCGAGTGGGGCTGATTTGCTTCACGCTGCTGGTCGTGTACGCCAGCCTGTACCCGTTCTCGGGCTGGGTCGACAACGGCGTTTCGCCGTTTGCCTTCCTGAGCGCGCCCAAGCCGCGCTACATCACCGACTTCGACCTGCTGACCAATGTGCTGGGGTACTTCCCGTTCGGTGCGCTGGTGGTGCTGTCGCTGCATCCGCGCATGTCGGGCGGGCGCGCCACGCTGGTGGCGCTTGTGGCCGGGACGCTGCTGGCGGCCTGCATGGAGGCCTTCCAGACCTGGCTGCCAAGCCGCATCTCTTCCAATATCGACCTGATCACCAATGCGCTGGGCGCGCTGCTGGGCGGCGCGGTGGTGGCGCCGTTCACCCGGGCCCTGATCGACGACGGGCGCCTGACGCGCCTGCGCCATGCGTGGTTCGAGCCGCACGCCAGCTTTGCCATCATCCTGCTGCTGCTGTGGCCGTTTGCGCAGGTGTTTCCGCAAGAGCACCTGTTCGGCATGGGCGGCATCGTGCGCGAATGGCTGACCGACCCGGAGTCCTGGCCGATGCAGGCGCTGCAGATGGTGTTCCCGCAGCTTGAGGCCTGGCAGGACCATATCGGCCTGCGGCCCGAGGACATGCAGAGCCAGCAGTTGCTGGAATCGCTGGTGACCGCCAGCAGCTGGGTCGGCACCGGCCTGTTCGCCTCGATCGCGATGCGCCGCAGCGCGCCGATGCTGCGCATACTGGCCGGCCTGCTGGCGGCCGCGCTGCTGCTCAAGGCTACCGCGGCCGAACTGCAGTTTCCGTCCGAGAGCGCTTTTGTCTGGCTGTCCGAGGGCGGGCGCTTTGCCTTGCTGACCAGTTCGCTGGTGCTGGCGCTGCTGCTGTACCTGCCGCGCTGGCTGCGCGCGGTGCTGGCAATGGTGGCACTGATCGTGCTGGTGGTGCTGACCAATGTGCTGCCATCCAACCCCTATGCGTGGATCTCGGAGCAAGGCTGGCGCATGGGCCGCTTCATCCACTTCAACAGCCTGGCGCAATGGCTGGGCTGGCTGTGGCCGTTCCTGGCATTCTGCTATGTGATCTGGCGCTTCGAACAGGTCAGCCTGCGCCGCCATGCCAGGAAAAAAGCCGCGGCGCGCCGTGAGGCGGCCGCGGCCGGTACGCAGGAATAGCGCTGACGGGGCCTAGTGCAACTGCCCGCCTTGCTCGCGCACATCGGCGCGGGTCGACAACGCCGTCGCCACCGCCGCGCGCAATCCCTTCACCAGCGTTTCCTGCGCCAGGCTGGGCTGGCCCGGATGGCGCGCCGCCTGCTCGGGCAGGTAGGGGATATGGATAAAGCCGCCGCGCACGTCGCCATCCGGCTGCTGCGACAGCCGGTGCATCAACCCGTAGAAGACATGGTTGCAGACGAAGGTGCCGGCGGTCTGCGACACCGAGGCCGGCACGCCCGCCGCGCGCATGTCGCGCACCATCGCCTTGATCGGCAGCGTGGCAAAGTAGGCGGCCGGGCCGCCCGCGACGATGGCGGTATCGATCGGCTGGGCGCCGGCGTTGTCGGCAATGCGCGCATCGTCGACATTGATCGCCACGCGCTCCACCGACATCTCGGCGCGCCCGCCGGCCTGGCCCACGGCAATCACCAGCGCGGGCCGCAGCACGTCGACCAGCTCGCCGATGGTATCGATCGCCGCGCCGAACACGCACGGCAGCTGCCGCGCCACGATCACCGCGTCGCCCACGCGCTCGCCGTCGAGCGCGCGCACTGCCTCCCATGAGGGATTGATCGGTTCATTCTCGAACGGCTCGAAGCCGGTCAGCAGCACGGTACGCATGGCGAGGCTCCGCAGTTACATCAGGAAGTACAGCAGCGCGATATTGGCCACCAGGATCGCCAGCGCGGTCGGCACCTGCGCGCGGATCACGGCGTTCTTGTCGTCGAGTTCCAGCAGCGCCGCCGGCACGATATTGAAGTTGGCCGCCATCGGCGTCATCAGCGTGCCGCAATAGCCCGAGAACATGCCGATCGCCGCCATCACCGCCGGATTGCCGCCGAACATGCCGACCAGGATCGGCACGCCCACGCCGCCGGTCATCACCGGGAAGGCCGCGAAGCCGTTGCCCATGATCACGGTGAACAGCGCCATGCCCACGCAATAGACCGCCACCGCCACCAGCTTGTAGTCCATGTTGATATAGGCGGTGGACAGGTGCGCCACCGCCTTGCCCACGCCCGCGTCGGCGAACACCAGGCCCAGCATCGCCAGCATCTGCGGCAGCACCAGCGCCCAGCCCAGCGACTCGGTCAGCCGGCGCGACTCGCGCAGGCCCTGCGCCACGGTGTCGCGCGTGAGCCAGCACACCACCGCCAGCGAGATCAGGCAGCCGATCCCCAGCGAGACAAAGGTCACGTTCTTGGGATCGAGCAGCGGCACGCCGGCGATCTTGACGTCCTTGAACAGCATGGTGCCGATCACGGTCACCAGCGGGATCAGCAGCGCCGGGATGAACAGCCTGTTGCCCAGGCGGCGCGCGCTGGCGCGGCGTTCTTCCTCGGGCAGGCTGTGGTGCTTGCCGTGGCCGACGCCGCCGAAGCCCGCAATCAGCGCCATCACCACCGCGCCGATGCCGACCGCGGCCGGCGGCAGCCGGTCGCCGATCAGGAATACGATCGCGTACAGCAGCCAGAACAGGCCGGTGCTGAGGCGGCGCGGATGCTCGCGGTCGGCGAAGGTCATCAGCGCGGTGATCGCCAGCACCAGGCCCGCGAGCCAGTAGAGATATTCGATGGAAATGATCATGGCGGGCTCCTTACTCTGCGCTCTTGGCAGGTACGGCGGCCGCGGCGGCCTTGCCGCCCAGTTCGCGCTCGAGCCAGCGGTCCAGGCGCTTCAGGCGCACGGCGTGGATCAGGAAGGCGCAGATCGCGGTGGGGATGCCCCACACAGCAATATGCAGCGGCTCAACGTCGATGTTCGACGACAGCAGGAAGGTGTGCATCAGCGCGATCGCGCCGAAGGCCACGAAGATGTCCTCGCCAAAGAACAGGCCGACATTGTCGGTGGCGGCGCAGAACGCCAGCACGCGCTGGCGCACCGGCTCGGGCAGGTGGCCGAAGCGGTTCTCGGCCGCGCCCTCGGCCATCGGCGCCAGCAGCGGGCGCACCATCTGCGGGTGCCCGCCCAGGCTGGTCAGGCCGATCGCGGCGGTCAGCTCGCGCACGCCCAGGTAGACGATCAGCAGGCGGCCAACCGTGGCCGAGGCAATGCGCGCGATCCATGCCTGCGCATGTTCGCGCAGCCCGTGCCGCTCCAGCAGGCCGATCACGGCCAGCGGCAGCAGGATGATCAGCGGCAGGTTGCGCGCCTTGACGAAGGCGGTGCCGATCGCCGAGAAGATCTGCATCAGCGGCATCGGCGCGGCCAGCCCCGTGGCCAGCGCGGCGAGCACCACCACCAGCATGGGATTGAAGCGCAGCACGAAGCCGACAATGATGACGCCGACCCCGACAAGGGGCCAGAGATTGACTGCCTGTTCCATAAGAGACACCAAACGAGTGTGACGGAGGCGAGCGGACGGCAGCCGTGTCAGCGCACGACAGCGCCGGCCGCAGTGGATGCTGGCGGTTGAGACGGAGTGCTCAGTCGCCGGCGCGGACCGCGATGCCTTCCGCGCCCAGCCGTTCCCGGATGCGCCGCGCAAAGGCCAGCGCGTGGGCGCCGTCGCCGTGCAGACACACGGTTTCGGCTTGAATCGGTACCCAGGTGCCGTCGATGGCGCGCACGCGTTTCTCGCGCACCATGGTCAGGGTCTGGTTCAGGGCGACTTCCTCGTCCTCGTGCAGCGCGCCCGGCGTGCCGCGCTTGACCAGCGTGCCGTCGGGGTTGTAGCCGCGGTCGGCAAAGACCTCCTGCTTGACGCGCAGGCCGGCTTCCCTGGCGATATCGATCATCTGGCTGCCGGCCAGGCCGAAGAACACCAGGTCGGCATCGAAGTCGCGCACCGCGCGCACGATGGCGCGGGCCAGCGCCGGATCGCGCACGGCCTGGTTGTACAGCGCGCCATGCGGCTTGACGTGATGCAGCTCGCCGCCCTGCGCGCGCACGATCGCGTCGAGCGCGCCGATCTGGTACAGCACGTCGGCGTAGACGTGTTCCGGGTCGCGCTGCATCTCGGTGCGGCCGAAGTTCTCGCGGTCCGGGTAGCTCGGGTGCGCCCCGATCGCCACGCCGCGCTCCAGCGCCCACTTCACCGTCTGCACCATGGTGGCCGCGTCGCCCGCGTGCCAGCCGCATGCGATATTGGCCGAACTGATCAGCGCCAGCAGCGCCTCGTCGTTGGCACAGCCTTCGCCAAGGTCAGCGTTCAAATCGATCTGCATTGCCATTCTCCTGTGCGGCGCACTGCGTCGCCCGATTGATGTTGCGCGTGCGCGCCTATGCCGCCACGCGCGTGCTTGCGCGCCGCCGCGCGGCGATGGGCATGCCATCGCCCTGCCACCGCAGCGCCTGGTCGATCTGGCGCAGGTAGCGCTCCAGCTCGGCCTGCGCCGCCTCTGCCTGCGCCAGCGTCACCTGCACGAAACGCACCGGCGCACCCAGCGGCACCTGCGCCAGCCGCCACAGGTCCGCACCGATCACCACGCCGATCTTGGGGTAGCCGCCAGTGGTCTGCGCATCGGCCATCAGCGCGATCGGCTGGCCGCCCGGCGGCACCTGCATCACGCCCGGCACCACGCCATGCGACAGCAGGTCGGCGCTGCGCTCGGCGCGCCGCGCCAGCGCGGGCCCGTTCAGGCGCAGCCCCATGCGGTTGCTGTTGGGCGTGACGGTCCAGTCGGCCTGCCACAGCGCGGCCCGCGAGGCCGCGTCGAAGTCTTCATATTCAGGCCCCGGCAGCATCCGGACCGGCGTGGCCTTGCCCGCGATGCTGGCAGGCAGCGCCCACGCCGGCGCCTGCACGCCGATCCAGTCGGTCTCGGCCGCCAGCCCCGGGCGCCCCGCCGTCAGGCGGTCGCCTTCCTGCAGCGCGCGCCCGCCCAGACCGCCAAAGCCTGACTTCAGGTCGGTGCTGCGCGAGCCCATCACCGGCTCGACCTCGATGCCGCCCGCCACGCACAGGTACACGCGCGTGCCGCCGCGCGTCGACGGCAGCGTCAGCGTCTCGCCCTTGTGCACGTCAAAGGCATGCCACGACCACACCGGCACGCCGTCCAGGTTGGCGCCGCATTCGGCACCAGCCAGCGCCACGCGCATATCGGCATGGAAGCGCAGCGCGGCGCGGCCCAGCGTGAATTCAATGGCGGCACAGCCCGGCGCATTGCCGAGCAGGCGGTTGCCCACCTCCACCGCCAGCATGTCCATGGCCCCGCAACGGCCGACGCCAAAACGGCGAAAGCCGGTACGGCCCAGGTCCTGCACCGAGGCAAGCGCGCCGGGACGAATGATTTCGATCACGCGATGATTTCCTCGGCAACAAAGCGCACGGTATCGCCGGGCGCAAACAGGGACGGCGGATCCCGGTCCGCCACGAAGAGCTCGGCATCGGTGCGCCCGATCAGCTGCCAGCCGCCCGGCAGCACCGCCGGATAGATCCCGGTCTGCTCGCCGCCAATGCCGACCGACCCGGCCGGCACCGCCACCCGCGGCTCACGCCGGCGCGGCGTGGCCAGCTCCGGCGCCAGACCGCCCATATAGGCAAATCCCGGCTGGAAGCCCAGGAAGTAGACGACGTACTCGCCGGCGGCATGGCGGCGCACCACTTCCCGCGGTGTCAGCCCGGTATGGGCCGCCACATCGCCCAGGTCCGGGCCATGCTCGCCGCCGTAGCGCACCGGGATCTCCACCAGCTTGCCGGTGGCATTGCGTGCCTCGCCGGAGGCCCAGGCGAGCTTCAGGTTGCGCTCCAGCGCGTCCACATCGGCGCTGCCGTCGAAGATCACGGTCAGGTTGTTCATGCCCGGCACCACGTCCACCACCCCGCGCCAGTCCTCGGCCCGGGCAGCCATCGCCCAGATCCGGCGCTGGACTTCCAGCGATGCGGGGGGAGCCACGCTGTACAGCAGCGCCTGCTCGGCGAGTCGGTGGACGGTGCAGTTCATGAGATTCCCGGTAGCGCACTTGCTACCAGTTTAGGCAGGCAAGCCGGAATGTGACGTGTTTGTATTTCATCGATAATTTATCGATGAATTCATAATATCGAAATGAGACGAGGAGAAACAGTCAGGATTGACCCTAGGGGCGCAAGGGCCACTGCGACCGGCTGCACCATGGCCGGGCACCAAAGAAAAACGGCCGGGAAATCCCGGCCGTCTCTGCTCGATCAGTGTGCAGCGCTGTCGTTCAGGCAAACCCAGCCTGATGCGCCTGCTGGTCGGCATGGTACGAACTGCGCACCATCGCGCCCACCGCAGCGTGGGTGAAGCCCATCTTGTAAGCCTCTTCCTCGAACATCTTGAAGGTGTCGGGATGCACGTAGCGCAGCACCGGCAAGTGGTGGTTCGACGGCGCCAGGTACTGGCCGATGGTCAGCATGTCGATATCGTGGGCGCGCATGTCGCGCATGACTTCGAGGATTTCCTCGTCGGTCTCGCCCAGGCCCACCATCAGGCCGGACTTGGTCGGCACGTTGGGGTTGCGGCGCTTGAATTCCTGCAGCAGCTTGAGCGAGTGCTCATAGTCCGCGCCCGGGCGCGCCTGCTTGTACAGCCGCGGCACGGTTTCCATGTTGTGATTCATCACGTCCGGCGGGCAAGCCTGCAGGATGTCCAGCGCCTTGTCCAGGCGGCCACGGAAGTCGGGCACCAGCACTTCGATGCGCGTGGCGGGCGACAACTCGCGCGTCTGCGAGATGCAGTCGACATAGTGCTGGGCGCCGCCGTCGCGCAGGTCGTCGCGGTCGACGCTGGTGATCACGACGTAGTTCAGCTTGAGCTGGGCGATGGTGCGGGCCAGGTTGCCCGGCTCGTTCACATCCAGCGGATCGGGGCGGCCGTGGCCGACGTCGCAGAACGGGCAGCGGCGCGTGCACTTGTCGCCCATGATCATGAAGGTCGCGGTGCCCTTGCCGAAGCATTCACCGATGTTGGGGCAGCTCGCTTCCTCGCACACCGTCACCAGGTTGTTGGCACGCAAGATGTCCTTGATCTCGTAGAAGCGTGAGCTGCCGGTGGCGGCCTTGACGCGGATCCAGTCCGGCTTCTTGAGCTTTTCGGCCGGCACGATCTTGATGGGGATGCGTGCGGTCTTGTCGGCCGACTTCTGCTTGCGGGTCGGGTCATACTGCTCCGCGGGGGACTGCGGGGCTTCGCTGGAAGTGGCGATCAGGGCGTCGCTCATACATTTCTCCGCACGCGCTCAGCGTGCATTTCGCTTTTGACTAGGAGGCCAGGGCCGTCTCACCCGGCTGCTTCGCTTCAGCCGGGGCGGCAGTTCCTTCGGCAGCCAGCGCGCGGGCTTCGTGCGCTGCCAGCACCTCGCACAATGCTGCCGCCAGGCGCAGTGCGATTTCCGGTTGTTGTGCCGCGGTCACGGGCAAGGGGGCGCCGTTGGCATCCGCCGCCGCGAAGGTGGCGCCTGCGCTGGCCATGTCGACTGTTTCCAGCCCGGCATAGCCGCAGGGATTGATGCGCAGGAACGGCGACAGGTCCATCTGCACGTTGAGGCTGACGCCGTGGTAGCTGCAGCCGTTGCGGATCTTGAGGCCGAGCGCGGCAATCTTGGCGCCCTGGTGCGGCCCGTCGGACAAATAGATGCCGGGGGCGCCGGGCTTGCGTTCGGCTGCGAGATTATACGCCGCGAGCGTGTCCAGCACCGCCTGCTCGATGCCGTGCACCAGTTCGCGCACCATCAGGCGGCGGCGGCGCAGATCGAGCAGCAAATAGGCCACGACCTGGCCGGGACCGTGATATGTGATCTGCCCGCCACGATCGATCTGCACGACGGGAATCTGGTCGTCCGGGGCGAGCAGGTGCGCGGGGTCGCCCGCCTGGCCCAGGGTGTAGACCGGCGGATGCTCGACCAGCCAGACCTGGTCGGGCGTCTCGGGCGTGCGTGCGGCGGTGAAGGCGCGCATCGCGTCGAAACACGGCTGATAGTCCTCACGGCCGCGTTCGATGACTTGAATCGGATGCATGGCGAGAGTGTAACGAAAAGGGCCGGCTTGCGCCGGCCCTGCCTCGGTCACTTGTGCTGCCCGCTCAGGGCGTGGACCGGCGGGAATCGTCCGATGCGTCACGCGACCAGACCAGGCGCAGATGCCCGCGGCTGCGGTGTGATGCGGACGATGCCCCGCCGACCTTCGCCTCAGGATGCGGTGACCTGGTCCTGGTTAGGCGTCCACTCCGTGCCTCGAACCAGACGGCGCAGGCTGCGATATACCAGGTGCGGCACATCAGCCAGCGCCAGCGCCGGGCGGCGGGCTTCCGCGATCAGGGCGAGGCGCACCGGGTGCAGCGCACGCGGGTCAACGCTCAACACCACCTCGTCACCCGAGCGCAGCAGCAGGCTGCCGCCACAACGCAGCCAGTAGTCCTCTGAATCTTTCTCGCGGGTCAGCCATACGTCAGCGCCGCGGGCCTCTTCGACATGCAGGCGCTGGGCAGCATGCACCGACAGCGTGGTGACTTCGCCAGGATTCAGGGTGAACACGGTCGTTGTGAGCACGGTTTTCATGGTGGTTCTCCGTTCAGCCGGCCTCGGCGGGGATACGCCAAACCCAGTACGAATTCGCGGCGGGGTACCGGAACTGGCCCGGCAAGGGGACCAGGCCAGTTAAATCCTCTGAATATCGCCGTGAAGTAAATGACTACTGCGGGGGCCGGTGATGGAATATTAGTGATTGCCCGGCCACTATCAAAACGATATATTTTCTTTGTTCTTGTTAGACAAACTCACATACACACGACCGCCTGGAGACCACCATGGCATGGAAGAGCGCCTGGGAAAAGGACCTGCCGCGCGGCTGGCACCGCGAGCTGCCGCGCCTGCCGGCGCTGACCGCGCTGCGCGCCTTCGAGGCCGCGGCGCGGCACGAGAGCTTTTCGCGCGCGGCCACGGAGCTGTTTGTCACGCACGGCGCGGTCAGCCACCAGATCCGCGCGCTGGAAGACGAACTGGGCATGCCGCTGTTCGAGCGCCACGGCAAGCGTGTCGCGCTGACGCCGTCGGGGCGCCTCTATGCCGAGCGCGTGCGTGACGCGCTGCTGCAGATCGCCGATGCCACGCGCGCGCTGCAGGCCGGCAACCGCGACAAGCGCCTGACCATCAGCACCATGCCGTCGTTTGCCGCGCGCTGGCTGACGCCGCGCATCGGCAGCTTTATCGAGCGCCACCCGGAGCTGGATGTCGAGCTGCTGTCGTCGAACACGCTGGTCAACTTTGCGCACGAGGAAGTCGATATCGCGCTGCGCATGGGCAGCGGCGACTATCCCGGCCTGTATGTGGAGCGGCTGCTGGACGACGTCTTCTTCCCGGTCTGCAGCCCCGGCTTCAATGGCGGCCGCCTGCCCGAGCGGCCGCAGGACATGGCGGGGCTGCCGCTGCTGCGCGGCGAGGGCGATCCGTGGAAGCCGTGGTTCGAGGCCGCCGGGCTGGACTGGCCCGAGCCGCGCAAGGGCCTGCTGCTGGAAGATTCCTCGCTGCTGCTGCAGGCCGCGTCCGAAGGCCAGGGCATTGCGCTGATCCGCTCCTCGCTGGCCTACAACGACCTGCTGGCCGGGCGCGTGGTGCGGCTGTTCGATGTCAGCATCCCCTGTCCATGGCTGCTGTACTTCGTATGCGCCCCGGGCTCATTGAACCTGCCCAAGGTGCAGGCGTTCCGCGGCTGGCTGCTGCCCGAGATCGAGCGCTTCCGCGAGGTGCTGGCGCAGTGGGAGTGAACTAGTCTTCCGACGCTTCGCCGGAGTCAGCAGGATCGGCGGCTGCGTCCGCCGCCGGCCTGGCGCGCGCCCGGCCGGCCCGCGGATGGGCCTTGTCGTAGACCTTCGCCAGATGCTGGAAATCGAGCGCGGTATAGACCTGCGTGGTCGAAATGCTGGCATGGCCCAGCATCTCCTGCACCGCGCGCAGGTCCCCCGACGACTGCAGCACGTGGGTGGCAAATGAGTGCCTCAGCATATGGGGATGCACATCGGCCGGCACGCCGGCGCGCAGCGCCTGTTGCTTGAGCCGCAACTGCACCGTGCGCATCGACAGGCGCCGCCCGCGCGGGCCGAGGAACAAGGCGTGGGCATCTTCCGGCAAGGCGCCTGGGCGCAGCAGCGTGTCGCGCACCGCCAGCCAGGCACGCAGCGCCTCGATGGCCTTGCTGCCGACCGGCACCGAGCGCTGGCGCGAACCCTTGCCGGTCACGGTGACTTCCGCTCCGGCCAGGTCGAGCCAGCCGCTGGAGCGGTAGCCGTCGGCATCGGCATAGCGCAGGTCCAGCTGCACCAGCTCGGACAGCCGCAGCCCGCTTGAATAGAACAGCTCATGGACCGCTTGGTCGCGCAGTGCCTGGGCATCCGTGCCGGCAGGATGCGCGACCAGTGCCACCGCATGTTCGACCGACAAGGCCTTGGGCAGTGCGTGGCCAGAGCGCGGCGCGCGCACGCCGTCGACCGGGTTCACCGTGACGCCATGGCCGTGGCGCGCCGCCCACTGGAAGAAACCGCGCCAGGCCGACAAGGTGCGCGCGATGCTGGTGCCGACCAGCCCGGCGCCATGCAGCCGCGCGGCAAAGTTGCGGATATGGTGGGTCTGCAGTGCCAGCAGGGCCACGCCGGGCGCATAACGCGCCGCGTGCCCCTGCAGCACGCGCAGGTCGCGGCTGTAGCTGGTCAGCGTGTGCTCGGCCAGCTTGCGGCTGCCGCGCAGCCAGTCCAGGTAGCGTGTGACCAGCGGCTCGGGTGCCGGCGGCGGGCCGTCGCCGGCAGGAGCGATATCCGCAACCACGCTGCGGGGCGGCCGGCGTGCAGTCATGGCGTCAGGCGTGGGCCGCCGCGCCTCAGTCGCGCAGCCGGTGCAGCGCGGCGCCGGCGACTTCGCCGATCTGCGACAGGTAGGCGGTGCCCATGCCTTCGTGGAAACGGCGCGGATCGGGCGAGCCCAGCACCAGCAGGCCAAAGGCTGCGCCGCGCACGTCGGCACCGGCCTCGGCATCGCCGGCACGCACCGGCACGCGCAGCGTCACCATCGCCAGCGAGGTGATATCGTCGCGCTCCAGCAGCCCCGCGGCCTCGAAGCCGCCGTTGCTGCCGCAGTACGGCGCACGCAGGCCTTCGGCAAAGATGCGCAGGTCTTCGCTGGCGCCCTGCGCCACTTCCATATGGACGTATTGCTCGGCGACATCCCACAGCCTGAGCGCCACCGCCGGCACATCGAACACCTGCTGCAGGCCGTCCTGCACTGCATAGGGCAGCGCGTGCGGATCGGCTTCGGCCAGCAGGCGCAGCTGCCAGGCATGCATGCGTTGCTGGGTGCGGTCGTTGTCATGGCCGTGGCGGACCAGGTCCGCCAGGCGCAGCTCCAGGCCCTTGTTCTTCTCGCGCAGGATTTCCATCTGGCGTTCCTGCAGCGACACGGCGCGGTGGCTGTGCGGGCTGGTCAGCTGCACCGCGGCCAGCAGCTCGGCGTGTTCTTCGAAGAATTCGGGGTGGCTCTGCAGGTAGGCGGCAACGTCTTGGGCGTTCATGGGGCGTGGACCGGTAGAGGTAAAGTGGGTGGCAGTTTAGCAAAGGGGACCGGCGGCACAGCCGCGGCCCCCTTTTTACGCAGGCTGCGCTACGTCTGGATCAGCCGCTTCTGCCGCGAAATGCTCATCAGAATGCCGATGCCCGCGCCCAGCGTCACCAGTGCGGTGCCGCCATAGCTCATCAGCGGCAGCGGCACGCCCACCACCGGCAGGATGCCGCTGACCATGCCCATGTTGACGAAGGCATAGGTGAAGAAGATCAGCGTGATCGATCCCGCCAGCAGCCGCGAGAACAGCGTCGGCGCATTGGCCGCGATAAACAGGCCGCGAAAGATCAGCAGCAGGTACAGCACCAGCAGCACCGCATTGCCGATCAGGCCGAACTCTTCCGAGTACACCGCGAAGATAAAGTCGGTGTGCTTTTCCGGGATGAATTCCAGGTGCGTCTGCGTGCCCTTGAGCCAGCCCTTGCCCTCGACCCCGCCGGAGCCGATGGCGATGATCGACTGGATCGTGTGGAAGCCCTTGCCGAGCGGATCGCTGGTCGGGTCCAGCAGCGTGCAGACGCGGTGCTGCTGGTAGTCGTGCAGCACCGGCCAGTTCACGCCCGGCGCGCACATATCGTTCTGGAACGTGATCAGCAGCGTGATCGCCACCACCAGCAGCCCCAGCAGCGGCAGGATCAGCCGCCACGACAGGCCGGCGAAGTAGATCACGTACACGCCCGCGGCCATCACCAGCAGTGCCGTGCCCAGGTCAGGCTGCTTGGCGATCAGGCCGACCGGGATCAGCAGCAGCCCCAGCGCCACCACGAAGTCGAACCACTTGATCACGCCCTCGCGCTTCTGGAAATACCAGGCCAGCATCAGCGGCATCGAGATCTTCATGATCTCGGACGGCTGGATCACCATGCCGACATAGAGCCAGCGGCGCGCGCCCTTGCGGATCAGGCCGAACATGGCCACCGCGATCAGCAGCGCCACTCCGACCGTGTAGATCGGCACCGCCACCCGCATCAGCGTCTGCGTAGGCAGGTAGGCGATCACGATCATCACCACATAAGACAGCAGGATATTGCGCAGCTGATCCTCAACCCGGCCCGGCATGTCGATGGCGGCCGAGTACAGCGCCACGATGCCAGTGGCGAACAGCAGGAAGACGATCAGCGAGAGTGGTTTGTCAAAACCGGTCAGCGCGGTCTTGATCAGGGACAGGACGCGGCGTCGATCCATGCGCGTCTCCTTCAGCGAGTGGCGTCGGCACCGCTGGCTGCCTTGGCAGCCACGGGCTTGACGCGTGGTTTGGGCGCGGGCGCCTTGGCCGGCACGACCGGCGCGGAAGCCGGCGGCGGCACCTTCGGCTTGCTGTGGCCCAGCGCCTGCAGCATGCGTTCATCCAGCGTCTGCACGGCCGAGGCCGGTGCGATCGCGGCCGGGTCCAGCGCCGCCGCGATCGCGTCAGACGCCCCGGCATGCGCGCCCGACGCCGCGGCGACCTCGCTGGCGGCCGCGCCGCTGGCCGGCGCGCTGCCGCTCGACATCACCGTGGCGCTGGCAATGCTGGCGGTCTGGCCGGTGGTGAACACGCTCGGCGTTGCCACCGGCGGGCGGCCCGCCATGCGCTCGGCTTCCGGCGGCGCGATGGCTTCCAGCTCCGCCGGCCATTTGCCGGTCAGGTAGTAGTCCATCACCTTGCGCGCGATCGGCGCGGCCACCGCGGCGCCGAAGCCGGCGTTCTCGACGATCAGCGCAATCGCGATCCTGGGGTTGTCCGCGGGCGCGAAGGCCGTGTACAGCGAGTGGTCGCGCTTGCGCTCGTCCAGCGCGTGGTGGTTGTACTTCTCGCCCTTGGCCAGGCTGTAGGTCTGCGCCGTGCCGGTCTTGCCCGCCGATTCGTAGGCGGCGCCGGCGAACACGCGCGCGGCCGTGCCGGAATGCGTCACCGCCACCATGGCGCGCTTGATCACGTTGATGTCGGCCTGCTTGAGCGGGATCGTGTAGCTTTCCTTGGGCACGGTCAGCGTGCGCTTGCGCGTGACCGCATCCTCCACGGCCTTGACCAGGTGGGGCTTCATCACCTTGCCGTCGTTGACGATGACCGAGGTGGCCTGCGCCAGCTGCAGGATGGTGAAGCTGTTGTAGCCCTGGCCGATGCCCAGCGAGATGGTCTCGCCGTCGTACCACTTCTGCTGCTCGGGCTTGCGGTACGCCTTGCGCTTCCAGTCGGTCGACGGCAGGATGCCGCGGCTTTCGCCCTCGATGTCGATGCCCGTGATCTGGCCGAAGCCCAGCGGCTTCATGAAGTCATGGATGCCGTTGACGCCCATGTCGCGCGCCAGCGCGTAGTAGTAGGTGTCGCACGAATGCACGATCGAGCTGTGCATGTCGACCCAGCCATGGCCGCCCGGCTTGTCGTCGCGGAAGGTATGGTTGCCCAGCGTGAAGAAGCCGGGGTCGGACATGCCCCAGGCCGCGGTGCGCTTGCCGGTGGTCAGCGCGGCCAGCGCCATGAACGGCTTGTAGGTCGAGCCCGGCGGGTAGGTGCCGCGCAGCGGGCGGTTCAGCAGTGGCTTGTCGGGCGAGTTGTTGAGCTCGTTCCAGGTATTGGTGTCGATGCCCTCGACGAACAGGTTGGGGTCGTAGGTCGGCTTGGAGACAAAGGCCAGGATGTCGCCGGTGGACGGCTCGATCGCCACCAGTGCGCCGCGGCGGTTGCCGTAGAGCGCCTCGGCCAGCTGCTGCAGGCGGATGTCCAGCGACAGGATCAGGTTGTTGCCAGGCGTGGCGGGTGAGGTCGAAAGCGTGCGGATGGGGCGCCCGCCCGCGCTCACTTCCACTTCCTCGAAGCCGGTCAGGCCGTGCAGCTCGCTCTCGTAGCTCTGCTCCAGGCCGATCTTGCCGATGTAGTTGGTGCCCTTGTAGTTGTCGGCGTCCTTGCGCGGATCGTATTTGGCGCCGTCGGCATCGTTGGCCTCGTCCATGGCCTCGATGCGTTCCTGGTCGCGCTGCGAGATGCGGCCCAGGTAGCCGATCACGTGCGAAGCCGACTCGCCCAGCGGGTACTGCCGGAACAGCCGCGCGCGCACATCCACGCCCGGGAAGCGGAAGCGCTGCGCGGAGAAGCGCGCCACTTCCTCGTCGCTCAGCTGGCTGCGGATCGGCAGGCTTTCAAAGCTGCGCGACTCTTCCATCAGCCGCTTGAAGCGGCGCCGGTCGCGCGGCTGGATATCCACCAGCGCCGACAGGCCTTCGATGGTGTTGTCCAGCGTATCGCCCAGCTTGGACGGCGTGATCTCCAGCGTGTACGCGGAATAATTGCGCGCCAGCACGATCCCGTTGCGGTCCATGATGATGCCGCGGTTGGGCTCGATCGGCGCCACCGAGATGCGATTGTCCTCGGCCTTGGCCGAGTACTGGTCATGCTTGTACCACTGCAGCCACAGGAAGCGCGTGAACAGCAGGCCAAAGCAGATCACCGTGAACAGGGCCGCGGCCGCCACGCGGATGCGGAAGCGGCCGATTTCCAGTTCGACGTTGCGGATTTCGGTCATGGTACTGCGTTGGCCAGGGATGAGCGTTTAGGTGCGGTCAGGTGCGTGCGGCGTCAGATCGGACGCGTCTCGTCGACATCGCTCGAACGGCGCTGCGGCGCCAGCAGCAGGCTGGTGGCCAGCGGCCACAGCAGCGCCTCGATCGCCGGTGCCAGCAGCAGTTGCCAGCCCGGCAGCGGCGCGCCCATGGCCAGCCGGATCAGCACCGGCACCGCGTGCACGACGAACAGCAGCGGCAGCACGTGCAGCGCCTGGGTATAGACGGTGAACCACAGCACGCGGCGGTGGATGGTGATGGCGAAGTAGGCCAGCAGAGTGTAGGCCAGTGCGTGCTCGCCCAGCAGCCGGGCATCGTGCACGTCCATCAGCAGGCCCAGCAGGAAGGCCACGCCCATGCCCACCTTGCGCGGCTGGTGGATGTTCCAGAACACCAGCACCAGCGCCACCATGTCGGGGACCCACAGCGTGGTGCCCCAGGGCATCAGGTTGAACAGGAACGCCAGCACGAAGCTGAAGGCGATAAAGGCGGGATTGACCGGCCGCAGCAGGTATTGGGGATTGGTCACCGTGGTGCCTCCCTGGCGGGTGCGGCCTTGGCAGCCGCTGCGCTATCGGCGGCAGCGCGTGCCGCAGCGGACTTGGCGCCCTTGACCGGCGCCTCCGGCTTGGCCTCGACCGTTTCCCGCGCGGGAATGGCCGCGTCGTAGCGCACCACCAGCAGCAGGCGGTGCGCGCGCACGCCGGCCACCGGCTCGCAGTACACGCGCGAAAACGCGGTATCGGCCTTGCGCTCGATATGGACGATCTTTGCCACCGGCAGGCCCGGCGGGTAGGTGCCGTCCAGGCCCGAGGTCACCAGCAGGTCGCCCTGCTGCAGGTCGGCGGCGGCGGCCATGAAGCGCAGGTCCAGCTGGCCCGCGCGCGCGCCGCCGAAGGCCACGCTGCGCAGCCCGTTGCGCACCACCTGCACGGGGATGGCCTGGTCCTTGTCGGTGAGCAGCGTCACCTCGGACTGGAACGGCGACACGCGCGTGACCTGCCCCACCACGCCGCGCTCGTCGATCACCGGGTAGCCGGCGCGCAGGCCGTGCTGGCTGCCCTTGTCGATCACGATACGCTGGGTGTAGGGATCGCGCGCGTCATACAGGATCTCGGCGGCCGTCACCGGCGTGGCCGACTGCTGCGCCAGCCCGAGCAGCTTGCGCAGCTGGTTGTTCTCGGACTCCAGCTGCGCCTGGCGCACCGAGGCCTGGGCCTGCTGCACGGCGTTCTGGCGCAGTTCGCGGTTTTCGGTGGCGAGCATCGCCGACGACTGCGCATAGTCGAACATCGTGCGCAGTGCGTCGCGCGGCGTCAGCACCAGGCGTTCGACCGGCATCAGCACGGTGGCGGCAACCTGCCGGCCCACGCTGAGCGCGTCGAAACGGGCATCGACCACCAGCAGCGCCAGCGCGATACCCACGTACAGGACCAGCCTGGCGACAGCCGAGGTGCCTTGCTTGAAGAGCGGCGGAGGGGAGTAATCCATTTACCCGAACAAAGGCCAAAGCCCACGCGGAAACGCCCCGCCGCCCGCCGTGCCGCGCCCGGGTCCCTTGCGGGGACGGGAGCGGCACGGCCGGGCGGCGGGAACTGCCAGGGCCTGGCCCCGGCGGATGAGGCGCCGCGACGCCGCCCTGATCGCTGGATCCGGCAGGCCGCGCATCGCCACGTGAGCGTCCTTCTTACTCGTAGGAGAAGATGCTGCCGAGCTTGTCCATGCGTTCCAGCGCCATGCCGGAACCGCGCACCACGCAGGTCAGCGGGTCTTCGGCCACCAGCACCGGCAGGCCGGTTTCTTCCGCCAGCAGGCGGTCCAGGTCGCGCAGCAGCGCGCCGCCGCCGGTCAGCATCATGCCGCGCTCGGCGATGTCGGCGCCCAGTTCGGGCGGGGTCTGTTCCAGCGCGATCTTCACCGCCGAAACGATCTGGTTCAGCGGATCGGTAAGGGCTTCGAGGATTTCATTGGACGACACGGTGAAGGCGCGCGGGATGCCTTCGGACAGATTGCGGCCCTTGACTTCCATCTCGCGGACTTCGGAGCCCGGGAAGGCCGAGCCGATTTCCTTCTTGATCGCTTCGGCGGTCTGTTCGCCGATCAGCATGCCGTAGTTGCGGCGGATGTAGTTGACGATGGCCTCGTCGAACTTGTCGCCGCCCACGCGCACCGAACCCTTGTAGACCATGCCACCCAGCGAGATGATGCCCACCTCGGTGGTGCCGCCGCCGATATCCACCACCATCGAGCCCGACGGCTCGGACACCGGCAGGCCGGCGCCGATCGCAGCCGACATCGGCTCCTCGATCAAGTAGACCTGGCTGGCACCGGCGCCCAGCGCCGATTCGCGGATGGCGCGGCGCTCGACCTGGGTCGAGCCGCACGGCACGCAGATGATGATGCGCGGGCTCGGGCGCAGCAGCTTGCTGTCGTGCACCATCTTGATGAATTGCTTGAGCATCTGCTCGGTGACGGTGAAGTCGGCGATCACGCCGTCCTTCATCGGGCGGATCGCCTCGATATTGCCCGGCACCTTGCCCAGCATCTGCTTGGCTTCCTTGCCCACCGCCGTGATGGTCTTCTTGGCGTTGGGGCCGCCTTCCTGGCGGATCGCGACGACCGAGGGCTCGTCCAGCACGATGCCCTTGTCGCGCATGTAGATCAGCGTGTTGGCGGTGCCGAGGTCGATCGCCAGGTCGTTGGAGAAGTAGCTGCGGAGAAATCCGAACATCAGGAATCCTGTCTGTGGTGGTGTTCGCGGGTAGGCGAAGCGGCCGGCACCGCGAACGGCCCGGCCACGAAATACGTTGTGTTGAATACGGAATGGTTCCCGGCTTCCCGGTCCGCCCGCCGTCCGGCACGGGGCTGCCCGGGCCGGGATGGAATGGGAACGGCAATCGCCGGCGCACCGCGCGCGCCGGCCCTACGGGAACCTTTGATTAGACCCCGCGGAAAAGTTCGCGGAAATGTGCAGGCACCGGCGCACCATATCGAATCACTGCGACATGCGCTGGCCGGCTGCAGAGGCCTAATCAGAGGACCCAGGTCCGCCCTTCGGGCGCCTGCGGATGCCAGGCGCAAGCGCGCCGGCCAGCGGCCGGCCTGCGGCCATGTGGCGTAAGCGTTGCCAAGGGTCGGTAACTCGCAATGATACCTTATAATTCCTGCTGCTTCGGGCGTTTACAGCCTGAAAATACCTGTAATTCCGACGACTCCGGGGCGCCACTCCGGCGCCCCCGGTCAGGCCACGGGCCGTGCGACGCAGCCGCCCCATGAGCCAGCCGCCGGCGCAGCCCGCGCCCCCGCATCCGAGCATCCGAACCACCACGCCATGGCCCTCGCTCTATCCGACGTCAAGCGCATCGCCCACCTGGCCCGCATCGAAATCAGCGATGACGAGGCCGCCCAGACGCTTGCGCAGCTGAACAACTTTTTCTCGCTGGTCGAGCAGATGCAGGCGGTTGACACCAGCGGCATCGAGCCGCTGGCCCACCCGCTGTCAGCCGTGCGCGACATGGTCCAGCGCCTGCGCGAGGACGTGGTCACCGAATCCGACCGCCGCGCCGACTACCAGCGCCCCGCGCCGGCCACCGAAGACGGCCTGTACCTGGTGCCCAAGGTCATCGAATGACCGCCGCCCGGCCCGGACCCGACGCACCCGTGCATGCCTGTCCGGCGCCGGCCATCCGCCAGTACGCCACCCCCTGATGCCAACCGACTGTCATGCCCTTTTCCGCTGATTCCGTGACCTCCCTGCGCCAGCTAGCCGATGCGCTGGCCGCGCGCTCCGTCTCCGCCGAGGAACTCGCACGCGAGTACCTGGCCCGCATCGAGCAGGCTGCCGCGCTCAACGCGTTTATCCACGTCGATGCCGAGCGGACCCTGGCGCAGGCGCGCGCCGCCGATGAACGCCGCGCCCGCGGCGAGGCCGCGCCGCTGACCGGCGTGCCGATCGCGCACAAGGACGTGTTCGTCACGCGCGGCTGGCGTGCCACCGCCGGCTCGAAGATGCTGGCCAACTATGAAAGCCCGTTCGACGCCACCGTGGTCGAACGCATGGCCGCGGCCGGCATGGTCACGCTGGGCAAGACCAATATGGACGAGTTCGCGATGGGCTCGTCCAACGAGAACTCGCATTTCGGCCCGGTGCGCAACCCCTGGGACACCAGCCGCGTGCCCGGCGGCTCGTCGGGCGGCTCGGCCGCGGCCGTGGCCGCCGGCCTGGCCCCCGCCGCCACCGGCACCGACACCGGCGGCTCGATCCGCCAGCCGTCGTCGTTCTCGGGCATCACCGGCATCAAGCCGACCTACGGCCGCGTGTCGCGCTACGGCATGATCGCCTTCGCCTCGTCGCTGGACCAGGCCGGCCCGATGGCCCATAGCGCCGAAGACTGCGCGCTGCTGCTCAACGCCATGGCCGGCTTCGACCCCAGGGACTCCACCAGCATCACGCCCGCGCAGGGCGGCGTGGACGAGGACTACACCCGCCTGCTGGGCCAGCCGCGCGCCGGCGCCACTACCGAGCGCCCGCTCGCCGGCCTGCGCATCGGCCTGCCGAAGGAATACTTCGGCAAGGGCCTGTCGGCCGACGTCGAGCAGGCCGTGCGCGCCGCGCTGGCCGAGTATGAAAAGCTGGGCGCCACGCTGGTCGAGGTGACGCTGCCAAAGACCGAGCTGTCGATCCCGGTGTACTACGTGATCGCGCCGGCCGAGGCCTCGTCCAACCTGTCGCGCTTTGACGGCGTACGCTACGGCCACCGCGCGGCCGAATACCGCGACCTGCTCGACATGTACAAGAAGAGCCGCGCCGAAGGCTTCGGCGCCGAGGTCAAGCGCCGCATCATGGTCGGCACCTATGTGCTGTCGCATGGCTACTACGACGCCTACTACCTGCAGGCGCAGAAGATCCGCCGCATCATCGCCGACGACTTCCAGCGTGCCTTCGCCCAGTGCGACGTGATCATGGGGCCGGTGGCGCCGACGGTGGCGTGGAAACTGGGCGAGAAGACCTCGGACCCGGTGCAGATGTACCTGGCCGATATCTTCACGCTGTCGACCAGCCTGGCCGGCCTGCCCGGCATGAGCGTGCCGTGCGGCTTTGGCGAGGCCGGCATGCCGGTGGGCCTGCAGCTGATCGGCAACTACTTCGACGAGGCGCGCCTGCTGCAGACCGCGCACGCGTTCCAGCAGGCGACCGACTGGCACCTGCGCCGTCCGGGCAAGGCATGAACATGACCGCGCGCTCCTCGCTGACCCTGCGCCTGATGGCCGCGGCCGCGCTCGCCGCGGCGGTGGCCGGCTGCATCCCGCTGCCGGGCGGGCTGGGCCGGCCCGCTCCAATCGCCAGCCGCGACATCGACCTGGCCGGCGACTGCCGCCGCACCGAGGAAGACGGCTTCCGCGAAGACGCCCAGCTGCGCGTGTCGGACAACAGCGTGCAGCAGCTGTCGTGGAAGCTGTGGGTAGGCAAGCGCGGCTCGTGCAGCTTCAACCTGGCGGACTTCCGCCAGGTCCAGAAGAAGCCGCATATCGAGCTGCGCGCCAATGACGGCAGCGGCTGCAAGCTGATGGTCTGGCAGGACCCGCGCCGCGTTACGCTGGCGCACGCCAACTGCCAGCAGCGCTGCACCCCCGGCGTCTACGAAGAAGCCTGGCCCGTGATGTTCGAGCCGGGCAGCGGCGCCTGCGCCCGCACGCGCTGAAGCCACCGAAGCCGGCCATGACCCACGCACCCGCCACCCCGCAACGCTCACCGCGCACCGCCCGTCCGGCGGTGGCGGTGCTGCGCGCCGCGGTGGCACTGGGGCTGGGCGCATGGCTGGCCGGCGCATCCGCGCATACACCGGAACTGCCCGCGCCCGCGCTGGCGCAGCCGGCGCCGCTGACGCCCGCCGGCGTGCTGGCGCCGAATGCGGTGAGCCGGGCCGCGCCAGGATCCGCGGCCACGGCACCCGTGCCGGCGCAGCGTGTCCAGCTGCGCGGCGATGCGGCCACGCCCGCGCTCACCGCCTACTGGTTCCTGCCGCGCGAGGGCGCCACCCCGCGCGCGCTGCCGGTGGTGGTGGCGTTGCACGGCTGCGGCGGCCTGCTGTCCGCGCGCCCCGCGCGCGCGAGCGCGGCGGGTGCCGCCGGAACCGCCCAGGCGGACGTTTCCGGACTGCTGCAGCAACGCTACCGCGAATACGCGCACTGGCTGAACGAGCGCGGCTATGCCGTGCTGATGCCCGACAGCTTCAGCGCGCGCGGCAGGCCCCACGGCATCTGCTCCGAACCCATCGACGCGCGCGGCATCGACGACCGCACGCGCCGCGCCGATGCGCTGGCCGCGCTGCGCTGGGTGGCGCAGCAGCCGGCGGTCGACACCGCGCGTATCGTGCTGCTGGGCTGGTCCAACGGCGCGCAGGCGGTGCTGGCCACCGTCGATGCCAGCCGCCCGTGGCCGGCCGGCACGCCCCAGGTGGAGCGTGCGGTGGCGTTCTACCCGGGCTGCAGGCGCGCCGTGCAGCAGCACAACTTCCGCCTGCGCGCGCCTATGCTGCTGATGATCGGCGGCGCCGACGACTGGACGCCCGCCACCCGCTGCGCCATGCTGCAAAGCGCGGTGCTGGCGCGCCAGCCGGGCGCGCGCTTCCGGCTGGAGATCTACCCCGGCGCCTATCACGGCTTTGACGGCACCAGCGAGCTGCATATGCGCCGCGACGTACCGGCGGGCATGCGCAAGACCCAGGGCGTCACCGTCGGCGGCGATGCGGTGGCCCGCGTGGCCGCGCTGGCCCAGCTCGACTCATGGCTTGCCAGCCCCGACCCCTGAGGGCCGGGGCAAGACCAGACTGAACCCCGGGGCGGCTGCGCCGCTCCACCGCAACAGACAGAACCGAAAGAACCGAACAGGAATACCGCCATGCAATGGGAAGTGGTGATCGGCCTCGAAACGCACGCTCAGCTTTCGACGGCCTCCAAGATTTTTTCCGGCACCTCCACCGCCTTCGGGGCCGAGGCCAACACGCAGGCCTCGCCGGTGGACCTGGCGCTGCCGGGCGTGCTGCCGGTGCTCAACAAGGGCGCGGTCGAGCGCGCCATCCAGTTCGGCCTGGCGATCGGCGCCACCATTTCGCCGCGCAGCGTCTTTGCGCGCAAGAACTACTTCTACCCCGACCTGCCCAAGGGCTACCAGATCAGCCAGTATGAGATCCCGGTGGTACAGGGCGGCACCATCACCATCCAGGTCGAAGGCAGGAAGGGCGAGTTCTACGAAAAGACCGTCAACCTGACCCGCGCCCACCTGGAAGAAGACGCGGGCAAGTCCCTGCACGAAGACTTCGCCGGCATGACCGGCATCGACCTGAACCGCGCCGGCACCCCGCTGCTGGAAATCGTCACCGAGCCCGACATGCGCAGCGCCGCCGAAGCCGTGGCCTATGCCAAGGCGCTGCACTCGCTGGTGGTGTGGCTGGGCATCTGCGATGGCAACATGCAGGAAGGCAGCTTCCGCTGCGACGCCAACGTGTCGGTGCGCCCGCTCGGCCAGAAGGAATTCGGCACCCGCCGCGAAATCAAGAACCTGAATTCGTTCCGCTTCCTGCAGCAGGCCATCGAGTACGAAGTGCAGTGGCAGATCGCCGAGATCGAGGACGGCCGCAAGATCCAGCAGGCCACCGTGCTGTTCGACCCGGAAACGGGCGAAACGCGCGCCATGCGCACCAAGGAAGACGCGCACGATTACCGCTACTTCCCAGACCCCGACCTGATGCCGCTGGAAATCGACGCGAGCTGGGTCGAGCGCGTGCGCGGCGAGCTGCCGGAACTGCCGGTGGCGATGCAGGCGCGCTTTGTCTCGCAGTACGGCCTGTCGGCCTATGACGCCACCACGCTGACCGCGACCAAGGCCTTCGCCGCCTACTACGAGGCCGTGGTGGCCGACGCCGGCGCCGCCAACGCCAAGCCCGCGGCCAACTGGCTGATGGGCGACGTGGCCTCGCAGCTGAACCGCGAAGGCATCGCCATCGACGCCGCACCGGTCACGCCGGCGCAACTGGCCAGGCTGCTCGCGCGCATCGCCGACGGCACGGTATCGAACAACACCGCCAAGAAGGACGTGTTCCCGGCGATGTGGGCCGGCGAGCACGGCGGCGATGCCGACGCCATCATCGCGGCCAAGGGCCTGAAGCAGATGTCCGACACCGGCGAGCTGGAGAAGATCATCGACGACGTGCTGGCTGCCAACGCCAGGTCGGTCGAGGAATTCCGCGCGGGCAAGGAGAAGGCGTTCAATGCGCTGGTCGGGCAGGCGATGAAGGCGACCAAGGGCAAGGCCAATCCGGCGCAGGTGAATGAGCTGCTGAAGAAGAAGCTGGGGTAAGGGCTGGCTGACAGGGCCAGCGAACCGCTGCGGCAGGCGTATCCTACTGGCCTGCTCTAAAAGTCAGGAGATCCCCCATGAGCTGGTCCGCCCACCAATACGTCGCCTTCGAAGACGAACGCACCCGCCCGGTCCGCGACCTGGTGGCTGCCATCCCCAATGAGATCGCGCGCAGCGCGGTGGATATCGGCTGCGGGCCGGGCAACTCCACCGAGGTGCTGCTGGCGCGCTATACGGGGGCGTCGGTGACCGGGCTGGACAGCTCGCAGGACATGGTCGATGCGGCGCGCAAGCGCCTGCCCGCGGTGCAGTTCCGCGTGGCCGACATCGGCGCCTGGGACGAGGCCGGGCCCTATGACGTGATCCTGGCCAATGCCGTGCTGCAGTGGCTGCCTGACCACGCCAGCCTGTTCCCGGCACTGGTATCCAGGCTCGCTCCCGGCGGCACGCTGGCCGTGCAGATGCCGGACAACCTGGAAGAACCCGCGCACCGGCTGATGCGCCAGGTGGCGACGGAAAGCCCGTGGGCAGAAAAGCTCGCCGGCGCCAGCAAGGCCCGCGCCGAGCGTGCCCCGGCGCAGTGGTACTACGAGCTGTTGCGCCCGCTGTGCCAGCGCGTGGACGTATGGCTGACCACGTACCACCATCCGCTGGCGGACGGCCCGGCCGCGGTGGTGGAGTGGTTCAAGGGCAGCGGCCTGCGCCCCTTCCTGCAACCGCTGGACGAGGCCGAGCGCGCCGCCTACCTGGCGCGCTACCAGACCGAGATTGCCAAGGCGTACCCGGCGCTGCCGGACGGGTCGGTGCTGCTGCCGTTCCCGCGCCTGTTTATCGTCGCGACGCGCTGAGGCCAGCCCTACGCCGGCTTGTGGCACACCGCTTCGATGTTGTGCCCGTCCGGATCCAGCACGAAGGCGCCGTAGTAGTTGGGGTGGTAGTGCGCGCGGATGCCCGGCGCGCCGTTGTCGCGCCCGCCCGCGGCCAGCGCCGCGCGATGGAAGGCATCGACGGTCTCGCGGCTGTCCACGCGGAAGGCCACATGCAGCGGCGGCTGGCTGGGCGTGCCGCGGTGGATCCAGAAGTCGGGTTGCCCCGGTGGGCCGAAGCCTGCGACATCGGTGCTGCCGGTGACGCTGGCCGGGAATTCCTTGTCCAGCACATAGCCGATGGCGCCCAGCGCCGCCTGGTAGAAGGCGCGGCTCTTGCCGTAGTCACTGACGCTTACGCCGGTGTGGTCGATCATGGATCGCTTCCTTTCAACGGTGGGAGGGGGCTCAGGCCAGGTCCAGCACGCTCATGGTGGCGTTCAGGCGGCTGACCAGCACCGATTCACCGTGGACGTCGGCGAAGACATCCGCCTCCACCACGATGATCGAACGGCCGGACTTGAGCACATCGGCACGGCAGCGCAGCCGTTCGCTGCGCACGGCCCTGAGCAGGTTGATCTTGAACTCCGCGGTGACCACGTGCTGGCCTGCCTCCAGGATGGTGGATGCCGCCGCGCCCGCGGTGTGGTCCGCGATGGTGGCCTGCACGCCCGCATGGACGATGCCGCCGTGCTGCAGGTGGCGCGGCGCAATGGCCAGCGTGGATTCGCACCAGCCGGGCCCGCAGTCCGCCAGCGTGATGCCGACATCGTTGACAAAGGCGGCCTGGCGAAAGCCCGCCTCGATGGTGTCGCGCAGCAGAAGCCGTTCCTGTTCGGTGGTCATGGCTGTTCCTTGTCGGGTCACTGCATCACCGGGATGTGCGCATTGCAGCGTGAAGGCGCGGGGCTGTCAACCATCCATGCGCCTGTTACGCCGCGCGGAAGCGGGCCGGCGTGCCGTCGCCTACACTGGAAGCATCCGCGACCCGAGTGCGCGCCTGAGCGCATGCAGCCCGCAATGATCGCCGACACCCATCCCCCCCCACTGCGCCGCAAGACGCGGCCCGCCGCGGCCTTTGCCGCGCTGACGCAGGCAAGCCTGGCGCGCATCGAAGCGAGCCTGGCCCAGTTGCTGCGCCGCGACGAGCCCGAAGACCTGCACGCGCTGCGCGTGGCGGTGCGCCATGCGCGCGCGGTGCTCTGGGCCCTGGGGCCGTCGTTGCCGCGGCAGGAGCGCGATCGCTGGAAGCATGACCTGCGCATGCTGGCGCGCGCCACCAGCGACGTGCGCGACTGGGACGTATTCCTGGCCGAAACCATTGCCCCGGCACGCAAACTGGAACCGGACGATACCGTGCTGTCGGCCATCGCCGACACCGCCCGAGAGCGCCGCGACACCGCACGGCAAACCATGCTGGCGGCCCTGGCCGGTTACCGTGACTGGCCGCTGCCAGCGCTGCATCGCGACCTGGCGCACCTGGCCCAGCTGGCCGCCCGCGCCCGCAATGGCGGTGGCCGCCTCGGGCCCTTTGCGCGCAAGCGCGTGCGCCGCGGCCGCAAGCGCCTGCGCGCGCTGGCAAAGGCCGCACGCCGCGGCGATCCCCGCGCGGTGCATGAGCAGCGCATCGCCGGCAAGCGACTGCGCTATGTGATCGAGGCATTCGAGCCGGTGCTGCCATCCCGCTACACCAGGGACCTGCATCGCAAGCTGGTCAAAGGGCAGGCAAAGCTCGGCCGCCTTGTCGACGGCATCGTCGCGCGCCGGCTGCTGGCCGATTGCCTGCAGGCGCAGGCAATGCCGGACGAGGCGCCGCCGCGCCCGCTGCCCGGTGCCAGCTGACCACCCGCCCGCCATGGCGGCCTGCCCACCGCGTGCCACGCCAACCGCACCCGATCTGCGACAATAGCGCCATGACTGCTCCCCAGGTTCCCATTGCCGCCATCGCCACCGCGCCCGGACGCGGCGGCATCGGCGTGGTGCGCGTGTCGGGCCCCGATGTTGGCCCCGTGATGCGCTCCGTCTGCGGCCAGGCACTGAAGCCGCGCCACGCCACCTACCTGCCGTTCCTCGATGGCCATGGCAAGGTCATCGACCACGGCCTGGCGCTGTATTTCCCGGCGCCCAATTCCTATACCGGCGAGGAAGTGCTCGAGCTGCAGGGCCACGGCGGGCCGGTGGTGATGCAGATGCTGCTGACACGCTGCCTGCAAGCGGGCGACGGCATCGGCCTGCGCCTGGCAGAGCCCGGCGAGTTCACGCGGCGCGCCTTCCTCAACGACAAGCTCGACCTGGCCCAGGCCGAGGCCGTGGCCGACCTGATCGAAGCCAGCACCGAGGCCGCGGCGCGCTCGGCGGCGCGTTCAATGGAGGGCGAATTCTCCAACGCCATCCGCCAGCTTGTGGACAAGGTCATCCACCTGCGCATGCTGGTCGAAGCCACGCTGGACTTCCCCGAAGAAGAGATCGATTTCCTGGAGCAGTCCGACGCGCGCGGCCAGCTTGCCACCATCCGCACCGAACTGAGCGGCGTGCTGGCGCAGGCGCGCCAGGGCGCGCTGCTGCGCGAGGGCCTGTCGGTGGTGCTGGCGGGCCAGCCCAACGTGGGCAAGTCGTCGCTGCTGAACGCGCTGGCCGGCGCGGAGCTGGCCATCGTCACGCCCATCGCCGGCACCACGCGCGACCGCGTGCGCGAGACCATCCAGATCGACGGCATCCCGCTGCATATCATCGACACCGCCGGCCTGCGCGAGCATGCCGCCGACGAAGTCGAGCGCATCGGCATCGAACGCACCTGGGACGCCATCCGCCGCGCCGACATCGTGCTGCACCTGGTCGACGCCACCGACTACCTGCGCCATGGCCTGTCAGAGACTGACGACGCCATCGACGACCAGCTCAGCGGCCAGCTGCCGCCGGGCTCGCCGATCGTGCGCATCGTCAACAAGATCGACAAGGCGCCCGCGGTTGGCGATGTCGTCTTCGGCGGCAACCGCCCGCACGTGGTCGCCGCCAACGGCCCCAACCCGACCGAGATCTGGATCTCGGCGCGCACCGGGGCCGGCATTGAACTGCTGCGCCGTGAGCTGCTGCGGCTGGTGGGCTGGCAGTCGGGCAATGAAGGCAACTTCCTGGCGCGCGAGCGGCACCTGACGGCGCTGCGGAATGCGCAATCGCACCTGGATATCGCCGCCGAGCAGGCCGAGCACCAGGCGCAGGCGCTGGACCTGTTTGCCGAAGAACTGCGGCTGGCACAGGATTGCCTGAACAGCATTACGGGTGAGTTCACCAGTGATGATCTGCTGGGGACGATCTTTACGCGGTTTTGCATCGGAAAATAAGGCGCAGCGCCTGACCTCAATCCAGGCTCAGCTGCGATGTCTTGATGGTTTCGCTCCAGCGCAAGCGTTCCGCCGTGACAAAGGCGGCGAATCTCTCCTGTGCCTGTCCGCCTGGAATACCGCCCATCCGGCTGATTTCGGTAACCACGTCCGGGGCGCGCAGGACCGCGACCAGGTGCTCATGCAGCCTGGCTGCGATCTCCGGCGGCGTGCCGGCTTTCACAAAGATGCCGATCCACGCCGTCGACAAGAGGTTGCCCACCCCGGTTTCCTCCATGGTCGGCACCTCGGGCAGGCTGGGGATTCGCCGTGCCGACGTCACGGCGAGCGGGCGCAGCTTGCCGGCCCGGATATGCGGCAGGGCCTGGGTCAGGTTGTCGAACTGGAAAGTCGTTTCACCGGCCAGCAGCGCGGTGGTCGCCGGCGTGGAACCGCGATAGGGAACGTGAATGGCATCCGTTCCCGTGCGCTGCTTGAGCAGTTCGCCGGTCAGGTGGCTGGTCTGGCCGATGCCGGAGGAGCCGAAGGACAGCTTTCCCGCCTGCGCCCTCATTTGCGCGACCAGGTCGGCGGCGCTCCGGATCGGCGACTGTGCGTTGACGACCAGGACGCTGGGAAAAGAGATGACATCGGTAATCCCCACCAGGTCGTCCGGCTTGTATGGCAGGGTCTTGTAGGCGCTGTAGTTGATGGCCTGCGGCCCGACATTCCCGGCCAGGAGCGTGTAGCCGTCGGCGGGCGCGCGTAGCGCCGCCTGTGTGCCGATGATGCCCCCGCTGCCGGGCCGGTTGTCCACGATGACAGGCTGGCCAAGGCGAAGGCTCAGTCTCTGCGCGAGCAGGCGGATGGGAATATCGATCGTGCCCCCTGCCGCGCCCGGCACGATGATGGTAACCGGCCGCGCAGGCCACGCCGCGCCCGTTTGCGCGGACACAGCCGGGGCCGCCATCATTGCGCCCAGGGCAGCGGCAAGTGCGAGCGCCAGGCGCCTGGTACTGCGGAGTGCTTGCATGGCATTGCCTCTTTCTTCTCAGTGTTGTCCTGTTCACGCCTGCGAGCGATGGCCGGCATCGACAAAGCGCCCGAGATGCGCCGAGGCATTGCCGAGCAGTGCATCGTTGGCCATCAGGCGCTTGCTGTAGTGACTGATCGGGGTTTCGTCCTGCATGCCGATCGCCCCATGCAGTTGCAGGGCGTCAAGCGCAAGCACACGGCTGGCATGGCCAACCATGTACTTGGCGGCGCTGACGCGGCGCGAGCGCTCGGCCGGCGGCACCAGGGACCAGCCTGCAACGGCTTCGCGCACCAGCTGGCGTGCGGCATGCCAGCCGCGATAGTGGTCGGCCACCCGATGCTGAAGCACTTGCTGCTCTGAAAGGGTGCGGCCGAACTGCTTGCGCATGCGCATGTACTCAACCGTGAGGGCAAGCGATCGCCGCATGGCCCCGATGCTTTCCGCGCAGAGGGCGAGGGTGGCAAGTTCCAGCGCGTCGTCCAGCAACGCCGTGGCGTGGTCCGCGCCGCAGAGCAGCGCGGACGCAGGCAGTTCGACGTTGTCGAAGCGAATGTCCGCCGCGCTGCGCCCGTCGTGGAGCTGATAGGCACGCAGGCCGACACCGGCCGCCTGGCTCGGCACATCGAACAGCGCCAGCCCGCCTTCAGGCAGGCAAGCCGTAACAAACAGATGCTGCGCCTGGGCGGCGCCCATCACCAGCCGGTTGACGCCGTGCAGGCGCCAGTGCGCGCCATCCCGGCGCGCAACGGTTTCAGGATGGTGGACGTCGCGGCGGGACTGGCCCTCGCGATAAGCCAGCGCGCAGCGGGCCTGGCCGCTGGCCAGCGCTGCGAGCAGCGGTTCGCGTCCTTCTGCGTTCTCCGCGCCAAGCAGCACCTGCGTGCCGAGGACCGCGCTCCAGAGCATGGGCTCCACCACCAGGGCCTCGCCGAGCGCTTCCAGCAATGGCATGAGGTCGGACAGGGTGCCGCCCAGGCCGCCGTCGCACTCCGGGATCAGCAGGCCGGTCAGGCCCAGCTCGGCAAGGGCAGCCCATGCGGCAGGGTCGAAGCCGTCCCTGGCAGCCACGACCTCGCGCCTGCGCTCGAAGCCGTAGTGCTTGTCCAGCCAGCGGCGCAGGGTGCCGTCCATGATCGCCTGCTGCTCGTCCATCTGGTCCTGGCGGGGGCGGTCGATCTCGGTCAGTCCGCCGAACACAGCCTTGGCAACGATCTGGCGTTGTATCTCCGACGAGCCCCCGGCCAGCGTGATGCCACGGTAGCGCCAGTAGTGCAGCGGAAAATTCTCGGCATGGCCAGGAGATAGCGGCTCCGGACTGGGCTCGCCATCGATCGCGCGGGGATCGAAGGGCAATGTTCGGGCGCCCAACGCATCCAGCTTGAACGTGTGCAGGTCCTGCAGCAGCAGGTTGCCATCGAGCTTGAGCAGCGAGGCTTCCAGCTCAGGGCTGCCGCCCTGCTCAGCAAACCGCACTGCCGGCCACCACGCGGCTTCGAGCGCGCGCATGCGAATGTCCAGCTCGGCATGCCGGCGCGCCAGCAAGGCATCGTCGATCTGCGCGCCGGGGCCCGGGCGCCATTTGCCGGCCAGTTTCGCGACGCTGGCCAGCTCCGCCTTGCAGTCTCCCACCCGGGCGACGAACAGGCGCTCGATCACCAGCAGTCCCTTGGCGATGGACCAGCCGGCGTGTTCCACGCCCACCAGGTTGGCCGCGGGCACCCGCACGTCGTCGAAGAACATCTGCACGTGGAAGTGCGCGCCGTTGATAAAGCGGATCGGCCGCACCGTCACGCCCGGTGTGCGCAGGTCCATCAGCAGCACCGAGATGCCCTCTTGCTTGCGTCGGGCAGACGGATCGGTGCGGACCAGCACCAGTGCCCAGTTGGCCCACTGGCCCAGGGTCTGCCAGATCTTGCTGCCGTTGACGACCCATTCGTCGCCATCGCGGCGCGCAACGGTGCGCAAAGACGCTAGGTCGGACCCGGCGTCGGGCTCGGAATAGCCTTGCGCCCAGAAGTCATCGAAGGACAGCATGCCGGGCAGGAAGCGCCGGCACTGCTCGGGCGTGCCATAGCGGATCAGCGTGGGTCCGATGGTATCGATGCCGAGATTGTCATAGCGCGGCGCGTCGCTGGCCGCCAGCTCTTCCCGGAAGATTGCCTGCTCCACCAGCGACCATCCCGGGCCGCCGTACTCCCGCGGCCAGCCAGGTGCCGCCCACCCGCGCGCATGCAGGATCCGCTGCCAGCGCACGGCCTGCTCGCGCGTCACCAGGCAATGGGCGCGCGAAGCGGCCCGGATATCGGGCGGGACCACCTCGCGCAGGAAGCTGCGAACCTCCTGGCGGAATGCTTCGAGGCGATCGGCTCGGGAATGATCTGGCATGGTTGGCCCTTTGATGAAAGCACTGCTGGGTTGCGTTCTCCTGACGGGATCACAGTCACCCTGGCGACCATGCCGGCTTGCGCTTCTCCACGAACGCCGCCACGCCTTCCTTTGCGTCATCGGTTACCGCGATATTCCCGAAGCTCTCCACCGCACCGGCTACGCCGCGGCGGTAGTCGGAGTCGTTGGCGCGCAGGAAGGCGGCGCGGCCCATCCGCACGATGGTGGGCGATTTCTCGCAGAAGGATTGCGCCAGCGCCCGGGCTTCGCGCATGACGTCCGGCTGCGGCACGACGCGGCTGACCAGGCCAAGCCGCCAGGCTTCGTCGGCATCGAATGCGCGCCCGGTGAACAGCAGGTCAAAGGCGCGGTGGCGCCCGACGATGCGCGGCAGATGCGTGTAGTGGATGGCAGGGATCATGCCGACGTCGATCTCGGGATAGCCAAATGTTGCGTCCTCGGCCGCGACGATCATGTCGCACGAGATGGCCAGGGTCATGCCACCGCCGCGCGCCGCACCCTCGACCGCCGCGATCGACGGCTTCTTCAGCTGGAACTGCGCCTCGCACAACCCCACATAGAGTTTCTCCACCAGCGCATAGAGCTGGCTCGGTGAAGACTGCTGCACGGCATCGAGCCGCAGGCCGGCACAGAAGCGGCGCGGGATGGCGCTGCCGAGGATGACGGCGCGCACCGAGTCGTCTTCGGCGGCGCGCCGCAAGGCGCCGATCAGGTCGTCGATCATGGCCTCGTTCAGCGCATTGACTGGCAGGCTGTCCAGCTGGATTTCGGCGACCTGGTCGCGCACGGCATAGCGGATGGAGGACATGGATTCCATTGAGTGGATATGGGACGGGCTTCAGTTGACTTGGGGGCGGGCTTGCCTCGCGCTCACTACGTGACGGATCCGGCGACCGCCACGATGCCGTCGGCCTGGTAGCGCCGGATCATGTCGGGGCCAAAGCCTGCCTCGCGCAGAATTTCCTCGGTGTGCTGCCCCAGCAAGGGCGGCGCGCGGTGCGCCTGCCGCTTGCCGTCGCGAAACCGCACCGGCAAACCCATGTTCCGGACCGTGCCCAGCACCGGGTGTTCCGATTCGACCACCAGCTGCCGCGCCTCCAGCTGCGGGTGGGCAAGGGCCTGGTCGAGTGTGTGGATGGGCGAGCAGGCCACGCCTGCCACGCGCAATGCCTGCAGCCAGAATGCGACCGGCTGCGTGGCGATGCGGCGCTGCACGAGGTCCACGGTGCGCGCGAAGTTGGCCACGCGCGCCGCATTGGTGGCGAACGCGGGGTCATCGACGTGGTCGTGCAGCCCGGCGACCGTGCAGAAGCGGCGCCACTGGGCATCGTTGCCGACGCCGATCATGAGCGGGCCATCCGCTGCATCGAAGGCCTGGTACGGGGCCATGGCGGGGTGCGCGGTCCCCATGCGCGCCGGCGCCCGGCCGGTGCGCCAGTAGTTCTGCGCCATGTAGCCCATGAAGCCGAGCGCGGTATCGAGCAGCGAGACCTCCAGGTAGACGCCGTGCCCGGTCTTTTCGCGTTCGATCAACGCGGCCAGGATGCCGCTGAAGGCATGCATGCCCGTGCCCAGGTCGACCGGAGAGAAACTGGCGCGCGCCAGCTTGCCTGCCGGATCGCCCATGGTGCTAATCATGCCGCTGAACGCCTGCAGCATGACGTCATAGCCGGGCTCGTTGCCGAGCGGGCCGGTGCGGCCATAGCCGGAGATCTCGCAGTAGATCAGGCGGGGATTGCGCGCGCTCAGGCTGTCATGGTCCACGCCCAGCCGGGCCGCGGTGCCTCCGCCGAAGCCCTGCAGCACGATGTCCGCGCCGGCGGCCAGGGTCTGCACGAGCTGCTGTCCCTCGGCGGTCTTGAGGTCGACCGCGATGCTGCGCTTGTTGTGGTTGACCGAAAGGAAGGTTGCCGACTGGCCCTGCTCCTGCGGCAGCCAGGCGCGGGTATCGTCCCCCACGCCGATCGGCTCGACCTTGACGACGTCGGCGCCGAGTTCCCCCAGATACTGGCCGCACAGCGGGCCGGCCAGCACCTTGCTCAGGTCCAGCACGCGAATTCCTTGTAGCGCAAGCATGGGCAGTTTCAATGGATGTAAAGTCGGATGAGAGGGCCGGGTGGCGGCTATTCCGCCCGAATGCCAATGCTGCGGGCCGCGGCAGTCCAGCGTTCAGCATCGCGGTCGACAAAGGCCTGCACTTGCGCCGGGGCGATCAGGAGCGGCTCTGCGCCACGCGCGGCCAGGGCGCGCTGATAGGCGGGATCGGCCAGCGCCCTGGCCAGGGCCTGGCGCAGCGCGGACACGATCTCAGGCGGGGTCCTGGCCGAAGCCTGGAGCGACAGCCAGTACTTCAGGGCCAGGCCGCCGTAGCCCGCCTCCTTCATGGTGGGGACGGCCGGCAACAGCGGCGACCGCTCTGCCGAGGTGATCGCCAGCCCCTTCAGCTTGCCGCCCTGAATCTGGCCCACGCAGGTGGTCATGCTGTCGAACAGGAAGTCCACCTGGCCCGCCATCACATCGCTGCTGGCCGGCGCGCTGCCCTTGTACGGCACTTCAATGGCCGAGAAGCCGGCCAGCCGCTGGAGCAGCGCACCGTAGATATGCGGAGAACTCCCCGGCCCGTAGGTGGCAAAGGTGAGGTTGCCGGGCCGCTGCTTGCCAAGCCTGACCAGGTCGCCCATGGTCGAGACACCGAGCTTGCCCGGATGGACCACCAGCACGTTCGGCACGGTGGCGGCAATGCCGATGGCCACGAAATCGCGCTGCGGCAGGAAGCGCGCGGCTGGGTACATCAGGGGATTGACCGCCTGCATGCCGACCGTGTTCAGCAGCAGGGTATGGCCATCGGCCTCCGTGTCCAGCACGAACTGCGCTCCCAGGTTGCCGCTGGCGCCTGGCTTGTTCTCGACCAAGACCGGCTGCGCCAGCACCTGCGCGAGATGCTTCGCGGCCAGGCGCGCGACGAAATCGCCCGGACCTCCCGCCGCGAACGGCACCACGATCCTGACCGGCCTGGAAGGCCAGCCCTGTGCAAACCCGTGCCGGGCCAGCAAGGCGGCGGCAGTGCCGAGCAGCAGGGTGCGGCGGCTGAATGTCATGGCAGTCTCCGGTGTGGTTCCCTTGTCCCTGGCCGGACACGCTTGCCTGGCAGGATGGGAATCTGGTTGCCACTATGGCGCCGGCCTTGCTATAAGTAAAAGACCGTTTCACGATGCCATACATATAATTTTTATATACTGAGCTCCCCGCCTTGTCGCGCGTTTGCTGGAAATCCCATCATGGCCATTGATATACGGGATCTGCGGTGCTTCCTGGCCGTCGTGTCCGCAGGCTCGATCTCGCGGGCGGCCGAGCACATGCATCTGGCCCAGCCGGCGCTGAGCCTCCAGATCAAGCAACTCGAGCAAGAACTACGCGTCAGGCTGTTCGACCGTACCCAGAGGGGCGTGCTACCCACGGCGGCCGGCCTGCGCTTCGTGAGCCACGCCAAGGACATCCTGACCCGCGTCGACCTGGCCTGCGAGGATGTCCGCGACTTCGTGGCCGAGCCGGCGGGCCGTGTCGCGATCGGCCTGCCCCAGTCCATGGCGCAGATCCTGACCCTGGCGCTGGTGCGCGAGACGCTGGCGCGCTGGCAGAAGATCCAGCTCCAGATCATCGAACTGAGCACGGGCTATATCCCGGAGCGCCTGCTCAGCGGGCACATCGACATCGGCCTGACCTTCCAGGTGGATCCTGGCGCCGGGCTGCTGTTCGAGCATCTGCTGGACGAGGACCTGGTCCTGGTGGGACCCCCTGGCGCGCTCCATGGGGCGCCGAATGCCAGCGGCAGTCCGGGCACGGTCGGCCAGGTCGCCTTCGCCGAACTGGTTGACTACGCCATGCTCCTGCCGGCCGGGCTGCATGGCCTGCGCGCGCTGATCGACCGCCATGCGAAATCCCATCACGTCAGCTTGCGCGTGCTGGCGGAGGTCAACGCCATTCCGCAGTTGATCGAGCTGGCCGCGGCGGGGGTCGGCTTCACCATCCTGTCCTATGCGTCGGTCCGCCGCGAATTGCGCGGCGGCTTGCTGTCCGCGGCCCGCATCGTCGAGCCCGGCATTTCGCGGCCGGTCTACCTGTGCCGCTCTGCCACCACCCCACTGTCGATGGCCGCATCGACCGTGCAAGCGCTGATTTCCGACACGGTGCAGGCCCTGGTCGCCGACGGCCGCTGGCCGGCACACGCTTCCTGAGGCCAGGCTGGCCTACTGTGCAAGCTACGCCCGGGTAAACTGTCGGGAACACCACAATCGAAGCTGCGATGCGGATTTTTGCATCGCACCTTTCCCCCGCCATGCGCCTCATCCTGATCACCTTCGGTACCCAGGGCGACTGCCGCCCCATCGTCGCGCTGGGCCTCGGCCTGCGCGCCGCCGGCCATGACGTGCTGATGCTGGGCGAACGCTCGGCGGCCACGCTCGCGGCAGAGCACGGCCTCGCCTTCGCGCCGATGGCAGGCGATATCCAGCAGACGCTGGCGCCCGGCGGCGCGCTGCACAAGCTGATGACCGAAGGCGGCAACGTCGCCGAGGCCACGCGTGCATTCGCGCGCATTGCCGAGGACAACACCGAGGCGTGGATGGCGCAGCTGGCGGAGGCTGCGCGCGATGCGGACGGCATCGTGTTCTCGGGGCTGACGGCGTATGTGGCGCTGTCGGTGAGCGAGCAGTTGGGCAAGCCGGTGATCGGCGCGGGCATGTTCCCGATCTCGCCGACGCGGGCCTTTCCGTCCGCGCTGCTGCCGCCGTTCAGGATGCCGGGGTGGGCCAATCGCGCCAGCCACCACGTGATCAACTTCGTGCTGTGGCGCATGTTCCGTAGCGCGACCAATGCTGCGCGCTCCAGGCTGTTCGGCGCGTCGGCACGCAAGGCGATGTGGGCGGACTTTCCTACGCTGTGCGCGATCTCGCCGCAGCTGGTCCCGCGTCCGCATGACTGGCATGACGACTGGCTGGTGAGCGGCGCGTGGACCATGCCGCCGCAGCCGGACTGGCAACCGGACGCGCCGCTGCGCGACTTCCTGGCGGCCGGCGAGGCGCCGCTGTATATCGGCTTTGGCAGCATGGCGGGCTTTGACCGGCACAAGGTGGTGACGGCGCTGGTGCAGGCGGCCGATGGCCGGCGCGCGCTGTTCTATCCAGGCTGGAGCGGCATCGACGTGGCGGCGTTGCCATCCAACTTTCACGTAGTAGGCGCCACCCCGCATGACTGGCTGTTGCCGCGCGTGTCGGCGGCAATCCATCACGGCGGTGCGGGCACCACGCATGCGGCCGCGGCGGCGGGCGTGCCGGCGATTGTGCTGCCGTTTGCGGGCGACCAGTTCTTCTGGGCGGGCCGGCTGGCGGCACTGGGCGTGGCGCCGCGTCATGTCGCCGGGCACAAGATCGACGCGCCGCGGCTGGCGTCGATGATCGCCTTTGCCGAGCAGCCGGCCACGCGCGAACGGGCCGCCAGGCTGGGCCGCGCGATGGCCGCCGAGCGTGGCGTCGACCACGCCGTGGCGGCGATTGAGCGCTTTTGCGGCAGGCAGGGCGCATAATCCCGTTCCGCCTTCCGCATTCACTGACGCAGGACCTTCCGATGTTGAACCGTACCCAGCAAATCCTTGTTGCCATCGTCGCCGTGGCCGTCCTTGGCATGTTGTGGTTTGCCGGCAATGACCGCCGCGACGATGTCGGCGATGCCGCGCCCGAGGCGCAGGCCGAAGCCAGCGCGGTGCCGGCCAGCGTCGTGCGCGGGATCCCGCGCGATGGCACGCTCGACCCGATCAGCATCGACCCGGAGCGCCCCGCGGACCGGCTGCCGCAGCTCCAGGCCGACACGCTGCTGAATGACTACCGCGACAACCCCAAGGAAGCCGACACCCGCTACCTGGGCCAGTACCTGATCGTCGAAGGCGTCGCCAGCGGCATTCGCCGCGAGCGCGACCAGGTCTTTGTCGATATCCGCACCAACGATCCCGGCGTGAATGTGCGCGCACTGCTGCTGCAACGCCAGATCTGCGGCCCGGCAGGGCGGGTGTGCGAGGTGGAAGCACGAGCCACCATGGTGCGGCGCGGCCAGAAGGTCGCGCTGGAATGCAACGGCGCAGGGCTGGCGGATGGCGCACCGCTGCTGCGCGACTGCCTGCTGCGCGGCGGCGCCAACTGATCGCGCCATCCTAGATTCCGGAGTCCCGCCATGCAATCCGTTCTGTCCGTCCTTGCCATCCTGATCATGGTGGCCACCATCGTCGGCGTGGTTTCGCCCGCCTGGCTCAGCCAGACGCTGTTTGGCGGCAGACCCGTCACGCGGCTGCAGGTCGCAGTGATCGGGGTCTGCCTTGCCGGGCTGTGCCTGGTCCTGGTGGGCCGGCTGGCTCAAGGCGGCGGCGCGGGCGGCTGAGGCGCCACCGCGGCGCAGAAGCGGCCGTTTTGCGCTTCTGTTTGGACGATTGGATCGGCGTGCCGGCGCCTACAGTGTGAAGGTATGCGGTGGCCACTGTGTCTTGCATGGCAGCCCGCCCCAGCCACACAGGACATCCATGTACAAAGCTATGCTGGCCGCAGGCCTTGGCCTGCTGATCACCGGTTGCTCGACCTACCAGGCAGTGACCCCGGTCGACCGGCCCGACCACACCGATCCCCTGGTCGCGTTCCAGGTGCCCGCTGGCGGCGGCCCGCTGGGCAACTACGGCGCCAACGGCACGCTCCTGTGCGTGGTGGTGAACCCGGTCACAGGCAATGACTTTGTCGAGAACTTTCTCTCATCGCTGCGGCGGCGCAATTTTGAGGTGAAGGTGCTGCAGGCGCAGACCTCGATCGCGGCATGCCCGGTGGTGGCGCTGTACACGGCGCGCAGCGCCTGGTACTGGACTGCGTACCTGAACAGCGCGGACATCACCGTGTTCCGCAACGGCGACCGTGTCGGCAAGGCCATCTATAACGCCAACCGCAGCGCGGGCGGGCTCAACCTGAGCAACTTCGTGCAGCCGTCGTCCAAGCTGGATGAACTGGTCGAACAGTTGTTCCCCGGCATGCTGCCGCCGCCCCCGCCGCCGGCGGGCACGGCCGCCCCGGCGGCCTAGCCTGTCAGCAGTCAACCGGAGGGCCGGACCATGCCTCTCTGCGCAGCATCTTGCCGGGCGCAGCCGCGCCCGGCCCAGCGTACCCGGATCAGCGCTCCAGCCGCCCCAGGCGCACCACGGTCACGCCCGGGCGCAGCTGCCGCAGCGACGGCATCACCAGCACGCAATCCGGATACGGCGTCACCACTGGCTCGCCGTCGCGCCAGCCGATTACGGTCCCGGCCTCGGTAAAGGTCTCCAGCCCGGTATAGGGGCCGGCAAAGCGGAAGTCCATGCTGGTGGCCACCACCGGCTCGGTCACGCGCACCACGCGCTGCGTGGCGGGCAGCGGTTGCAGCCAGCCTGCGGGCAAGTCGCTCGCATCGATCACGCCGGCATGCAGCAGGAAGCGCGCGGTGCTGTCCTGCGCCACGGTCACGGCGGCGGGCTCCCAGTGCTGGCCGCACTCGATCAGCAGTGCATTGCGCGGGCTGGCGGCATCGCCAAAGCCATCGTAGTCGCGCATGCGGCGGCCTTCGGGGTGGCCTTCGTCGACGATCACATCGGCCGGCGCGCCCAGCGCGCGCGCCAGGGCGATGCCCTTGTCGAGCGGGCCGGAGACGATCAGCGGCCGGCTTTTCTCATGCATCGAATGCAGGTCCAGCAGCAGGTCGACGGTGTCGATCACCGGCCGCATGGCGCGCGCGCGGCGCAGCTCCGATGAATCCAGGCTGGCGTCATCCAGCACCCTGGCGGTCCACACGCGGTTGAAATCCTGGTCGACAAAGCGCGATGCGTCGGGCCTGGCGGCATCGAAGCTGTGGTACGCGTCGACGTTGGCAAACGCCAGCGTCAGCCGGCCGCGGCGCGGGCGCAGTCCGTGGTCCAGCAGCGCCTTGACGGCGATGGCGCCGCAGACCTCGTTGCCGTGGGTCAGCGCGTTGACCATCACGTGCGGGCCGGGCTGGCCGCTGTCGAAGGTGTACAGGTAGGGGATGCCGGTATTGCCGGCGGCGTAGGCGCGGATGTCGGGGAACGCGACATCGACTGGGTAGGCGTCGATCGGTGCGGTGGGCTGGGTCATGGGAATCGGTGCGTTCAGGGCGCCTGGCAGGTCGTATGCCTGCGGGGTCGTTGTTGTGAATCGAGTTGAGGAAGGGCGGCGGGCACTTGCAAGAAGCGACGCCGCCCCGCAACCTCACTTATTCATGAATGCCAGCGGTCTGCACGATGGTGCGATAGCGCCCCGTCTCGCGCTTGATAAAGCTGCCGAACTGCGCCGGATTGGCAGGCGCCACTTCCACACCGGCTTCTGCCAGCTTCTTCTTCACATCCGGCATGGCCAGCACGGCCTGCATCTCGGTGTTCAGGCGCTCCACCACCGCTTGCGGCAGCCTGGCCGGGCCCATCAGGCCGAACCACACGCCCATGTCGACGCCCTTGAGCGCGGGCGTCTCGGCCAGCGCGGGCACGTTCGGCGCCACCGGCGAGCGCTTGGCGTTGGTCACGCCGTAGGCCTGCACGCGGCCGGCCTGGATATGCGGCAGCGCCGACGACAGCACCATTACCGCCAGGTCGATCTGGCCGCCGAGCAGGTCGGTAGCCATGGCCGACGCGCCCTTGTACGGCACGTGCGTGATATTGACCTTGCCCTGCTGCTTGATCAGCTCGCCGGCCAGGTTCAGCGGCGTGCCCACGCCCGACGAGGCATACGACAGCTTGCCCGGCTGGGCCTTGGCCAGCGCAATCAGCTCGGCCGCGTTCCTGGCCGCCAGGCCGGGCTTGCCGACCAGCACCATCGGCTGGGTGCCGACGAAGGTCACCGGCACCAGGTCCTTTTCGCCGTCGTAGCGCACGGCGGGGTTGGTCAGGCGGGCGATCGACACTTCACTGCCCGAGCCCATCAGCAGGGTGTAGCCGTCGGCCTCGGCCTTGACCACCTTGGCCGCGCCGATGGTGCCGCCGGCGCCGCCCAGGTTCTCGATCACCACGCTCTGGCCCAGGCGCTTGCCCAGCTCCGGGGCAATGGTCCGGGCCACCAGGTCGACGCTGCCGCCGGCGGTGTAGCCCACCACCAGCGTGATCGGCTTGGCGGGCCAGGCGGAGGCAACGGCGCCGGCGGAAGCGGCAAGGCAGAGTGCGGCAGCGGCCGCGCGCAGGATGGTCTTCATGGTCTTGGCTCTGGGGGTCCCGGAATGGTTGTTGTGGAGCGATGGTAGTGAGCGCGGAACCGGCCCGGCGTGCAGCTTTGGCAAGGGCGGTTGCCGATTCGGCAATGGTGGCCGAAGGCGCATCAGCGCGGTGCCTGCACCGCCGCCTGCCAGAAAGCCTCGGCCAGCGGGCGCATCGGCGCGCGCGGGCGGTACAGGCGGATATCGAGCGCCAGGTCGCCGCCATCATCGCTGCGCGCGCCGCTGATGGCACGCACCAGGCGCCCGGCGTGCAGGTCGTCAGCAATCAGGCGTGCCGGCAGCCAGGCCAGGCCCATGCGCTGGCGCACCATCTCGTGCACCGACTCGGCAAAGTCGCTGACCGCGATCACGTCCAGCCGCGGCGCCAGCTTGCGGCGCGCGATCTCCTGGTTGACCATGCGGCCGAGTGTCAGGGTCTCGGCGTAGGCGATCATGGGCACCGGCTTCGCCGCAGCCTTGCCGGTCGCAAGCCGGTGCAGCGGCGCGCCGCGCGCATCGGCGGCGCTGACGCACACCAGCCGCTCCACGCCGGCCAGGTGGAACTGGTAGCGCGCGTCATCCAGCATCACCGGCAGGTCCGGCGGGCTGTAGCAGAGCAGGAAATCGGCATCGCCCTCGGCAAACATGGCTAGCGCGTCATGCATCGGGAAGGTCGACAGCTGCGTGCGGAAACCGGCCGCCGCGGGGTCGTGCCGCAGCGCCTCGCGCAGGCCCGCCAGCCACGCCGGCACCATCGAGCGCGCCAGGGTCTTGCCGGTGGCGATGGTGACCGTGCTGGCGTCGGCGCGGTGCGCGGCGCGCAGCGCCACGCGGGTCTCGTCCAGCGTGCGCAAGGCGCTCTGCGCGGCTTCCAGGAACTGGCGCCCTTCGGCGGTCAGCCGCACCGGGAACGCGCTGCGGTCGATCAGCGGGGCGCCGGCCCAGACCTCAAGCGCCTGCATGCGGCGGCCAAACGCGGGCGGGGTCACGTTGCGCAGCTCGGCGGCGCGCGCCAGGCTGCCGGCCTGGGCCAGGCAGACGAAGTCTTCAAGCCAGCGGATATGCATGGAAGGCGGACCGTTGAAGGTGGGGCGGCAATGCCCTCATTATCGGCAATACCGGCCGCCACCTTTGCCTGCCGCATTCCTCGGTTAGAATTTTTCGCATGACACTGATCCGGCGCCGCCACCCCTCGTCCCCGACCAGCCAGGCGTCCGACACCACGCCGCCCGCCCCGGAATACACCATCGACGAGCTGGCGCGCGTGGCCGGCACCACGGTGCGCAACGTGCGCTCCTACCAGGACCGCGGCTTGATCGATCCGCCGCAGCGGCGCGGGCGCGTCGGCATCTACACGCAAGCGCACCTGGGACGGCTCAAGCTGATCCACCACCTGCTGGCGCGCGGCTATACGCTGGCCAATATCACCGAGCTGCTCAAGGCCATCGTCGAAGGGCACGACCTGCGCTCGATCCTTGGGTTGGAGACTGCCATCAGCAGCCCGTGGACCAACGAGACGCCGCGGCACTACTCCTACCTGGCGCTGGCGCGGCTGTTCGGCCGCGCGATCTCGCGCCCGGCCCTGGCCAAGGCGATCTCGCTGGGGCTGCTGGAACCGGACGGCCTGGGCTATCTCGCGCGCAGCCCGCGCGCGCTGGCCGCGGGCGCGGAGATCGCCCAGGCGGGCTTTGCGCTGGAAGACGTGCTGGAGATCATCGCGCAGTCGCGCGGGCATTTCCAGGCGGTATCTGACCATATCGTCGCTACCGTGGTGCGCGAGCTGGACCGCTTTGGCATTGGCAAGCTGCCGCCGCCGCAGGACGTGCCGCGGCTGGTGGAGATCCTGTGGCGCATCCGCCCGCTGGCACTGGTGATGGCGGAGACGGAGATGATGCGGGCGCTGGAGATCTCGGCCAACAAATACCTGGGGGACCGGGTGGCGGCGATCATCGAGCATCTGCATGACGAGGAAGATGGCAGCGGCGGGAAGCCATGATTCCGCGCCGGTCCGGCCCCCTCCCCCGCTGTACAGAGCGGGCACACAGGTGACAGGTGTGCGAGGACATGGTTGACGCTTCCCGGCACACGCATCCCACCGCGCTACCTCGCCGCCCTTCCCCGCACCGACTCCTCCAGCAACGACCGCAACTTCGCCAGCGCGCCCGGATCCCCGTGCGCGGCTGAGCGCGCATACCAGATCTTGGCCTGCTCGAGATCCCGGTCGACCACGCCGGGCTCGCCGTGTTCGTAGAAGCTGCCGACGATGTATTGCGCGCCGCCGTCGCCGGCACTGGCCGCGCGGCTGTACCACATGAACGCCTGTCCGTAGTCGCGCGGCACGCCCCGGCCAGTGAAGTAATTCGTCGCCAGCGCCATCTGCGCCTGCACATGCCCGCCCTGTGCCGCCAGTGCATACCAGCGGTTGGCTTCCTCCAGTGACTTCGGCACCAGTTCGCCGCGCTCGTAAAGGTCGCCCCAGGTGTACTGGGCATGCGTCATCTGGTTGTCGGCCGCTTTTTTCAGCCAGACCAGCGCCTCCTGCGGGCGGGCGGCGGTGCCCTCGCCGCGCAGCAGCATCATTGCGTAGTTGAACTGGGCCAGACGGTTGCCCAGCCGGGCCGCATCGGCAAAGCCGCGCAGGGCCTGGTCGAAGTTGCCCGCTTCATACGCGGTGACCGCGTCGCGGGTCTGGACCTGCGCGGGGGCAGGCGGCTGCGGTGCGGAGGCTGCCGCCTGCATGCACAACAGCCATGCGGCGGTGGCGCCGGCGAGCAAGGCGGCAATCGGGGGGCGGGCAATCGACATGGCGGACTCCGGGCACAGCGCCTTCCTGATTCCAGTGTAGGAGTCAGGACACGGCGCCGGTAGGCAGGCGCGGACTCGCCGGAATATCCATGCGAATAATCAATCGGCCATAATATCTGCCACGATCATTCCTCGCACAGATAAAACCAGGTCTTCAGATCCACCCGGCCCGATGCAGCCGCCGCCACAGTCCCCCGCAGGCGACCGCGGTCACGCCGATCACTGCCGGGTAGGCGAAGTGGAATTTCAGCTCAGGCATGAAATCGAAGTTCATGCCATACAGGCTGAAGATCACGGTCGGGATCGCCAGGATCGCGCCCCAGCCGGCCAGCCGCTTGACCACCTCGTTCTGGCCCACGGTGACCAGCGCCAGGTTGACCTGCACGGCCGTGGTCAGCATTTCGCGCACCACGTCGAGCGTGCGCACCAGCCGGCTGGCGTGGTCCTCGATGTCGCGGAAATAGGCGCGCAGCTCCTTCGGCACCAGGTCTTCGTGCAGCCGGATCAGCTGGCCGCACATGTCTTCCACCGGGCTGACCGCATTGCGCAGGCGCAGCACCTGGCGCTTGATCTGGTACAGGCGCTCGATCGCCTTGCGGTCGAACTCGTCGCGGAAGATACCCTCCTCCAGCGCCTCGAAGGTGTCTTCCAGGCGCGTGACGATGGGCATGTAGTGGTCGACGACAAAGTCCATCAGCGCGTACAGCACATAGCCCGGGCCATTGGCCAGGCCGTGCGGGTCCTGCTCGCAGCGCTCGCGCACGGGCGCATAGGTGCTGCTGACACCGTGGCGCACCGAAACCACATAATTAGGGCCGACAAAGAGATGGGTCTCGCCGACCACGACTTCATCTTCCACCAGTTGCGCCGTGTTGAGCACCACGAAGACCGAATCGCCGTAGGCCTCGAGCTTGGGGCGCTGGTGCGCATCGAGCGCATCTTCCACCGCCAGGTCGTGCAGGCCGAACGCCTGCTGGGCCTGGCGCAGCAGCGCGAGGTCAGGCTCATGCAGGCCCAGCCAGACAAAGGTGCCGGGCACCCCCAGCACGGTGCGGATCTCATCCATGCCCACTGTGCCGAGCCGCTTGCCCTGCCGGTAGGCCACGCAATTGACGATGGCGCCCATGAAAACTCCGCTGATCAGATGGCGCAATCGTAACAAGCCTTTACGCTGTGCCGGACTCGATGCGCGTTGCCCCGCGCGGCATACCACGCTGGCCGCACTTGTCCGGCGCTACGGTGTGCCGTGCACGCGCATATGGAACCCACGCGCCACCTGCTGTACATATCGATCCAATTGTTACAGTTCGCGACAGATACGACGTTAGAATGTGGCATTTCCACGGTCACCCGGCTATGTCCCAGAAGAAATCGCCACGCTTCGAGCTGCGCAGTGGCAACGTAGACGCCCTCCTTCTCGCCCTCCAGACCGCCGACATGGCTGCGCTGCGGGATGACCTCCTCGCCCGCTTTGAAGCCACCCCCGACTTCTTTTCCAATGACGTGATTGCGCTGGACCTGCGCGCGCTGGAAGATGACAGCGAAGTCGCGCTTGGCACCGTGATCGAGACGCTGGCCACGCTCAGGGCCCGCGCCATCGGCGTGGTGGCCCGCCCCGGCCAGCGCGAGTGGGCCGAGCGCTTCGGCCTGCCGCTGCTGGACAGCCAGGCCCGCCGCGGCAGTGGCGCCGATCGCGCCGCCGAGGCCCAGGCCGCAGCCGCGGCGGAACAGGCCGCCGCCGAACAGGCCGCGCGCGAGGAATCCATCCGCGCCGCCGCGCAGGCCACCACCGACGCCGCCGTGGCCGCCGCCATCCGCCAGACCCAGACCATGCTGATCGACAAGCCGCTGCGCTCGGGCCAGCAGGTCTACGCGCAGGGCGACGTGGTCATCCTGGACGTGGTCAGCTACGGCGCCGAGGTGATCGCCGAAGGCAACATCCATATCTATGCCCCGCTGCGCGGCCGTGCGCTGGCGGGCGTCAAGGGCAACACCGGCGCGCGCATCTTCAGCACGTGCATGGAGCCTGAACTGATTTCCATCGCCGGCATCTACCGGACCGCGGAGCAGACGCTTCCGGCCGACGTGCTCGGCAAGACCGCCCAGGTGCGCCTGGCCGATGAAAAACTGATTCTCGAAGCGCTGCGGCTCAAGTAACCGCGCAGCCCTCGGGACCGAATTGCAGAGAGCGCAAGCTTCAACTTATTACTGGACCAAAGAGCCATGGCAAAAATCATCGTTGTGACCTCCGGCAAGGGAGGCGTCGGCAAGACCACCACCAGCGCCAGCTTTGCCGCCGGCCTGGCCCTGCGCGGCCACAAGACTGCCGTGATCGACTTCGACGTCGGCCTGCGCAACCTTGACCTGATCATGGGTTGCGAGCGCCGCGTGGTGTACGACCTGATCAACGTGGTGCAGGGCGAAGCCAACCTGCGCCAGGCGCTGATCAAGGACAAGAAGTGCGAGAACCTGTTCATCCTGCCGGCCTCGCAGACGCGCGACAAGGACGCGCTCACGCGCGAAGGCGTCGAGAAGGTCATCAACGGCCTGATCGAGATGGATTTCGAATTCATCATCTGCGACTCGCCGGCCGGCATCGAGTCGGGCGCGCTGATGGCGATGTACTTCGCCGACGAGGCGCTGATCGTGACCAACCCGGAAGTGTCGTCGGTGCGCGATTCGGACCGCATCCTGGGCATCCTGGCCTCCAAGACCAAGCGCGCCAGCGAAGGCGGCGACCCGATCAAGGAACACCTGCTGATCACCCGCTACAACCCCAAGCGTGTGCATGGCGGCGAAATGCTGTCGCTGACTGACATCCAGGAAATCCTGCGCATCAAGCTGATCGGCGTGGTGCCGGAGTCTGAAGCCGTGCTGCACGCCTCGAACCAGGGCACGCCCGCCATCCACCTGGAAGGCAGCGACGTGGCCGACGCCTATGGCGACGTGGTGGACCGCTTCCTCGGCAAGGACAAGCCGATGCGTTTCACCGACTACCAGAAGCCGGGTCTGCTCTCCCGCATCTTCGGCAACAAGTAACGGTCAAGGAGGGCTCACCCCATGTCGATCCTTTCCTTCCTGCTGGGAGAGAAGAAGAAGTCCGCGTCGGTCGCCAAGGAGCGGCTGCAGATCATCCTGGCGCACGAGCGCACCGGCCATTCCGCGCCCGCCGACTACCTGCCCGCGCTGCAGCGCGAGCTGGTGGCGGTAATCTCCAAGTACGTCAAGATCGGCGACCAGGACCTGCGCGTCAGCCTGGAACGCCAGGACAACCTCGAGGTGCTCGAGGTCAAGATCGAGATCCCGCAGAACTGAGGACGGATCCCGGCGCTGCCGGATTCGTTCCTCCTCCTTCGGTTTTCCCGCACTTCCCGTCTTTCCGCCGACCGCGGCGCCGCTTGCGCGCCGGGGTCGGCCGGCCCCCCGCCCCCCCCCCCGGCCCCCGTCCTCCCCGCCGCGATTCCCCACCAGCCCAGTGTGCAGGCCAGCTGCCAGCGCTGCCAGAACGCCCCAATTCGGAATTCTGTAGCGGCGAGACAACGGATTTGCACCAAAATCCTGCTTGAAAGGGCAGCTTGGCGGAGTTTTGTGTCCTTGTAGCTTACGTTTTGTTAAATTTTCGCGGCGTCTACAACGAAACGTAGACATCGTCCCCGCCGTGATCCGGCGGAGAGAACAGTACAAGACAGAAAAGGAGCACCATGAAGAAATCGGCCATCGTCCTCGCAGCCGGCAGCCTGTTGGCAGGTTCGGCGTTCGCACAATCGTCCGTTACCCTGTACGGTATCGTTGACCAGAGCATCCGCTTCCAGACGAACTCCAACGCCAACAACGACAACCTGTGGGAACTGACCAACGGCGCCGTCACCAACAGCCGCTGGGGCCTGAAGGGCAGCGAAGCCCTCGGCAATAACCTGAAGGCAATCTTCCAGCTGGAAGGCGGCTTCGATCCGGACACCGGCCGTTCCAACCAGGCCAGCGCCACCAACCCGAACGGCCGCCTGTTCGGTCGTCAGGCTTACGTTGGCCTGTCGGGCGACTTCGGCACGATCAAGCTGGGCCGCCAGTACACCGAAGGCTTTAACTTCTTCGGCGACTACGATCCGCTGACCATCGGCAACTACACCAACAACGCCTGGCCGTTCTTCCTGACCCAGTTCCGCAGCGACAACGTGGTCAGCTACGGCGGCAAGTTCGGCGGCCTGGACGTGGGCGCCAGCTACGGCTTCGGCGAGCAGCCGGGCAGCATGACCAAGAACCAGTACTGGGGCACCCGTGCCGCTTACTCGTTCGGTCCGTTCGGCATCGGCGGCGTGTACCAGGAAATCCGCGACATCAACGGCAACAAGCAGCAAATGTGGGGCGCTGCCGGTAAGTACGCCTTTGGTCCGGCCAAGCTGTTCGTGGGCTACGTCGGCGGCAAGGACCGCACCGGCGTGATCGACAACGGCTTCCTGAACAACTCGGCTGCCGCGCCTGCTCCGGCCGTGGTCACCGCCGGCGCTGCCAGCAACCCGCGCAAGGACACTCTCGGCTACATCGGCCTGACCTACCAGGCCACCCCGGCCCTGGCGCTGACCGGCGTGTTCTACGGCGACTACGTCGAGAACAAGAACGGCGTGAACGACAACAACGGCCGCCGCTACACCGGCGTGCTGCTGGCCGAGTACTCGCTGTCCAAGCGCACCCAGGTCTACGGCACGGTTGACTTCAACAAGGTTTCGGGCGGCACCACCACCGAAATGCCGGGCCGCAACAACCAGACTGGCGCTGCACTGGGTATCCGCCACATCTTCTGATCGACACCCGATCAGCAGTTCCTGGCAACAGGCACCTTCGGGTGCCTTTTTTCATGGGCGCGGCCGGCGCCGCAGCCACAGGTACCAGCCGGCCTGCGAGGTGGCTTCGCCCATCGGCTGCAGCGGCACCAGCACGCCGCCATGCCGCGCCACCACGCGCTGTGCGCACAGCAGCGCCGGCCCGGGCTGCGCCAGCCGCGCGGCGCTTTCGTCGTCGGCGGAATCGAACGCCAGCCACAGCGCCAGGCCGCCGGCATGGCCACGGCACGTGATCCGCAGCGCAGTCTCCCGCGCCGCGGCATCAATCGCGCTGGTCAGCAGCCATTCCAGCGTTTGCGCCAGCATGGCCTGGTCCCCGCCAAGGCGCGGCAGGCGGCCGGCCGGCCGTTCAAGCCGGACGCCGGCCTCGCTGGCCAGGGTCCAGACGCGGTCCAGCGCTTCATCCAGCAGCGATTCCATGGCGATACGGCGCATGCGATAGGCGTGGCGCGTTTCGCGCAGCAGCCGGTTCAGGTCGTCGATCTGGCGCAGCGAACGGCGCGCATGGCTGCCGACCTGCGCCAGCAGCGCGGCGTCGGCCTGGGCCCGCGTGCGGCGCAGTTCCAGCCAGGCCAGCAGCGAGGCATTGGGTGCGCGCAGGTCGTGGCCAAGCACGTGCAGCAGCATGTCGTGCACGGCGGCGGGGTTGCGCACATCAGCGCGCCGCTGCGCGACCGGCCGGCCGCCGAGCCACGGTGCCACGGCCAGCCCCGCCTGGTGCAGCCGGGACGCTCTCATGCGGCGGCCCGTTCGGTGCGCTCCGGGCGATCGGTACGCTCCAGCCGGTAGCCATGCGTGTAGACCGGCGTCAGCCGCAAGCCGTGCCCTGCCTGCAGCCCAAGCTTGCTGCGCACGCGCGAGACATGGGTATCGATGGTGCGCGACAGCGGCGAGATCTCGCGGCCCCAGACCGCGGCGGTGATGTGGTCGCGCGTGACGATGCGCCCCTCGTTGCGGAACAGCAGCACCGCCAGGTCGAACTCTTTGGGCGTCAGGCTGACCGGATCGCCGTTGCAGGTGACCTTGCGCAGGGCGCAGTCAAAAGCGTACTCGCCCAGCCGCAACGGCGCGAGCGGCGCCAGCTGCGCGGGATACGCGCGCCGCAGCAGGCAGTCGATGCGCGCGGCCAGCTCGGCCGGGCGCACCGGCTTGACCATGTAGTCGTCAGCGCCGGCCGCCAGGGCGTTGACGATGTCGAGCTCGGCCTCGCGGCAGGTCAGGAACATCACCGGGATGCGGCGGTCGAGGTGGGTACGCACCCAGGCCAGTACCTCGCGCCCGGACAGGTCCGGCATCTGCCAGTCCAGCAGCAGCAGGTCGAAGCCCGCGTCGCGCAGCGCCAGCAGCAGCCGCCGGCTTTCGGCGAAAGTCACGCAGTCATGTCCCGCGCCGGTAATGACCTGCCGGATCAGCGCCGCATCCGCGGGCGCGTCTTCAAGCGATGCAATGCGCGATGCCATTTTCTTTCCCATGTGTTGTCTCCGACGGAACAGAACACTAGCGGGACATTTAAGACCGCGTTGCCTTCGGCACGAATAGGAAAGACCTCAATCTCGATTTTCAACAATCTTTTACTTCTCGCCTCAGCAGGCCGCTCCTACCATGGGCTTCGCTGCGTGCCGAGCGGGCCCGCAGTGCCAAGCTCTGTCCATCCATCGGCGCATTCCGATGCGCCCGCGCAGGAGCCACTCTCGTGAACATCGCCGCGCTGCAGGCGGACCCGACCCTCGCCGTCAGCATCGAACAGACCCTGCGCCTGAACGGGCACCAGTGCACGCGCTATCTCAGCGGACGCACCATGATCGGCGCGCTGCGCGGCCGGTCGTTCGATCTGCTGATGCTCGACTGCGATACGCCGGGGATCCCGGCCCTGGAAGTGCTGGCATGGGTGCGCCGCACGCTCGGCAGCGAGATGCCGGTGATGCTGACCGGCACCTCCAACGAAGAAGCCTTCGTCGCGGCCTGCTTTGCGCAAGGCGCCGACAGCTACGTGCCCAAGCCGCTGCGCACGGCCGAGCTGGCCGCGCGCGTGCTGGCGCTGTTGCGCCGCGCCAGGCCGGCGGTCGATGAATGCGACCTGGAGCACGGCGTGTTCCGCTTTGCCACCGCGGAGCGGCGCGTGTGGGTCCAGGGTAAGCCGGTGCTGCTGGCCCCCAAGGAATTCGACCTGGCGGTGCTGCTGTTCCGCAACCTGGGCTCGCTGGTGCTGCGCCAGGCCATGGTCGACCAGGTCTGGCGCTACCACATGGACCCGGCCTCGCGCACGGTGGACAGCCACCTGTCGCGCGTGCGCACCAAGCTGGCGCTGTGGCCGCACAACGGCGTGCGGCTGTCGTCGGTGTACGGGCTGGGCAGCCGCCTCGATGCGGCCTAGCCTCAATCGGCCTTGATGCCCGCGTCCCTGACGATGCGGGCGTTCTCCGCGGACTCTTCGCGGATGGCCTTGGCAAACTGCGCCGGCGTGCCGCCGGTCGGCACTTCGCCGCCCTTGAGCAGGCGCTCATGGACTTCCGGCTCGGCCAGCGCCTTGTTCAGTTCGGCGTTCAGGCGGTTGATGATGGCCGCGGGCGTCTTGCCCGGCGCGAAGATGCCGAAGGTCGAGGTCAGGTTGGCCTTGGGGTAGCCCAGCTCGGCCAGCGTCGGCACCGAGGGCAGGCTCTCCAGGCGCCTGGGCGCACCCACCGCCAGCGCGCGCAGGCGGCCGGCCTGCATATGCTGGGTCAGCACCGGGCTGGCGTTGGTGCTCATCACCTCGAACTGGCCGCCGAGCGCGTCATTCATCTGTTGGCCCGCGCCCTTATACGGGATCAGCGTGATGTCGGCCTTCGACTTCTGCTTGATCTGTTCCAGCACTACGTGGCCAACCGTTCCCAGGCCCGACGTTGCCCAGCGCACCGAGCCCGGTTTGGCGCTGGCCTGGCCGACCACGTCGGCAAAGCCCTTGCCGCTGAAGCCGGCGGTGGCCACCACCAGCACCGGCGAGTACATCACGCTCATCACCGGCGCCACGTCCTTCTGCGGGTCGTAGTTGACGCGGCCGACATGCGGGTTGAGCGTCAGCGGGCTGGTGGCGGCGAAGCCCAGCGTATAGCCGTCCGGCGCAGCCTTGGCGACCGCATCGATGCCGATGCTGCCGCCCGCGCCGGCCTTGTTCTCGACCACCACCGAGGTGCCCATCTGCGCCGACAGCCGCTCGCCGAGCGCGCGCGCCACGGTGTCGCTGATGCCGCCGGTCGGGTAGGCGACGATCAGGCGGATCGGACGGCTGGGATAGGCGTCGGCAGCGGCGGCAGGCAGTGCGGCAGCACCGCTGGTCACGCACAGGGCGGCCAGCAGGGATGAGCGGAAGGGGAAGGCCATGATGGAAATGCGGGAGAGATTTCGACAGGAGGGCGCCGGGCGCGGCAGCGGTTCGCCGGTCTGGCGCGGAGCAGCCGCTATCTTAGCCGATCGGGGCGTGCGCGCTCAGCGCACCAGCGGGCGTTCCGGCACCCACGAGACAAAGAGTTCGTTGGCCCGGTCATACAGGCGCCATACCGTGCCGCAGTCGCGGCAGGCAAAGGAAAGCATGCTGAACGGCACGCCGGCGGCGCTCTGGCTCACCAGCGGCACCGTGCCGCGCAGCGCCAGGCAGGACGGCGGCTCGCGCCGGCGCGGGTCGGCGGCGAGCGCCAGGCAGCGCTCGCAGGCAGGCGTGGCAGACGGTGCCGATGCGGGGTGGATGGGTGGCGGGGACGGAGGCACGGCAGACTTCATGCCCGCCATGATGCCGCAAAACGCCGCCCGGCAGCAGCCGCTGACGCAATCTCGGATCAGGCCGGCTGCGTGCGCGTCACCGCGGCCGGCGCCGCCGCGCGCTGGCCCAGCCACACGCTGCCCAGCACCAGCAGCGCGCCGGCAGCCTGCATCGCCGTCAATGCCTGGCCCAGCACCAGAAAGCCGAGCACGGTGGCGCTGACCGGGCTGAGCAGCCCCAGCGCCGCCACCGCGGACGACGGCATGCGCCCGACACCGCGGAACCACAGCGCATAGCTGAAGCCGGCCCCGACAATGCTCAGCCACGCATAGCCAAGCCAGTTGGCCAGCGTGAAATGCCCGGGCAGCGGTTCCAGCACCAGTGCGAACGGCAGCAGGAACAGCCCGCCCGCGCACAACTGCCATGCCGTCAGCACCAGCGGCGAGACCGGCGGGCGCCAGTGCCGCGTCAGTACCGTGCCCACCGCCATCGATACCGCCCCGGCCGCTGCCGCCGCCACGCCGATGGCATCGAGCCGGGCGGCCGGGCCCAGTACCAGCAGCGCCACGCCCAGCAGCCCGCCCACGCCCGCCAGCCAGGCGGCCGGCCGCGGGCGTGCGCCCAGCCAGGCCCACGCCAGCACCACCACGATCAGCGGCTGGATCGCGCCGACCGTGGCCGCCACCCCGCCCGGCAACCGGTACGCGGCGATAAACAGCATGGCCTGGAAGAAGCCGATATTGAGCACGCCCAGCACCGCCGCGCGCCACCACCAGCTGCCACGCGGCAGTTGCCGGCCGAAGGCAAGCATCGCCAGCCCGGCCGGCAGCGCCCGGATCACGCCTGAGAGCAGCGGCTGCCCCGGCGGCAGCCACTGGCTGGTGACCAGGTAGGTGCTGCCCCAGATGGCCGGGGCCAGCCCGGTCAGCAGGATGTCCCTGAGGGTCACGCCGCCGGTCGCGGCCAGGGAGGAAGATCCACTCGCCTTCATGTCGATATTCTTGATGTCAAGATAAATAGACTTTACGAAGCCGATTGGTTGATGTCAAGATACTTCGGTATTCCGCCCATCGCTTATTCCCACGCCCGCCCTGCTGATGACTGCCCGCTGCAAACCCGAAGACACGCCTGACCACGTCGATGGCATTCTCGCCCAATGGGCGCGAGAGCGCCCGGACCTGGATGCCTCGCCGATGGGCGTGATCGGCCGGCTGGGCCGGCTCAACCGCCATACCAGCCGGGCCATTGAAGCCGCGCTTGGGGAAACCGGCCTGCAGCCGTGGGAATTCGATGTGCTGGCGACGCTGCGGCGCGCGGGGCCGCCGTATGCGCTGTCGCCGGGCGCGCTGATCGGCTCGCTGATGATCACTTCGGGCACCATGACCAACCGGCTCGACCACCTGGAACGGGCCGGGCTGGTGCGGCGCCAGCCCAATCCGGAAGACCGGCGCGGGCTGCTGGTGGAACTGACCGAAACCGGACGCGAGCGCGTCGACCGCGCGCTGGAATTGCACGTGGCCAACGAGCACCGCCTGCTGGCGGACCTGACCGCGACGGAACGCGCGCAGCTGGCTGCGCTGCTGCGCCGCTGGCTGCGCATGTTCGAGCCGCCACCGGGCGGTGGCGGCGAAGGCAATGAACCGGCCTGAGTGTCAGGCCCGCTGACGCTCGCGCAGGTCGGGCAGGAAGATCGTCAGCAGGCCCAGCAGCGGCAGGTAGGCACAGTACTCGTACACCGCGCGGATGCCATGCGTATCGGCCATGCCGCCCAGCACCGCGGCGCCGATGCCGCCCATGCCGAAGGCAAAACCGAAGAACAGGCCCGACACCATGCCGACCTTGCCGGGAATCAGCTCCTGCGCGAACACCAGGATCGCCGAGAACGCCGAGGCCAGGATAAAGCCGATGATGAAGGTCAGCACCGTGGTCCAGAACAGGCCCACGTGCGGCAGCGCCAGCGTGAACGGCGCCACGCCCAGGATCGACGCCCAGATCACGCGCTTGCGGCCGATGCGGTCGCCGATCGGGCCGCCCAGGATGGTGCCCGCCGCCACCGCGGCCAGGAACATGAACAGGTGCAGCTGCGCGTCCTGGCGCGCCAGCCCGAAGCGCTCCATCAGGTAGAAGGTGTAGTAGGAGGTCAGGCTGGCCATGTAGAAGTACTTGGAGAACACCAGCACCATCAGCACCACCATGGCCCGCACCACCAGGCGCGTGGGAACCGGGCTGGCCACCGCGCCGGCGGCCTTGTGCTTGCGCGCGCCCTGCGCCAGCTGGCGCGCATACCAGCCGCCGATGCGCCACAGCACCACGATGCCCACCAGCGCCGCCAGCGAGAACCACGCCAGGCTGGCCTGCTGGTGCACGATCAGCGCGGCCAGCAGCGGCCCCATGGCGCTGCCGCCGTTGCCGCCAACCTGGAAGATCGACTGCGCCAGCCCGTGCTGGCCGCCCGAGGCCATGCGCGCCACACGCGATGATTCCGGATGGAAGATCGATGAGCCGGTACCGACCAGCGCCGCGGCCACCAGCAGCACGCCGTAGCTCGGCGCCACCGACAGCAGCAGCAAGCCCGCCAGCGTGAACGCCATGGCGATGGCCAGCGAATGCGGCTTGGGATGCTTGTCGGTGTACAGGCCCACCACCGGCTGCAGCAGCGATGCCGTGACCTGGTAGGTCATGGTCAGCAGGCCGATCTGGGTGAAGCTCAGGTTGAAGCCCCCCTTGAGCATCGGATAGATCGCCAGGATCAACGACTGGATCATGTCGTTGAGGAAGTGGGCGAAGCTGATCGCCGACAGCACGCGGAAACCGGTGCGTTCGGCCTGGGGGGGTGTCGCGGAGGGTGTCGCGCCAGCAGGCGCGGAGTCGATGGTTGTGCTCATTGGCGGCTCTCGACAGACGGAAAGCGGCCAGCGTGGGCGCCGGCCTGGAAGGAACTGAGCACCGATGCTAGCTGGCGCCCGGGCGCCTGTCCTGCGAGAATAGGTCCCCGACCTTGGAGAAAAGGACATGCCGCGCGCCCCTCGCCCCCTTTCTGCTTCCGGAGCGGCCCGCCGCCGCCGCGATCAGCATGCGCC
>NZ_JBYSZW010000047.1:0-65321 GCF_058787575.1 Cupriavidus sp. FW305-3-2-15-C-LB2
CGCCCACCCCTTTCCCCGCGTGCTCAACAAGAGCCTGAACTTCGTGGTGGAATTGTCCGGCAAGGACGCCTTCGGCCGCGAGGCCGACCTGGCCATCGTGCAGGCGCCGCGCGCGCTGCCGCGCGTGGTAAAGATGCCGGAGAAGCTGTCGGGCTACCCGTATGGCTTTGTGATGCTGTCGTCCTTCATGCAGGGCTTCGTGCATGAGCTGTTCCCGGCGATTGCCGTGCACGGCTGCTACCAGTTCCGCGTCACGCGCAACTCCGACCTGTTCGTCTCGGAAGACGAGATCACCGACCTGCGCGAGGCGCTGCAGGGCGAGCTGCCCACGCGCCATTTCGGCGACACGGTGCGCCTGGAAGTCTCGTCGGACACGCCGGCACCGCTGGCACGCCGGCTGCTGCTGGAATCGGGCCTCGCCGAGCAGGACCTGTATCGTGTTTCCGGCCCGGTGAACCTGGTGCGGCTGATGCAGATCCCCGACATGGTGGACCGGCCCGCGCTGAAGTTTGCGCCATATGTGCCCGCGCCGGTCAAGGCCTTCTCCGCCGGCGCGTCAATGTTCGACGTGATGCGCCAGCAGGACGTGTTGCTGCACCACCCGTACGAGAGCTTCAGTTCCGTGCTCGACCTGCTGCAGCTGGCCGCGGCCGACCCCAACGTGGTCGCGATCAAGCAGACCGTCTATCGCACCGGCAATGAGTCGCTGGTGATGGAAGCACTGATGACTGCCGCGCGCAACGGCAAGGAAGTGACCGTGGTGGTGGAGCTGCTGGCGCGCTTTGACGAGGAAACCAACATCAACTGGGCCGAGCGCCTGGAATCCGCGGGCGCACACGTGATCTACGGCGTGGTCGGCCACAAGTGCCACGCCAAGATGCTGCTGATCGTGCGGCGCGAGCCCACCGGCCCCAAGGCCAAGCAGGTCAAGCTGCGGCGCTACGCCCACCTCGGCACCGGCAACTACCATCCGCGCACCGCCCGCCTCTACACCGACTTCGGCCTGCTGACGGCCAACGAGGAGATCTGCGAAGACGTGCATCACGTGTTCCAGCTGCTGACCGGCACCGCCGGCACCATCCGGCTGAACCACCTGTGGCAGTCGCCCTTCACCATGCAGAGCAACCTGGTCGACCATATCCGCGCCGAGGCCCGCAACGCGCGCGCCGGCAAGCCCGCGCGCATCATCGCCAAGATGAACGCGCTGCTGGAGCCATCGATCATCGACGAGCTGTACAAGGCCTCGCGCGCGGGGGTGAAGATCGACCTGATCGTGCGCGGCGTGTGTGCGCTGATGCCGGGCGTGCCGGGCATGTCCGAGAACATCTCGGTGCGCTCGATCATCGGCCGCTTCCTGGAACACCACCGGGTCTACTACTTCTACGCCGGCGGCGAAGAGGTGCTGTACCTGTCCAGCGCCGACTGGATGGACCGCAACCTGTTCCGCCGCGTGGAAGTTGCCTTCCCGGTGCTGGACAAGGCGCTGAAGGCACGCGTCATCAAGGAAAGCCTGCAGGTGCACCTGCGCGACAACGCCTCGGCGTGGATCATGCAGCCGGACGGCAACTATGCACGCAAGCAGACGCGCTCGAAGCGTCCACATGTGAGTCAGAACGATATGCTGGTGATGTTTGGGGGGATGCCCTGAGCGGGCTTCTGTTGCCCACCCTGCGCCAGGAGCCGAGGAGGCTTCCCTGAGGCATAACATGCAAAACCCCGCCGCGGCGGGGTTTTCCTTTACGGGTCAGGCGGCGCGCCGCGAGGTGTCCGGCGACTGCGGCGGCGCGGTCGGGCCGCTGCCTGGCGCTGGCATGTCCGCGCCCTCCCCCGCCGAACGCAGGCTGCGTTCAAGCGGGAAGATCACGCGGAACACGCTGCCCCGGCCCTCTTCGCTGGTCACGCGCAGGTCCGCATGGTGGCGTGACAGCACGTGCTTGACGATGGCCAGCCCCAGCCCGGTGCCGCCGGTGTCGCGCGAGCGGCTGCGGTCCACGCGGTAGAAGCGCTCGGTCAGCCGGGGAATATGCTCGGGAGCGATGCCCAGGCCGGTATCGGCCACCGAGAACACGGCATGACCCTCTTCCCAGGCCAGCCTGATGGTGATGCGCCCCCCGTCCGGCGTGTAGCGCACGGCGTTCGACACCAGGTTGCCCAGCGCCGACAGCAGTTCGGTCTCGGCGCCACGCATGCCGACGGTCGGGTCGATCTCGGCCGAGACCTGGTGCCGTCCCTGCGACAGCGCCTCGGCGTCGTGGGTCAGGTGCGCCACCATGGCACGGATCGGCACGATGTCATTGCCGGGCGGCTGCGCATCGCTTTCCAGCTTGGCCAGCGCCAGCAGGTCTTCGACGATGCTCTGCATGCGCACCGACTGCGCCAGCATCATGTCGATGTAGCGGCGCCGGTCGTCTTCCGACACCGGCAGGTCGCGCACGGTTTCCAGGAAGCCGGTCAGCACCGTCAGCGGCGTCTTCAGTTCGTGCGACACGTTGGCAACGAAGTCGCGCCGCATCGCCTCGGTGTTTTCGAGCTTGGTGATGTCCTGCGTGATCACCAGCTTGCGGTTGTCGCCATAGGGCAGGATCTGCACCGCGATCACGCTGTGCTTGTGCTCGCCCATGTCGCGCATCACCAGTGGGTCATCGAAGCGCTGCCGGGTCAGGTAGTGGACGAACTCGGGGCGGCGGATCAGGTGGGTGATGCGCTGGCGCACGTCGCGCCGCGCGTTCAGGCCGAAATGCTGCTCGGCCACGTCGTTGCACCACTCGATCTGGTCGGCGTCGTCCAGCATCAGCACGCCGTTGGGCGAAGCCTGGATGGCCTGGATAAAGCGCGTGTGCTGCTGCTCGACCTGCAGCACCTGGGTGCGCCAGCGCTTGACCAGCCGGTGCAGCCGGTAATACACCTCGCCCCAAAGCCCGAGTGCACTGGGGATCTCGCCGTAGACCGGCGCATCAAGCACCTTCCACAGGCGGTTGATCTGGTACAGGTAGTAGAACAGCAGCCCGAGCAGCGATACGCATGCCAGCGCCAGCGCCGGCACCGGGCCCACGGCCAGGTAAACACCGGCGGACAGCACCAGCAGGCTGATCAGGATGGCCACGGAACGGGCCCAGATGACATTCATGCGCAGGGTTCAGGCTCGCAGCCACGGAAGGCTGCAGGGTTGCGACGGAGTGTGCCACGAATGCGCCGCGCCCTGCCAGCAGCGTGGGCTCTGGCAGGGCAGCACGTCAAGCCGCCCTCCCATGTCCGGCGCGTCAGGCGCCGGGCGTGCGCGCCAGGCGGTAGCCACTGCCGCGCACGGTTTCGATCATATTGCTGTAGCCGCCGGGGGTGAGCGCGGCGCGCAGGCGCTTGATATGGACGTCGACGGTACGCTCCTCGACAAAGACATGGTCGCCCCAGACCTGGTCGAGCAGTTGCGAGCGGCTGTGCACGCGCTCCGGATGCGTCATCAGGAAGTGCAGCAGGCGGAACTCGGTCGGACCCAGCTCCAGCTTGATCGCGCCGCTGTCGTCCTGGCCGGTGACACGGTGCGTGGCCGGGTCCAGGCGCAGGCCGTTGATGGCCACCACATCGTCGGTCAGCTGCGGCGCACGGCGGCGCAGCACCGCCTTGATCCGCGCCAGCAGTTCCTTGGGCGAGAACGGCTTGGTGACGTAGTCGTCGGCGCCGGCCTCAAGCCCCATCACCTTGTCCTGCTCCTCGCCGCGGGCGGTCAGCATGATGATGGGGATCTGGCGGGTGCGGTCGTTGGCCCGCAACTCCTTGGCGAAGTTCGCGCCCGACTTGCCCGGGAGCATCCAGTCGAGCAGCACCAGGTCGGGCAGCACATCGCTCATCAGCGACAGCGCCTGCTCGGCGTTGTAGGCCCGGATCGGATAGTGCCCCGCGTGCTGCAGGTTCACGGCGATCAGTTCGGCGATCGCCGGTTCGTCTTCGACAACGAGAATACTGCTTGGCATGTAATTGTTCTCCGTGGGCGGCTGAGTTCAGCTCAGCGCTTCGCGCTCCATGTCCTCGCGCGAGACATGGCGGACGTCCGTCCCCTTGACAATGTAAATGATAAATTCCGCGATGTTCTTGGCGTGATCGCCAATGCGCTCCACCGCCTTGGCGATGAACAGGAAATCCAGCGCGACCGAGATCGTACGCGGGTCTTCCATCATGTACGTGATCAGCTTGCGCACGAAGCCGCGGAATTCCTCGTCGATGGCCTTGTCGTCCTTGACGATGCGCGCCGCCGCCACGGTGTCCAGGCGCGCAAAGGCGTCCAGCGCCTGGCGCAGCAGCGAGATCGCCATCTCGCCCGAGAGCTTGACCTCGGCGTAATTGATGCTGTGCGCCGACGCGTCTTCCATGATGTGCTTGGTGCGCTTGGCGATCTTCTCGGCCTCGTCGCCGGCGCGCTCCAGGTTGGTGATGGTCTTGGAGATGGCCATCACCAGGCGCAGGTCGCGCGCGGTCGGCTGGCGCCGGGCAATGATGTTGCCGCAGTCGGCATCGATCTCGACTTCCAGCGCGTTGAGCTGGATCTCCCGGGCGATGACCTGGTCGGCGGTCTCGCCATCGAAGTCGGACAGCGCGCGCATGGCGAGCTCGATCTGCGACTCGACCAGGCCGCCCATCTGCAGCAGCTTGGTGTTGATCGCGTTGAGGTCGGCGTCGAACTGGGTCGACAGGTGCTTGTCTGGCATGGGATTCTCCTGGCCGCTTATGGATATGCTACGCCCTGCGGTAACGATCAGCCGAACCGGCCGGTAATGTAGTCTTCCGTTTCCTTGCGGTGCGGCTTGATGAAGATCTTCTCGGTCTCGCCGAACTCGATCAGTTCGCCCAGGTACATGTAGGCGGTGTAGTCCGAGCAGCGCGCCGCCTGCTGCATGTTGTGGGTAACGATCACGACCGTGTACTCGTCCTTCAGCTCCGCGATCAGTTCCTCGATGCGGCCGGTGGAAATCGGATCGAGTGCCGAGCACGGCTCGTCCAGCAGCAGCACTTCCGGGCGGATGGCAATGCCGCGCGCGATGCACAGGCGCTGCTGCTGGCCGCCGGACAGGCCGTAGCCGGACTGATGCAGCTTGTCCTTGGCCTCGTTCCACAGCGCCGCCTTGGTCAGCGCCCATTCCACGCGGTCGTCCATCTCCGAGCGCGACAGCTTCTCGAACAGGCGCACGCCGAAGGCGATGTTGTCGTAGATCGACATCGGGAACGGTGTCGGCTTCTGGAACACCATGCCGACCTTGGCGCGCAGCAGCGCGATGTCCTGGCGCGCGGTCAGCAGGTTGTCGCCGTCCATGTTGATCTCACCCTCGGCGCGCTGCTCGGGATACAGCGCATACATCTTGTTGAAGGTGCGCAGCAGCGTCGACTTGCCGCACCCCGACGGTCCGATGAAGGCCGTGACCTTGCGGTCGGGGATCGACATGTTGATGTCCTTCAGCGCATGGAACTGGCCGTAGTAGAAGTTCAGGTTGCGCACGTCGATCTTGGCGCGTACCGAATCGGGAATGTCGATGACGGTGGAGGTCATTGCGTTTCTCGCTTGCAGTCTTTGGGCGGGACGGTTTGCGTGGTCCGGCCGCTTATTTCTTGAACAGGATGCGCGCCAGGATATTCAGGGCCAGCACGCCGATCGTAATCAGGAACACACCCGCCCAGGCCAGTTGCTGCCATTCGGTGAACGGGCTCATGGCAAAGCGGAAGATCGTCACCGGCAGGTTGGCCATCGGCTTGTTCAGGTCGCTGGTCCAGAACTGATTGGACAGCGCGGTGAACAGCAGCGGCGCGGTCTCGCCGGCGATACGGGCGACGGCCAGCAACACCCCGGTCACAATGCCGGCGTAGGATGACTTCACCGTGATCGACAGCACCATCTTCCACTTGGGCGTGCCGAGTGCGAAGGCCGCCTCGCGCAGCGCGTTGGGCACCAGGTTCAGCATGTTCTCGGTGGTGCGCACCACGATCGGCACCTGCAGCAGCGCCAGCGCGCAGATCCCGGCCCAGCCCGAGAAGTGGCCCATGCGGGTCACCACCAGCGCGTAGACAAAGAGGCCGATCACAATCGACGGCGCCGACAGCAGGATGTCGTTGATAAAGCGGATAAAGCTGGCCAGCGGCGAGCTCTTGCCGTACTCGGCCAGGTAGATGCCGGCCAGGATGCCCAGCGGCGTGCCGAACAGCGTGGCCATGCCGACCATCACGAAGCTGCCGAAGATGGCGTTGGCCAGGCCGCCGCCAGCGGTATTCGGCGCCGGGGTCATCTGCGTGAACAGGTCCAGCGACAGGCCGCCCACGCCCAGCGTGACGGTGGTCCACAGGATCCACGCCAGCCAGAACAGGCCGAAGCCCATCGCCACCAGCGAGGCGGTCAGTGCATACAGGTTGGTGCGGCGGCGGCGCGCCTGCAGCCGGGTGCGAATGGCATCCGCGTCGGCACGGACCGCCGGGATCGATGCGGTTGACACAGCTTGACTCGCGCTCATTTGGTTCCCTCATTCTTTGCCAGTCGCAGCAGCAGCAGCTTGGACAGCGCCAGCACCACGAAGGTAATGAAGAACAGGATCAGGCCCAGTTCCATCAGCGCCGCGGTGTGCAGGCCGGCGCCGGCTTCGGCGAATTCGTTGGCGAGCGCCGAGGTGATGCTGTTGCCCGGCGAGAACAGCGAGGCGCTGTCCAGCAGGTTGGTGTTGCCGATCACGAAGGTGACGGCCATGGTCTCGCCCAGTGCGCGGCCCAGGCCCAGCATCACGCCGCCGATGACACCGGCGCGGGTGTAGGGCAGCACCACGTTCCACATCACTTCCCAGGTGGTGCAGCCCACGCCGTAGGCCGATTCCTTGAGCAGCACCGGGGTGACTTCAAACACGTCGCGCATCACCGAAGCGATGTACGGGATGATCATGATCGCCAGGATCACGCCCGCGCACAGCAGGCCGATGCCCAGCGGCGCGCCCTGGAACAGCTTGCCGACCACCGGCAGCTGGCCCACCGTGGCGGCCAGGGGCTTCTGGAAATACTCGCCGAAGATCGGCGCGAACACGAGCAGGCCCCACATGCCGTAGACGATCGACGGCACCGCGGCGAGCAGTTCGATGGCCGTGCCCAGCGGGCGGCGCAGCCAGGCCGGCGACAGCTCGGTCAGGAACAGCGCGATGCCGAAGCTCACCGGCACCGCGATGATCAGCGCGATCAGCGAGGTCACGATGGTGCCGTAGATGGGCACCAGCGCGCCATAGACATCGGCGGGAGGATCCCACTCCGCGGTCCACAGGAAGCGCGCACCGAAGGTCTGGATCGACGGCCAGGCGCTGATCGCGAGCGAGACGATGATGCCGCCCAGCAGCAGCAGGGTCACGATCGCGGCGCCCCGCGTCAGGCCGCCGAACAGGATGTCGCCCATGCGGCTCGGGGGCTGGACGTTGCGGATCTCGGAGGGGGTAGTCGCCATGTCGGGAATTCAGGGTGGATCGCCGCTCCCGCCTGGGCGGGAGCCTGGTGTCCGGGCCAGTTTCGGGCAGCCCGGCCACCGGCCCCGCACTCGCGCGGGGCCGGCGATGCCGTCAGGATCAGTACAGCGCCTTGCCCGAGGCGTCCTTGACGCTGGTCTTCCAGGTCGAACGGATCTGGTTCACAACGTTTTCCGGCAGCGGCACGTAGTCAAGGTCGGCGGCCATGTTGGCGCCGCTCTTGTAGGCCCAGTCGAAGAACTTCAGCACTTCGGCACCCTGCGCGGCCTTTTCCTGGTTCTTGTGGACCAGGATGAAGGTGGCGCCGGCGATCGGCCAGGCTTCCTTGCCCGGCTGGTTGGTCAGGATCTGGTAGTAGGTCTTGCTCCAGTCCGCACCGGCGGCGGCAGCCTTGAAGGCATCGTCGCCCGGCTTGACCACGGCACCCGACGCGTTCTTCATGTTCACGTGGGTCATCTTGTTCTGCTTGGCGTAGGCGTACTCGACGTAGCCGATGGCGCCGTTCAGGCGCTGCACGAAGGCGGCGACGCCCTCGTTGCCCTTGCCGCCGGTGCCGCCGCCCGGCCAGTTGACCGTGGTGCCCTCGCCCACCGCGCTCTTCCAGTCCGGGCTGACCTTGGACAGGTAGTTGGTGAAGATGAAGGTAGTGCCCGAACCGTCGGCGCGGCGCACCGGCAGGATGTCCTGGCTCGGCAGCTTGGCTTGCGGGTTCAGCGCCTTGATCGCGGGGTCATCCCACTTCTTGATCTTGCCCAGGTAGATATTGGCCAGCACTTCGCCCGTGATGGTCAGATCGCCCGGCTTTACGCCCTGCAGGTTGATCACCGGCACCACGCCGCCGATCACGGTCGGGAACTGGACCAGGCCCTGCTTGTTCAGGTCCTCGTCCTTCAGCGGCGCGTCCGAGGCACCGAAATCGACCGTCTTGGCGCCGATCTGCTTGATCCCGCCCGACGAGCCGATGGATTGATAGTTGACCTTATTACCCGTTGCTTTTTGGTATGCGTCGGCCCACTTGGAATACACGGGCGCCGGGAAAGAAGCGCCTGCACCGGTAATTTCCGCCGCGAACGCAGTACCCGCCACCACCATCGAAACGATGCCTGCCACGGCAGTCTTGACCAGCTTCATATGTCCTCCAGAGAACATTGGTTGGGAATGACAAATTTTTGACAAGACGAACTCTATGCTCCCTGTATGACAATTCCGTGACATCTTTAAATCTTCTTGGAACCGGCCTCCAGCAAGGGATCGCCGCGGCCATCCGGCAATCATGGTGACGCAATATGACGGCGGTTAATTGCGTTATGGAATAAAAAAACGCCGGGACTGGCCCGGCGTTCCTGGTCAGGGGGCGGCGCATCAGGCGCCCAAGGCATCGGCCAGCCGCCTGGCCGCGCGCTCGGCCATTTCAGCCTGCTCGGCCTCGACCATCACGCGCACCACCGGCTCGGTGCCGGAGGCACGGATCAGCACCCGGCCGCGCCCCTCCAGTTCAGGCTCGACCGCCGCGCGCGCGGCCTGCAGGCCGGCATGCGACTGCCAGTCGAAGCCTTTCTGCACGCGCACGTTGATGAGCGTCTGCGGGAACAGCCTTACGCCCTCGAGCAACTGCGCCAGAGTCTTGCCGCTGCGGCGCAGCGCGGCCAGCACCTGCAGCGCCGACACGATGCCGTCGCCGGTGCTGTGGCGGTCCAGGCACAGCAGGTGGCCGGAGCCCTCGCCGCCCAGAGTCCAGCTGCGCTTGTTCAACTCTTCCAGCACATAGCGGTCACCCACCTTGGCGCGCACGAATTCCACGCCCTGGCGCTTGAGCGCGAGCTCCACCGCCATATTGGTCATCAGCGTGCCCACGGCACCCGGCACCGCCTGGCCAGCGGCCTGGCGGTCGCGCACGATCAGATACAGCAGTTCGTCGCCGTTGTAGAGACGGCCGTCGGCATCCACCACCTGCAAGCGGTCGGCGTCGCCGTCAAAGGCCAGGCCCAGGTCAGCGCCATGGGCCTTGACCGCCTCAACCAGCTTGGCCGGCGCGGTGGCGCCGTAGCCGTCGTTGATATTGCGGCCGTCCGGCTGGTTGCCGATCGAAACCACGTCGGCGCCCAGCTCATGGAACACGTGCGGCGCGATGTGGTAGGCGGCGCCATGGGCGCAGTCGACCACCAGTTTCAGGCCGTACAGGTCCTGCTCATGCGGGAAGGTGCTCTTGCAGAACTCGATATAGCGGCCGGGCGCATCGTTGATGCGGCGCGCGCGGCCCAGGTCATCGGACGGCGCGCACACCATCGGCTCTTCGATGGCAGCCTCGATCTCTGCCTCGACCGCATCGGGCAGCTTGTCGCCGTCGGCCGAAAAGAACTTGATGCCGTTGTCGTAGTAGGGATTGTGGCTGGCCGAGATCACCACGCCGGCGGACAGCCGCAGCGCCCGCGTCAGGTAGGCGATGCCCGGCGTCGGCAGCGGACCGGTCAGCAGCACGTGCACGCCGGCCGAGGTGAAGCCGGCTTCCAGCGCCGCTTCCAGCATATAGCCGGAAATGCGCGTGTCCTTGCCGATCAGCACGGTCGGCTTGCCTTGCCCGGTCTTGGCGCCGTGGGCCAGCACCTTGCCGGCCGCATGGCCCAGGCGCATCACGAAGTCCGGCGTGATCGGCGCCTCGCCGACCCTGCCCCGCACGCCATCTGTCCCGAAATACTTGCGTGTCATTCGCTGATTCCCTTTCTTTACTCTGATCGTTGTTCTGCCTGCGGTGGCCGCGGCTGGTTCAGGCCGCGCCAACGGACTCGTTGCGCACCGCCCACCAGATCTTCACGGCGTCCACCGTCTGCTCCACATCATGCACGCGCACGATAAATGCTCCGCGCTCCAGCGCACACACCGCGGCGGCAATGCTGGCGGCAACACGCTGCTGCGGCGGCCGGCCACCAAGGACCGCGCCCAGCGTGGACTTGCGCGAGATGCCAGCCAGCACCGGCAGGCCCTCAAGCGCCAGCCGCGGCAGTTGGCCGAGCAGGCGCAGATTATGATCGGGTGTCTTGCCGAAGCCGAACCCCGGATCGAGGGAGATGCGCGCATCGTCGATGCCGGCAGCGCGCAGCACGGCAATGCGCTCGGCAAGGAACCCGGCCACCTCGGCGACCACGTCATCGTAGTGCGGGTCTTCCTGCATGGTCTGCGGATCGCGCTGCATATGCATCACGCACAGGCCCGCCTGCCCCGCCGCCACGGCCTCGACCGCGCCCGGCATGCGGAAACCCCAGATATCGTTGATGAGATCGGCTCCGGCCGCAAGCGCGGCGCGCATGACCTCGGGCTTGTAGGTATCGACCGAGAGCGGCTTGCCGCAGTCGCGCAGTGCTTCCACCACCGGGATCACGCGCGCCAGTTCGTCTTCCAGCGGCAGCGCCGCCGAACCGGGCCGGCTGGATTCCCCGCCGATGTCGATGATGTCCACGCCCTCGGCGATCATCTGCCCGGCATGGCGCAGCGCCGCGTCCCGGCTGGCATGCTGGCCGCCATCCGAGAAGGAATCGGGCGTGACGTTGAGGATACCCATCACCAGCGGGCGCTGGTCCAGGGCAAAGCGAAAACGGCCGCACTGGAAATACCTGGTCTGAGAAGTCTGCTGCAAGGTAGGAATGCTTGATTCAATCCGGGCGCGGCAGATGCCGCGCAAAAGGAAAAGCCGGTGCACCAGGCACCGGCTTCAGGGACAGGCACACTACACAGCCATCACTACGGCGTCGTCTGTGGACGAACCAGGATCAGGCCGTGGCGGGCGCGTTGGTCGGCGCCACCGGCGACCCGCCCGGAGGCGTGCTGCCGCCGCCGTTCGGGCCCGACGCGCTGCGCGGCGGACGCGGCGGCTTGCCGGCCATGATGTCGTTGACCTGGTCGGCATCGATGGTTTCCCATTCCATCAGCGCGTTGGTCATGGCTTCGACCTTGTCGCGGTTCTCTTCGAGCAGGCGCTTGGCCAGCGCGTATTGCTCGTCGATGATGCGGCGGATCTCGGCGTCGACCTTCTGCTGCGTGGCTTCCGACACCGTCTTCGACGACAGCTTGCCGAACATGCCATCCTGCTCGGTATCCACGTAGACCATGGCACCCAGCGAATCGCTCATGCCGAAGCGGGTCACCATGTCGCGGGCGAGCTTGGTGGCGCGCTCGAAGTCGTTGGAAGCACCGGTGCTCATGGCGTTGAGGAAGACCTCTTCCGCCGCACGGCCGCCGAAGAGGATGGCAACCTCTTCCAGCATGCTGTCCTTGTACTTCGAATACTTGTCATGCTCCGGCAGCTGCCAGGTCACACCCAGCGCCCAGCCACGCGGCATGATGGTGACCTTGTGCACCGGGTCAGCCTTGGGCAGCAGCTTGGCCACTACCGCATGGCCCGACTCATGGTAAGCCGTGGCCCGGCGCTCTTCTTCGCGCATGACCGTCGACTTGCGCTCCGGACCCATGTAGATCTTGTCCTTGGCGTCCTCGAAGTCCTGCATGTCGACCACGCGCTTGCTCCGGCGGGCGGCAAACAGTGCGGCTTCGTTGACCAGGTTGGCCAGGTCCGCGCCCGAGAAGCCCGGGGTGCCGCGCGCGATGATCGAGGCGTCGACATCGTTGCCGATCGGCACCTTGCGCATATGGACCTTCAGGATCTGCTCGCGGCCGCGGATGTCCGGCAGGCCCACGTAGACCTGGCGGTCGAAACGGCCCGGACGCAGCAGCGCCTTGTCCAGCACGTCGGCACGGTTGGTCGCGGCGATCACGATCACGCCCGAGTTGGCCTCGAAGCCGTCCATCTCGACCAGCATCTGGTTCAGGGTCTGCTCGCGCTCGTCGTTGCCGCCGCCCATGCCGGCGCCACGATGGCGGCCGACCGCGTCGATTTCATCGATGAACACGATGCAGGGTGCCTGCTTCTTGGCGTTCTCGAACATGTCGCGCACGCGGGCCGCGCCCACGCCGACGAACATTTCCACAAAGTCGGAACCCGAGATGCTGAAGAACGGCACCTTGGCCTCGCCGGCAATGGCGCGCGCCAGCAGCGTCTTGCCGGTACCCGGAGGGCCTACCAACAGCACGCCGCGCGGGATGCGCCCGCCCAGCTTCTGGAATTTCTGCGGGTCCTTCAGGAAGTCGACCAGCTCGACCACTTCTTCCTTGGACTCGTCGCAGCCGGCGACGTCCTGGAACGTGACGGCGTTCTGGTTCTCGTCGATCAGGCGCGCACGCGACTTGCCGAATGAGAAAGCGCCGCCTTTGCCGCCCCCCTGCATCTGGCGCATCATGTAGAACCAGAACACGATGATCAGCAGGGTCGGCCCGAGGTAATACAGGGCCTGCACCAGCACGTTGGGTTCGTCGTCCGCCTTGCCGGTCACCTGGACGCCGTACTTCATCAGGTCGCCGACCATCCAGATGTCGCCCGGCGAGATGATGGTGTACTTGGCGCCTTCCTTAGGCGAGACCACCAGGTTGCGGCCCTGCACGTCGACACGCGACACCTTGCCATTCTTGGCGTCATCCATGAACTGCGAATAGGTGACGCTGTCCTGCGCACGGGGCTTGTCGAACTGCTTGAAGACGGTAAACAACACCAGCGCGATTACGAGCCAGATTGCCGCCTTTTGAAACAGGTTGTTATTCAAGGCCGAACTCCTTTGCAATTGCCTTGCCAACGGATAGCTGCATTGTAATGCAGCGCCCGCCCTCGGGGGGAAACAGAGAAACTATGATGCCGATAGCACCGGGTGGGGCACTTTCCACGCTTCTTTTTTCGCCCTGGCTTGTATCGAGACCGGTCAATCCACTGCCTTGAGGTAGCGCCCAAGGATAAAGGTTTCGGAAGACTTGTCGCGAGACGCCTTGGGCTTGCGTTTCGCAACCACTTTGAAATGCCGTTTGAACTTCTCCACGATCTGGCTGTAGCCGCTCCCGTGGAAGCACTTTACCAGCAATGCCCCCTCCGGCTTAAGGTGGGCCTGCGCAAATTCCAGCGCCAGGTCGCACAGGTACTCGATCCGTGCTGCATCGGCGAAGGCCACACCGGACAAATTGGGGGCCATGTCCGACAAAACAAGGTCAATCTTGTTACCGCCGGAGGCGTCCAGCACCACACTTTCCAGTTCGCGGAAGACTGATTCCTCGCGAAAGTCACCCTGGATGAAAGTGACGTCGGCGACCGGTTCCATCGGCAGCAGGTCGATCGCGACCACGGCGCCATCGATCCTGCCGTCCTTGGCCCGGGGCGAGTCCGCCAGCTTGTTGCGGGCGTACTGGCTCCAGCTGCCCGGCGCCGCGCCCAGGTCGACGATCACCTGCCCCGGGCGGATCAGCTTGTCCTGCTCGTCGATCTCCTTGAGCTTGTAGGCCGCGCGGGCACGATAGCCCTCGCGCTGGGCCATTTTCACGTACGGATCGTTGATGTGGTCGTGCAGCCACGAATGATTGAACTTGTTTTTTGCCATGCCAGTTACCAGCCTGTTCCCTGCCCCGCCCGCCGGTCAATGCCGCCCGCGAGGGTTTTCCTACTGTTTTGATGATTTTGCTGCCCGACAGTGCCGGATTGACGGATAATACGCGCCAATCCGCATCCCGACCGCCGGCTCGCCTTATCAGCTGCCGGCTTGCCGCCCCCGGGCGGCCGTCGGCAGCCTGTCCTTGCCCGACCCGCCGTGTCACGACCGGCGCGGGCTGCAGCGCCCGATTTCCAGCGCCCACGCGCTCTATCACTATTTCAAGCGCCTCAAATAATCAGCGCCAACTTATGCCTGCTCTACAACTAGTCCCTGCCCAGCGCTCTGACCTGCGCTCCCGTGCCCATGCCCTGAACCCGGTCGTGATGGTCGGCGCCGAAGGCCTGACCCGTGCCGTACTGGCCGAGATCGACCGCAGCCTGGCCGCCCACGACCTGATCAAGATCCGCGTGTTCGGCGACGATCGCGATGCGCGCATCGCCATCTACGAAGAAATCTGCGACCAGCTCAGCGCCGCGCCGATCCAGCATATCGGCAAGCTGCTGGTGGTCTGGCGTCCGGGCGAAGCGCGCCTGAAGGAAAACCAGGCCGAAGACCTGGGCCGCCACACCCCCGCCCGCCGTGGCGGCGCGGCCCCGCGCACGGTGACGGTCAAGAAGCCCAGCGCCGCGCCGAACCGCCGTCCGACCCGCAAGGAAGTCACGGTGCTTGGCAACGAGCGCGTCACCGCCGGCGGCAATGTGAAGCGTTCGCGCGCACGCCCGACCAGCCAGAAGAAGAAGGCGCTGGGCTGAGCACGATCAGCTGAAGCATGGCGGGGTCGCTGCCAGGCGACGCCCGATGCCGGCACGCCACGCCCGTGGCGGTGCCGGCGGCCGGCCTCATTCCCCGGCCGAACGCGGCGCCGAAGCGCGCCACACCAGCACCAGCGCCAGCAGGCTTTGCAGCAGGTAGAAGGCGCTCGACACGCCGTGCAGCATGCCGAACTGCGCCTTGTAAGGCGATTCCGAAACGCCGACGCCCAGCGCCAGCGCCTTTTCCTTCAGGCCGGCCATGAACGGCTGGGTGCCGAAGTAGCCCGCCAGCACGCAGCACAACATGCCCAGCACCAGCCAGCGCAGGCCGCGATAGCGGTGGGCACCGCGCCGGATCATCACGTTGCACAGCACCAGCTGCAGCACGCCGATGGTGACCCCGACGATGGCCTCGGTATGGAACAGGTGCCCGGCGATCATGCCCGCCATCTCGCGGCTGGGCAGCACCGAGAACAAGGTCGGCGCCACCATGTAGCCGACGGTCCAGAGGCTGCCTGCCCACACCACCGTCAGCAGCAGGAAGATGCGGTGCGGCAGCGGCGGCAGATTGTTATAGGAATTGGAGAACACGTGCCGGTCTTTCCGGTGGGCCGGGCCAGGTGCAAGCCTGCCGGCCGGGCCGGCGTCAGATATAGCGTACGGTAATGACTTCGTACTCGCGCTCGCCACCAGGGGCCAGCACGGTTGCGACGTCGCCTTCGAACTTGCCGATCAGCGCACGCGCGATGGGCGAGCTGACTGAGATCTTGCCGACGTCGATGTCGGCTTCGTCATCGCCCACGATCTGGTAGCTGACGGGACTGCCGGACTCCAGGTCTTCCAGGTCCACAGTCGCGCCAAAGACGATGCGGCCGTCGGTGTCCAGCTGGGTCGGGTCGATGATCTGCGCGGCCGACAGCTTGGCCTCCACTTCCAGGATGCGGCCTTCGATAAAGGCTTGCTTTTCCTTGGCGGCGTCGTATTCGGCGTTTTCAGACAGGTCGCCCTGTGCGCGGGCTTCCGAGATCGCATTGATCACCGCCGGACGCTCGACAGCCTTCAGGCGCTGCAGCTCTTCCTTCAGGAGCTCTGCGCCACGCTTGGTAATCGGAATGGTGCTCATGTCTTCGTTCAACAAAAAAATGAGCCGCAGCGGAGCTGGAGCCATCCCTGACCAATGCTGCCAGGGCACTTCCGCTCAACCGCGGCTTTCAGACAGGACCGAATGCGGGCACGCCGCATCGATCGGCGAATTTGACGTAGTTTAGGCCAGGAAGCCAGCCGGCAGCAACTCCGGCGGGCTTCCTGGCCTTGACCGGGCGCAATGCGCCCGGCCAGTGGCGATGTGCCGCTTGCCTTACCTGCGGGGCTTCAGGCCAGCGAGGCGTGCAGGCTCTGCAGGTCGTAGACCTCCAGGCTCTGCATGTGCTTCAGGCCCTCCACCGCGGCGCGGGCGCCGGCGATGGTGGTGTAGTAAGGAATGCGGTGGGCCAGCGCCGAGGTCCGGATCGAGCGCGAATCGGCAATCGCGGTGCGGGTTTCGTCCACGGTGGTGAACACCAGCGCCAGTTCGCCGTTCTTGATCATGTCCACGATATGCGGACGGCCGTCCTTGACCTTGTTGACGGTCTTGACCGGGATGCCGGCGGCCTCGATGGCCGACGCGGTGCCGCGGGTGGCAACGATCGGGTAGCCCATGTCGTGCAGCATGCGTGCCACGCCAACGGCGCGCGGCTTGTCGCTGTCCTTCACGGTGATCAGCACGGTGCCCTTCTCCGGCAGGCGCGAACCTGCGGCCAGCTGGCTCTTGAACAGCGCCTCGCCGAAGGCCTTGCCCACGCCCATCACTTCGCCGGTCGAGCGCATTTCAGGTCCGAGGACCGGATCGACGCCCGGGAACTTGTTGAACGGGAACACCGCTTCCTTGACGCTGTAGTACGGCGGGATGACTTCTTCGCCGATACCCTGCTCGTCCAGCGACTGGCCCGCCATGCAGCGCGCGGCGATCTTGGCCAACTGCAAGCCGGTGGCCTTGGACACGTACGGCACGGTGCGCGAGGCGCGCGGGTTCACTTCCAGCACGTAGACGGTATCGACGCCGTCGTTCTGCTGGATCGCGAACTGCACGTTCATCAGGCCGATCACGTTCAGCGCCTTGGCCATCGCGGCGGTCTGGCGCTTCAGTTCAGCCACGGTCTCGGCCGACAGCGAGTACGGCGGCAGCGAGCACGCGGAGTCGCCCGAGTGCACGCCAGCCTGCTCGATGTGCTCCATCACGCCGCCGATGAAGACGCGCTTGCCGTCGGAGATGGCATCGACGTCGCACTCGATGGCGTCGTTCAGGAAGCGGTCCAGCAGCACCGGGGAATCGTTCGAGACCTTGACGGCCTCGCGCATGTAGCGCTCGAGGTCGCGCGGCTCATGCACGATTTCCATGGCGCGGCCGCCCAGCACGTACGACGGGCGCACCACCAGCGGGTAGCCGATTTCTTCGGCCAGGCGCAGCGCTTCGTCCTCGGCACGCGCGGTGCGGTTGGGCGGCTGGCGCAGGCCCAGTTCCTGCAGCAGCTTCTGGAAGCGCTCGCGGTCCTCGGCCGCGTCGATCATGTCGGGGCTGGTGCCGATGATGGGCACGCCGTTGGCTTCCAGGTCCAGCGCCAGCTTCAGCGGGGTCTGGCCGCCGTACTGCACGATCACGCCGACCGGCTTCTCGAGCGCGACGATCTCCAGCACGTCTTCCAGCGTCAGCGGCTCGAAGTACAGGCGGTCCGAGGTGTCATAGTCGGTCGACACGGTTTCCGGGTTGCAGTTGACCATGATGGTCTCGTACCCGTCTTCGCGCAGCGCCAGCGCGGCGTGCACGCAGCAGTAGTCGAACTCGATGCCCTGGCCGATCCGGTTCGGGCCGCCGCCCAGCACCATGATCTTCTTCTTGTCGGTCGGCTGCGCCTCGCACTCGCCATGCTCGGCCTCGTAGGTCGAGTACATGTAGGCGGTGTTGGTGGCGAACTCGGCCGCGCAGGTGTCCACGCGCTTGTAGACCGGGCGCACGTTCTGGGCGATGCGCGCTTCGCGCACGGCCTTGGCGTCGGTCTTCAGCAGCTTGGCCAGGCGGCGGTCGGAGAAGCCCTTCTGCTTCAGGAAGCGCAGCTCGGCGGTCGACAGGCTTTCCAGCGTGCGCGCCTTGACCAGGCCTTCGGTCTTGATGATGTCTTCGATCTGGGCCAGGAACCACGGGTCGATGTCGGTCTCGGCATAGACCTCTTCCAGCGACATGCCCAGGCGGAAGGCGTCGCCCACGTACCAGATGCGGTCGGGGCCGGCTTCGCCGATCTCCTCGACGACCTCGTCACGGTCCGTCGACTTTTCGTCCAGGCCGTCGACGCCCACTTCCAGGCCGCGCAGGGCCTTCTGGAACGATTCCTGGAAGGTGCGGCCCATCGCCATCACCTCGCCCACCGACTTCATCTGGGTGGTCAGGTGGCTGTCGGCCTGCGGGAATTTCTCAAACGCGAAACGCGGCACCTTGGTGACCACGTAGTCGATCGACGGCTCGAACGAGGCCGGGGTCGCGCCGCCGGTGATCTCGTTCTTCAGCTCGTCCAGCGTGTAGCCCACGGCCAGCTTGGCCGCGACCTTGGCGATCGGGAAGCCGGTGGCCTTGGAGGCCAGCGCCGACGAACGCGACACCCGCGGGTTCATCTCGATGACGATCATGCGACCGTCCTTCGGGTTGATCGAGAACTGCACGTTGGAGCCGCCGGTGTCGACACCGATCTCGCGCAGCACGGCCAGCGACGCGTTGCGCAGGATCTGGTATTCCTTGTCGGTCAGGGTCTGCGCCGGAGCGACGGTGATCGAGTCGCCGGTGTGGATGCCCATCGGGTCCAGGTTCTCGATCGAGCAGATGATGATGCAGTTGTCCTTCTTGTCGCGGACGACTTCCATCTCATACTCTTTCCAGCCCAGCAGCGATTCTTCGATCAGCAGCTCGCGCGTCGGCGACAGGTCCAGGCCGCGCTTGCAGATCTCTTCGAATTCTTCGCGGTTGTAGGCGATGCCGCCGCCGCTGCCGCCCAGCGTGAACGACGGGCGGATCACGATCGGGTAGCCGCCGGTACCGGTTTCCTGGGCAATGCGCGACTGCACGGCCATGGCTTCGTCCATCGAGTGGGCGATGCCCGACTTGGCCGAACCCAGACCGATCTTGGTCATGGCGTCCTTGAACTTCTGGCGGTCCTCGGCCTTGTCGATGGCTTCCGGCGAGGCGCCGATCAGCTCGACCTTGTACTTGTCCAGCACGCCGTGACGGTGCAGGTCCAGCGCGCAGTTCAGCGCGGTCTGGCCGCCCATGGTCGGCAGGATCGCGTCCGGGCGCTCCTTCTCGATGATGCGCTCGACCACTTCCCAGGTGATCGGCTCGATGTAGGTCACATCGGCCGTGTTGGGGTCGGTCATGATGGTCGCCGGGTTCGAATTGACCAGGATGACCTTGAAGCCTTCCTCGCGCAGCGCCTTGCAGGCCTGGGCGCCGGAGTAGTCGAACTCGCACGCCTGGCCGATGATGATGGGGCCCGCGCCGATAATCAGGATGCTCTTGATGTCTGTGCGTTTTGGCATTGCACGCTCTCTTTATGGGCCGGCCCGCCTTGCCTGCGGACCGCGCCGGTAATCAGGGAATCCGTCAGGATTCAAAAATATCGTCTTGCTCAGTTCATCGTGGCCGTCGCCAGCTTGGCGCCGAAGCCGATGAACATCGCGCCCACCCCGCTCGACATGCCCGCCGACAGGCGCCGGCGGCGCCGGAATGCGTCGGCCAGCTTCGCGCCCACGAAGATGATCGTGGTCAGGTAGGCAAAGCTGCAGAACTGGGCGACCAGGCCCAGCACGGAGAACGACAGCACCGGGTAAGCGAAGGCCGGGTCGACAAACTGGATGAAGAACGAGATGAAGAACAGGATCGCCTTCGGGTTCAGCAGGCTGATCAGCAACGCCTTGCGGAACGGGTCGGACTGGTCGGCCTTGCTAACCGGCGCGGCGGCGGCGGCATCGCCGCGTGCGGCCCAGTTGCGCAGCGCGCCGCGCAGCATGCTGAAACCAATCCATGCCAGGTAGGCCGCGCCGACGTACTTCACCACGTAGAACAGCGCCGGGCTGGCCTTGAGCAGCGAGGCCACGCCCGCCGCCGACAGCACCATCAGCACGAAGTCGCCCAGGAACACCCCGCACGCGCCCTTGTAGCCGGCGCGCACGCCGCGCTGCGCCGCCACCGACAGCACGTACATCGAGTTCGGCCCCGGCAGCAGCACGATAAAGATCGTGCCCAGCACATAGGTCCAGAAATCGGTGATGCCGAAAGCGGTATGCATGAAGGCGTTCATGGGATGTCCCTGAGGTCTGCGCTGTTCTTCTTGCCCGCTTACTTGCGCGCGTCCGTCATCAGCTTGATGAAGCGGTCGAACAGGTAAGCCACGTCGTTCGGACCGGGCGACGCCTCCGGATGGCCCTGGAAGCAGAAGGCCGGCTTGTCGGTCAGCGCGAAACCCTGCAGCGAACCGTCGAACAGCGACTTGTGCGTCACGCGCACATTCGACGGCAGCGTGTCCGCATCGACCGCGAAGCCGTGGTTCTGCGACGTGATCACCACGCGGCCATCGTCCAGGTCCTTGACCGGGTGGTTGGCGCCATGGTGGCCGAACTTCATCTTCAGGGTCTTGGCGCCTACTGCCAGCGCCATGATCTGGTGGCCCAGGCAGATGCCGAAGGTCGGGATGCCGCGCTCGATGAACTCGCGCGTGGCGGCGATGGCATAGTCGCACGGCTCGGGGTCACCGGGGCCGTTGGACAGGAACACGCCGTCCGGATTCAGCGCCAGCGCGTCGGCGGCGCTCGCCTGCGCGGGCAGCACCGTGACCTTGCAGCCGCGCTCGGCCAGCATGCGCAGGATGTTGTACTTGACGCCGTAGTCATAGGCGACCACGTGGAATTGCGGCTGGTCCTGCTTGCCGTAGCCTTCGCCCAGCTTCCATTCGGACTGGGTCCACTCGTACGGTTCCTTGACCGAGACTACCTTGGCCAGGTCCATGCCGGCCAGGCCGGGGAACGAGCGGGCCAGGTCGATGGCCTTCTGGACATTGTCTTCGCCGGCCAAGATGCAGCCGTTCTGGGCACCCTTTTCACGCAGGATACGCGTCAGCTTGCGCGTATCGATGCCGGCGATGGCCACCACCTTTTCCTGCTTCAGGTAGTGGGCAAGGGTGTGCTCCTTGCGGAAGTTCGAGGCCAGGATCGGCAGATCCTTGATGATCAGGCCGGCGGCATGGACTTTCGTGGCTTCGACATCCTCAGGATTGACCCCGTAGTTACCGATATGCGGATACGTCAGCGTGACGATCTGCCGGGAGTAACTCGGGTCGGTGAGGATTTCCTGGTAACCGGTGATGGCGGTGTTGAACACCACTTCACCGATGGTATGGCCGGAAGCGCCAATGGAATAGCCACGAAAGACCGTGCCGTCTGCAAGCGCGAGAATGGCGGACGGAAAAGACGGTAACACGGGTAGGCTCCTGCTGGACTCACCCCGTGACCGACCAATCGACGCCTCGTGCCTCCCAGGCTGGATCCGTGACGGCGGCAGCGGCATTGCGCCGATGCGGTCGGATCCGGTTGCGACATGCTCCTTGCGTCACATTGAATGCGGACAGCAAAGGCGGCGCGGCTGGGGGCGGCGGAAGGTGGAAAGCGGTAGGCGCTAGGGTGAAGGGTTCTGAAAGCGAAACTTTCGAATTATATCCCGCGCCACCCAATTTCTCAAGTTTTCAAGGACTTGCACGCGGCAGGCAGCGGCGGCGCGACGCCGCCGGCCACCGTCCTGCCCTGTGCCTGCTACGTTACGCCCGCGGCGGCACGACCGCCGTGACCTCGATTTCCACCTTGGCGCGCGGCTCCACCAGGTCCGCAACCTCGACCGCCGTCATCGCCGGGAAGTGGCGGCCGATGATGGCCCGGTAATGCTGGCCGATCGCCCCATAGGCGCCGACATATTCCGCCTTGTCCTTCACATACCAGGTCATGCGCACGATATGCTCGGGCAGCGCGTCTCCGGCCGCCAGCACGGCAACCACGTTGCGCAGCGCCTGCGCCACCTGCAGGCCGAAGTCGTCGGTCTCGAATTCACATTTGCCGGTCCAGCCGATCTGGCCGCTGACAAAGAGGAGGCGGCTGCCGACCTGCATTTCGGTCATGGTGCCGTTGGCGTAGCCACGCGGAGGCGCCCAGTCGGGCGGCTGCAGGATGTTCATGATGCGTTTTCCTGTTGATTATCTGTATGAGTGAATGGAATTCGGGGATTCAGGCCGTCGCGACCAGGTAGGCCGACATGGCCTCGCGCACGGCATCGGGCAGCGGCTGCGGAGCAATCGAGCCGGTATCGACGCAGACCAGCCGCTGCGTCACTTCCATGCGGGTATCGTCATGCGGGCCGGCGAAGCGGATCGCGAGGGTAAAGCTGGACTGGCCCAGCTTCAGCACGCGCAGTTCCCGCGTCAGCACCTCGCCCAGCCGGCTCGGAGCCAGGAAGCGGCACTCCAGCTCGGCGGTCGGCACGCCAGTTCGGCCCTCGCCATGCATGGCGTCGAAGGGCCAGCCCAGCGCCTCGCTGAACCAGTCTTCGATCAGGTCGTTGAGCATCTCGAAATAGCGCGGGTAGAACACGATGCCCGCGGCGTCGCAGTGCTTGAAGCGCACCAGGACGGTGCTGCGGAACACGGGGCTCATGGCTTCCCCGCCTGGTTGACGCCGCCATTGCCGCCGCCATTGCCCTGCTCCGCCATCTGCCGCAGCCGGAAGCGCTGCAGCTTGCCGGTCTCGGTGCGCGGCAGCGCCGGCACGAACACAATACGGCGCGGATACTTGTAGGGCGCGATCTGGCGCTTCACGTAGTCCTGCAGCGCGGTGCGGGTAGCGTCGTCCGCCGCCACGCCCTCGCGCAGCACCACATAGGCCATCACCACCTGGCCGCGCCCGTCGTCGGGCGCGCCGACCACACCGCATTCGGCCACTGCCTCGTGCTGCATCAGTGCGCTTTCCACCTCCGGCCCGGCGATGTTGTAGCCGGCCGAGATGATCATGTCGTCCGAACGCGCCTGGTAGAAGTAGTAGCCGTCCTCGTCAACGAAAAAGGTATCACCCGGCAGGTTCCAGCCCGCCTTCACATAGTTGGACTGGCGCGGATCGTCCAGGTAGCGGCAGCCGGTTGGCCCCTGCACCGCGAGCTTGCCGACCTGCCCCGGCGGCAGGGGCTGCATGTTCTCGTCGACGATCTGCGCGACATAGCCCGGCACCACGCGCCCGATCGCGCCCGGCCTGACCTCGGCGCCGGCGCTGGAGATAAAGATATGCATCATCTCCGTGCCGCCGATGCCGTCGGTCATCTCGATGCCGGTGGCCGCCTTCCAGCTCTGGCGCGTGGCGTCCGGCAGGGCTTCGCCGGCCGACACGCTCTTCTTCAGGCTGGACAGGTCGTAGCGCGGCGCCAGCGCTGCCATCTGCCGGTAGAAGGTCGGGGCGGTAAAGACGATGGTGGCGCGGAAATCCTGGATCAGCCCGAGCAGCGTCTCTGGCGTCAGCTTCTCGGCCAGCACGGCGCTGGCGCCGATGCGCAGCGGGAAACACAGCATGCCGCCCAGCCCGAAGGTGAACGCGATCGGCGGTGTGCCGCAGAACACGTCGTCGGGCTGCGGGCGCAGCACGTGGCGCGGGAACAGGTCGCACATGGCCAGCACGTCGCGATGGAAGTGCATGGTGCCCTTGGGCTGGCCGGTGGTGCCGCTGGTAAAGGCGATCAGGCAGACGTCGTCGCTGGCGGTGTCGCAGGCCTCGAAGGCATCCGGCTTGCCCGCCATCGCCGCCTCCAGCGAACCCTCGCCTTCACCGTTGAAGTACAGCGTGCGCGCCAGGCTCGGGCAGTGGAATTCGCCGCCCGCCTGCTGGTTGGCATCGAGTTCCTCGCGCAGCCGCGCATCGCACAGCGCGGCGCCGACCTGGGCCTTGTCGATGATCTGCTTCAGTTCCTTGGCGCGCAGCAGCGGCATGGTCGGCACCGCGACCAGGCCCGCCTTGAGCGTGGCCAGCCAGCTGGCGGCCATCATCAGGTTGTTGGGCCCGCGCAGCAGCACGCGATTGCCGGGCACCAGCTGCATGTCCTCGACCAGCACATGGGCGATGCGGTTCACCAGCGCCGCCAGCTGCGCATACGTGACCGTCTCGATCTGTCCGTCGCAGCGATGGCGGATGGCGATGCGCTCGCCGCGGCCTTCGCGCACGTGGCGGTCTACCAGCTCCACCGCGGCATTCATCCGCTCAGGGTAGTCGGTATCGTCATTGAAGCGGAACACCGGCCACATATCGGGCGGCGGCAGGCGGTCGCGCGCGAAGGTATCGAGGTGGGCTGTGGTCGCCATGGCTTGTCTCCTGTCTGCTCTGTATCGGTACGGCAGTCGTGGGTGGCACGCGGGGGCGTCAGGCTTTGCGCCCGGCCAGCGTCTCGCGCGCAATGATCAGCTTCTGCACTTCGGTGGCGCCTTCATAGATGCGCAGCGAGCGGATCTCGCGGTACAGGCTTTCCACCCGCGTGCCGACCTTGACGCCCAGGCCGCCGAACATCTGCACCGCACGGTCGATCACCTGCTGTGCGTTCTCGGTTGCCACCATCTTGGCCATGGCCGCCTCGCGCGTGGTGCGCTGGCCCTTGACATCGCGCAGCCAGGCCGCGCGGTAGGTCAGCAGCGCCGCGGCGTCGATCGCGGTGGCCATGTCGCCGATGGCGGCCTGGGTCAGTTGCAGGTCGGCCAGCACGCCGCCGAACATCGGGCGCGCGCAGGCGCGCGCCAGAGCATCGTCAAGCGCGGCGCGGCCAAAGCCCAGCGCAGCCGCCGCGACCGAGGCACGAAAGATGTCGAGCGTCATCATCGCCACCTTGAAGCCCTGCCCCGCCTCGCCCAGCCGGTTGCCCACGGGCACGCGGCAGTCGTCGAAACGCAGCGTGGCGAGCGGGTGCGGCGCCATCACGTCGATGCGCTCGGCGATGGTCAGGCCCGGCGTATCGGCGTCCACCACAAAGGCGGAGATGCCGCGCGCGCCCGGCGCCTCGCCGGTGCGCACGAACACGCAGTAGAAGTCGGCAATGCCGCCGTTGGAAATCCAGGTCTTGGCGCCATCGATCACATAGTGGCTGCCGTCGTCCGACAGCCGTGCGCTGCACTGCATGGCGGCCACATCGGAACCGGCCTCTGGCTCGGACAGCGCAAACGCGGCAATCGCCTCGCCGCGGGCCACGCGCGGCAGGTAATGCGCACGCAGCGCATCGCTGCCGGCCAGCGAGATCGCGCCCGAGCCCAGCCCCTGCATGGCAAAGGCAAAATCGGCCAGGCCGTCATGGCGCGCCAGGGTCTCGCGCAGCAGGCACAGCGAGCGCGAATCCAGCGCCGGCAGCGCGCCGCCGTGCGCGGCCGGCACGCAGTAGCGCAGCCAGCCGGCCTCGCCCAGCTGGCGCACCAGCGCGCGGCAGGCGGCGTCGGTATCGCTGTGGTCGACATGGAGGTGTTGCGCGCACCAGGCGTCCAGTTCGCGCTCCAGTGTGCGGTGCGCATCGTCGAACAGCGGCAGGTCGAGATAGGTCTTGTCGGACATGGCGCTTCAGTCCCCTTCGAACACCGGCTTGGTCTTGGCGACGAAGGCCTCGTAGGCGCGGCGGAAGTCGCGCGTCTGCATGCAGATGGCCTGGGCTTCGGCCTCGGCCTCGATGGCCTCGTCCAGCCCCATGTTCCATTCCTGGTGCAGCAGCTTCTTGGTCACACCATGCGCAAAGGTCGGGCCGGCGGCCAGTTGCGCGGCCAGCGTCTGCGCCTGGGCCAGCACCGATTCGGACGGATGCAGCGCATTGAAGAAGCCCCACTGCAGGCCCTCTTCCGCGCTCATCGAGCGGCCGGTGTAGAGCAGCTCGCTGGCACGCCCCTGCCCGATCACGCGCGGCAGCAGCGTGCACGCGCCCATGTCGGCGCCGGCCAGGCCGACGCGCGTGAACAGGAACGCGGTCTTGGCCTGCGCCGTGCCCAGGCGCATGTCGGAGGCCAGCGCCATCATCGCGCCGGCGCCGGCGCAGATGCCGTCGACCGCGCTCACCACCGGCTGCGGGCAGGCGCGCATGGCCTTGACCAGGTCGCCGGTCAAGCGCGTGAAGTCGAGCAGCTCAGGCATGGTCATGCGCGTGAGAGGCCCAATGATCTCGTGCACGTCGCCGCCCGAGCAGTAGTTGCCACCCGCGCCCGTCACCACCACCGCCTTGATGTCGCTGGCATAGCACAGGCCGCGGAACAGATCGCGCAGCTCGGCGTAGGAATCGAAAGTCAGCGGATTCTTGCGCTCCGGCCGGTTCAGCGTCACGGTGCCGACCTTGCCGTCGCCGGACACCGACCACAGGAAGTGCTCCGGCTGGTAGCCGGCAAAGCTGCGCTTGTGGTGGCGCATGTCGAGTGCGATCTCTGTCATGGGTTCTCTCTCAGGTCCTTGTTCTGTCGTTGTCAGCCGGCCATCACCTCGCCGCCGGCCACCGGGATTGCCTGGCCGGTGATCGCCGCGGCGGACGGCCGGCACAGCCAGGCCACGGCGTCGGCCACTTCCTCGGGCTGCACCAGGCGGCGCTGCGGATTGCGCGCGGCCAGTTCAGCGCGGGCCTCGGCTTCAGTGCGGCCGGTCTTGCCGACGATATTGGCCACCGCGTCGCGCACGATGTCGGTTTCGGTATAGCCCGGGCAGACCGCGTTGACGGTCACGCCCTTGGCCGCGGTTTCCAGCGCCAGCGCGCGCGTCAGGCCGATCACCCCATGCTTGGCCGCGCAATAGGCACTGACATAGCCATAGCCGATCAGGCCGGCCGTGCTCGCCACATTGACGATACGGCCCCAGCCCGCGTCGAGCATCGCCGGCAGCGCCGCCTGCGTGCACAGGAAGGTGCCGGTCAGGTTCACGTCCAGCATGCGCTGCCACAGCGCGGCATCGGTCTTCAGGAACGGTGCGCTGTGCGCCTGGCCGGCATTGTTGATCAGCATCGACACCGGGCCGGACTGTTCCGCGGCGGCGGCGAAGGCGCGTGCCACGCTGTCGGCATCGGCAATATCGGCCGTGACAAAGGAGACTACGGCGCCTGCGGGGGCGACCTCACGCAGCGCTTGTACAGTCGCCTGCAACGCGCCGGCATCGCGGCCCAGCAGCGTCACGCTGGCGCCGTCGGCCAGCAGCCGGCGCGCGATTGCCGCGCCGATGCCGCGCCCGCCGCCGGTGACCAGCGCGTGGCGCCCTGACAATGAACCCGTGCTGCCCGTCATCCCTGCTTCTCCTGCGCCGCGGCGCGTTCCAGGTTGGTTTCAAGTTGCCGCTTGCCGGCCTGGTACTGCTTGGGCCAGGTGATATCGCGGTAGCCGATGCGCGCCGCTTCCTGCAGCGTCCAGGCCGGGTTGGCCAGGTGCGGCCGCGCGATCGCGCACAGGTCGGCACGGCCCGCGGCGATGATCGAGTCGACATGGTCGGCCTCGAAGATCGCGCCCACGGCAATGGTGGCGATGCCGGCCTCGTTGCGGATGCGGTCGGCAAACGGGGTCTGGTACATGCGGCCGTAGACCGGAGCCTGGTCCGGGCTGACCTGGCCCGACGAGCAGTCGATCATGTCGGCACCGGCGGCCTTGAAGGCGCGTGCGATCTCGATCGCATCGTCGGGGGTGATGCCGCCTTCGACCCAGTCGTGCGCCGAGATGCGCACCGACATCGGCTTGTGTTCCGGCCACACTTCACGCACCGCGGCAAACACCTCCAGCGGGTAGCGCAGCCGTGCGGCCAGCGAACCGCCGTATTCATCTTCCCGCGTATTGGTCAGCGGCGAGATAAAGCTCGACAGCAGGTAGCCATGCGCGCAATGCAGTTCCAGCCAGTCGAAGCCGGCCTCGGCGGCGCGGCGCGCGCTGGCGACGAAGTCATCGCGCACACGGTCCATGTCTGCGCGCGTCATCTCGCGCGGGGTCTGCGACTCGCCCGGCAGGTAGGGCAGCGGCGAGGCCGAGATCACCGGCCAGTTGCCTTCCGACAGCGGATGGTCCATTGCCTCCCAGCCGAGCTGGGTCGAACCCTTGCGGCCCGAGTGGCCGATCTGCATGGCGATGCGCGCATCGCTGTTGGCATGCACGAAGTCGACGATGCGGCGCCAGGCGTCGCGCTGCGCGTCGTTCCACAAACCCGGGCATCCCGGCGTGATGCGCGCATCGGGCGACACGCAGGTCATCTCCGCCACCACCATGCCGGCGCCGCCCAGCGCGCGCGAACCCAGGTGGACCAGGTGGAAGTCGCCGGGCACGCCGTCGGTGCATGAGTACATCGCCATCGGCGACACCACCACGCGATTCTTCAGCGTGACGCCGCGCACGCGGAACGGCGTGAACATCGGCGGCAGCGGCTGGTGCTCACGCAGTTGCAGGCTTTCCGGTTGCACGCCGGCCTGCCGCGCCAGCCAGTGCTCGAACTGCGCCACGTAGTCCGCATCGCGCACGCGCAGATTCTCATGCGAGATGCGCTGCGAGCGGGTCAGCAGGGAATAGGCGAACTGCTCCGGCGGCAGGCTGCCCGCGTAACGCTCGACGTTCTCGAACCATTCGGTCGAGTTGCGCGCCGCGTTCTGGATCTTCAGCACTTCCACGCCGCGCGTGGCTTCGTAGCGCGACAGTGCATCGGGCAGGCCGTCATGACCCCTGCCACGGATTTCCTCGGCCAGGTCAATCGCATCTTCCAACGCCAGCTTGGTTCCCGAACCGATCGAGAAGTGCGCGGTGTGCGCGGCATCGCCCATCAGCACCACCGGCACGCGGCGGCCGTCGGGCAAGGTGTTCCAATGCACCCATTGGCGGCAGATCACGCGCGGGAAGCGGATCCAGATCGCCGAGCCGCGCAGGTGCGCCGCATTGGTGATCAGCTTGTTGCCGTCGAGGTAGCGCGCGAACAGGCGCTCGCAGTAGGCCACGCCCTCTTCCTGGCTCATCTGCTCGATGCCCGCGGCGCGCCAGACCGACTCCGGGGCCTCGACGATAAAGGTCGAGGTGGTGTCGTCAAAGCGGTAGGCGTGCGCCTGGAACCAGCCGTGCTCGGTCTTCTCGAAGGCAAAGGTGAAGGCGTCGAACAGCTTGTGCGTGCCCATCCAGACAAAGCGGCACTGGCGCGTGTCGATGTCAGGCTGGAAGGTGTCGGCGTAGAGGGTGCGGATGCGGCTGTTCAGGCCGTCCGAGGCGATCACCAGGTCGGCCTGGTATTGCATCGCCAGCGCCTGGTCGTCGGACACATCGGTCTCGAACACCAGCTTCACGCCCAGCGCCTCGCAGCGTGCCTGCAGGATATTGAGCAGGCGCTTGCGGCCGATGCCGATAAAGCCATGGCCGCCGGAGCGGATGGTGCGCCCGCCGATATGGATGTCGATATCGTCCCAGTGGTTGAAGGCCGCGTTGATCTCGGCCGCGCTGACCGGGTCGGCTTGCTTCAGGTTGTCCATGGTGGCGTCAGAGAACACCACGCCCCAGCCGAAGGTGTCGTAGGGCCGGTTGCGCTCGACCACGATGACCTCGTTGGCCGGATCCTGCAGCTTCATCAGCAGCCCGAAGTACAGGCCTGCCGGGCCACCACCAATACAAAGCACTCGCATCTGTCGCCTCCTGCCGGCTGCGCCGGGCACCTTTGCCCAGGATCACACCGCCATCTAGATGATGTCTAAATATTTTATACTTCAAATATTAGACTGTATCACGGCCGATGGCAAGGGCGGGAGGCGGAGTGCCCCGCACGGCACCCGCATCCCACGCCCTCAGCCCGCCATCTAGCCTTTCAGCGCTGCCTGCAACTGTTCCAGCGCACCCGGGTCCTCGATCGTGGTCAGGTCGCCCGGATCGCGCCCTTCGGCCACCGCCTGCATGGCGCGCCGCAGCAACTTGCCGGAGCGGGTCTTGGGCAGTGCATTGACAAAGAATACGCGCGCCGGCCGCGCCACGGCACCCAGTTGCTGCTCCACCGTCTTCATCAACTCGCCCTCCAATGCCAGCCGCGCTTCGGCCGTGGCCGTGCGCGCCGGATCGCGGGCGATGCAGAAGGCCATCGCCACCTGCCCCTTGAGCGCGTCCTGCACGCCCACCACCGCCACCTCGGCCACGGCAGCGTTGGACGACAGGCTTTCCTCGATCTCGCGGGTGCCCAGCCGGTGGCCGGCAACGTTGATTACGTCGTCGGTGCGGCCCAGGATAAAAACATAGCCGTCGGCGTCGCGCACGCCCCAGTCGAAGGTCGAATAGCACAGCCGGTTCGGCACCGCCTGCCAGTAGGTGCGCACGAAGCGGTCGTCGTCGCCCCAGACCGTGCTCATGCATCCCGGCGGCAGCGGGCCGTCGATGGCGACCACACCCTTCTGCCCCGGCGGGCATTCAGCGCCGGTGTTCTCGTCGACGATCTTCAGGTCATAGCCGTAGGCGGGCACGCCGGGCGAGCCCAGCTTGGGCGGCAGCGCCTCGATGCCGCGCTGGATCGCGAGGATCGGCCAGCCGGATTCGGTCTGCCAGTAGTTGTCGACCACGGGCTTGCCCAGGCCGTCCTGGATCCAGCGCGCGGTGGGCTCGTCCAGCGGCTCGCCGGCCAGGAACAGCAGGCGCAGGCTGGACAGGTCGTAGCGGGTCAGCCAGGCCGGGTCCTGCTTCTTCAGCACGCGGATCGCGGTCGGCGCGCTGAACATCAGGTTGACCTTGTATTGCTCCACCAGCCGCCACAGGATGCCACCGTCGGGGCGGATCGGCGTGCCTTCATACATCAGCGTGGCCATGCCGGCCAGCAGCGGGCCGTAGACGATATAGCTGTGCCCCACCACCCAGCCGATGTCCGACGCGGTGAACATGGTGTCGCCGGGCTTGCCGCAGAAGATGTATTCCATCGAGGTGGCCAGCGCCACCGCGTAGCCGCCGGTATCGCGCTGCACGCCCTTGGGCTTGCCGGTGGTGCCGGAGGTGTATAGCACGTACGACGGCTCGCTCGATTCCAGCCACACGCACGGCACCTGCACGCCGGCCACGCGTTCGCGCCAGGCGGCGTAGTCCTCATCGCGGCCCTCGGTACGGGGCATTTGCGCCAGTTGCCGGTCCACCAGCAGCACCTTCCCGGGCTGGTGCGACGAGAGCCGGATGGCCTCGTCCAGCAGCGGCTTGTAGGGCACCACCTTGCCGGCACGCGAGCCGGCGTCGGCGCTGACCACCACGCGCGGCCGGGCATCCTCGATGCGCGCGGCCAGGCTGACCGAGGCAAAGCCGCCGAACACCACCGAATGGATCGCGCCGATGCGCGCGCAGGCCAGCATGGCAAAGGCGGCTTCCGGGATCATCGGCATGTAGATCAGCACGCGGTCGCCCTTCTGCACGTCCAGGCCCTGCAGGATCGCGGCCATGCGGCTGACTTCGTCGTGCAGCTCGGCGTAGGTAAAGGTGCGGGCCTGGTCGGTCTCGGTCGAGACCCAGTGCAGCGCCGGCTGGCTGGCGCGGGCCGCCAGGTGGCGGTCGACCGCGTTGTGGCACAGGTTGGTGCGCCCGCCGACGAACCAGCGCGTAAAGGGCGCGCGGCTGTTGTCGAGCACCTGGCCGAACGGGGTTTCCCAGTCGATGCGCGCCGCCTGTTCGGCCCAGAACCCCTCGGGGTCGGCCAGCGAACGGGCATGCACGGCATGGCTTGCCGTCATGTCTGTCTCCTCCGCGTCTGCGGTCATTGTGATGATGACCGTAGTTTGCCACCGGCGCGGGTGCGCGTGGACACAGATTCGGAGAGGGGCGCGCGGGCCCCGGGGGCCGGCACATGAAAAAAAGGGGCGTGCCGACGGCATCGCCCCTTCTTGCGCCATGCGGCGGACCAGCCGGCGCCCGCATTCGTCAGCGGGCCTTGGCCCCCTTGGCGCCGGCCTTGGCCGACGCCTTGACGTTCGGCCCCGGCTTGGACTCGCGCACCACGCGCGCCGGCGTCGCCTTGACTGCCGTGCGCCGCGAGGCCGCCTCGACGGTGACGCGCTTGCGCGGCTCCGCCTTGCCCGCCTTGCCCTTGGCCGAGACCCGCACGATGCCGCCCTTGCTGCTTCGCTCGGAACGCTCTGCACGGTCGGCGCGCTCGGCACGGTCGGCCTGTTCGGCCCGCGCCGCCCGCACCGCGCCGGCGCCGCGCACCGGCACCATCAGCACCAGGCTCTGCCCGGCGACCAACTTGGTGCCGGAGAGCTTGTTCCACGATTGCACCTGCCCCGCCGAGACGCCATAGCGCCGCGCCACCGAGGCCACGGTGTCGCGCCGCCCGGCACGCACCACCACGCGGCGCGCATCCGGCAAATCAGGCTCCATCGCCAGCATGGCACTGTCGGCCAGGGTCGCGCTGATATCCTGGTCGTGGCGGCCCGAGCGCGGGATCATCACGGTCGAGCCGGCCTTCAGGCGCATGCCTTTCGGGATGCTGTTGATCTCGCGCAGCGTATCGGCGTCGACGTTCAGCCGTGCCGCCAGCGCTTCGATACGCTCGCGGCTGTCCACCGTCACCGCCGACCAGCTCGACAACCCGCCGCGGTAGGTGTTCAGGTTGTACTGGAAGCGCTCGGCGTTATCGAACGGCAGCAGGATCTGCGGGTTGGACGCGCCCAGGATCACCGGCCGGTTGAACGACGGATTGAGCGCCTTGAATTCCTCTACCGACATGTCCGCCAGCTTGGCCGCCAGGTTCACGTCGATATCGCGCGAGGTGGTCACCGTGACAAAGTACGGGTGGTCCGGGATCTCGGGCAGCTTGACGCCATACGCAGCCGGGTTGGCGATGATGTTCTTGACCGCCTGCAGCTTCGGCACGTAGTAGCGCGTCTCGTTGGGCATGGGCAGGCTGGCGTAGTCGGTCGGCAGCCCGCGCGCCTGGTTGCGTGCGATCGCGCGCGACACCGCGCCCTCGCCCCAGTTGTAAGCCGCCAGCGCCAGGTGCCAGTCGCCGAACATATCGTAGAGCCGCGCCAGGTAGTCCAGCGCGGCGTCGGTCGAGGCCAGCACGTCGCGGCGCTCGTCACGGAACATGTTCTGCTTCAGGTTGTACGACTTGCCGGTACTCGGGATGAACTGCCACATGCCCGCCGCCTTGGCGGTGGACTGCGCCTGCGGGTTGAACGCGCTCTCGACGAACGGCAGCAGCGCCAGCTCGGTCGGCATCTTGCGCCGTTCCAGCTCTTCTACGATGTGGTACAGGTAGCGGCTTGAGCGCCCGACCATCCGTTCCATGTATTCCGGCCGCTGCGCATACCACTGGGTGCGGTCATCGACCAGCGTGCCCTCCAGGTCCTGCATGGCAAAGCCGCGCCGGATGCGATCCCAGATGTCGTTGGACGGGCCGCGCAGCCAGTCCAGGCCACCCTGGTCGACATTGATCGTGGATGCGGAAGAAAGCGCCGATTTGTCGATGAGCGAGTTGAGCGGGTCCTGGCGCTTGGCGGTCTGGGCGGTCGCGGCGCCGTTGGCGCCATCAGGCGGCGTTGGGGTGCTGGCGCACGCTGCAAGCAGCGCGGCGCACGCGACCACCGCCAGTAATCGACCAATTTTCATTAAGTTCTCGAATCGTGACGCCAAAAGGATGCGTGATGCTAAAAAAAACCGCGTATCGCGTCAATCAGATTTTCCATATGGCCAGTATCCGCCGGGCAGCCGGAAAGCCTTGCGGCGCAAGGCCCGGCAGGGTTCAGCGGAAATTGTCCTTCCAGCCGCGCAGCGCACCGAAGGCCTGCGCATCGCCCGTGGCGGCCCCGCCCTGCGCCGCCACCGCCGCGCGCACCGCGGGCTCGCGCGAGCGCAGGAAGGGATTGACCTCGCGCTCATGAGCGATGGTGGTCGGCAGCGTCGGCTGGTCCGCCGCGCGCAGCGCGTCGACCCGCTGCTCCCATGCCGCCAGCGCGGCATTGGCCGGTTCCACCGCCCGTGCAAAGCGCACATTGCTGCGCGTATATTCGTGCGCGCAATAGACGCGGGTATCGCCCGGCAGTGCCGCCAGCTTGTCGAGCGAGTCCAGCATCTGTGCCGGCGTGCCTTCGAACAGACGCCCGCAGCCACTGGCAAACAGCGTATCGCCACAGAAGACCGCCGGGCCGGCTTCGCCCAGGTCGCCCACATAGGCGATATGGCCGGCGGTGTGCCCGGGCACGTCCAGCACGCGCAGCGTCAGCGCCGGCGTCTCCAGCGTCACGACATCGCCTTCGCGCAGGGCCCGGGTGCGCCCGCCAATGCGTTCGCCGGCGGGCCCCAGCACCGGCATCGGCGCGCCCGACGGGGTGCGCGGGTGCGCCGCCAGCAACTCGGCTACCCCGCCCTGGTGATCGCCGTGGTGATGGGTGATTACAATAGCGCCCAGAGCCAGACCGCTTTGCGCCAGGAAGCGCTCCACCGGCGCGGCCTCGCCGGGATCGACCACGGCGGCGCTATGACCGTCGTGGATGGCCCAGATATAGTTATCCTGGAACGCCGGGATCGGCTCAACCTTCAACATGCGCATGCTCCTATGTCCAATCGTCCCAATCATCCGATTGTAAGCTGGGAAGACTGGCTGGCCTCGCCGCCCGGTGAGTACATGCTGCGCTGGGAGGCGCAGCAGTACGACCGGATCGTGACCGACATCTTCGGCTACCACGCCGTCCAGTTGGGCCTGCCCTTTATCGACACCCTGCGCGAGAACCGGATGCCGTTCTCGGCGCTGGCGCTGGACCCTTCCAGTGGACCGCACGGGCCGCGCGCCGCACATCCCGACGCGCGCCAGCTGCTGTGCCGCTTCGACGAGCTGCCGTTCGACACCCAGAGCATCGACCTGGTCACCCTGCCCCACATCCTGGAATTCGCCGAAGACCCGCACGAAGTGCTGCGCGAGGTCTCGCGGGTGCTGATGCCCGAGGGGCGCGTGGTGGTCACCTGCTTCAACCCGATGAGCCTGTGGGGCGCGCGCCAGGGCATGAACCGGCTCGGCGCCACGCCCTTCCTGCCGACGGACGCGCAGCAGATCGGCTTCGTGCGCATCAAGGACTGGCTCAAGCTGCTGGGCTTCGATATCATCCGCGGCCGCTTCGGCTGCTACTGCCCGCCCTACCGCACCGACCGCTGGCTGCAGCGCGCCGCCTTCATGGAAAAGGCCGGTGACCGCTGGTGGCCGATCTTCGGCGCGGTCTATATGATCTCGGCGATCAAGCGCGTGCGCAATATCCGCCTGGTCGGCCCGGCCTGGAAGAGCAAGCCGGCGCTGGCTCCGGTATCGTCGCCCGTGGCCACGCCCACCGGCACGCACGGCAAGACCCCCGGCGAAGAGCGCTGACGCGGTCCAGCGCCCTTCTCCTGCCCCCTTCAATGCGCCACCCGCCCGACGGGTGGCCACCATGGAATCACATGCAAGAAGTCACGATCTACTCCGACGGCGCCTGCAAGGGCAATCCCGGCCGCGGCGGCTGGGGCGCGGTGCTCGTCGCCGGCACCAGCGAGAAAGAAATGTTCGGCGGCGAGCCCAACACTACCAACAACCGCATGGAAATGACCGCCGTGATCGAAGCATTGCGCGCGCTCAAGCGTCCCTGCGTCGTGCGTGTCTATACCGACTCGCAGTATGTCCAGAAGGGCATCAGCGAATGGCTGCCCGGCTGGAAGGCCCGCGGGTGGAAGACCGCCGACAAGAAGCCTGTCAAGAACGCCGACCTGTGGCAGGAACTGGACACCCTGGCGCAGCCGCACCAGATCTCCTGGCACTGGGTGCGCGGCCACAACGGCCACCCCGGCAATGAGCGCGCCGACGCGCTGGCCAACCGCGGCGTCGAATCGATCGGCCGCTGATCCCTCTCGCTAACAAGAAACCGCGGGGCGCCCGCGCCGCTCCGCTAGAATGCCCGCCATGCGACAAATCGTTCTCGACACCGAAACCACCGGCCTGAGTGCCGCCACCGGCGACCGCCTGATCGAAATCGGCTGCGTCGAGCTGATGAACCGCCGCCTGACGGGGCGCCACCTGCACTTCTACGTCAACCCGGAACGCGATATCGACGAGGGCGCGATCGCCGTGCACGGCATCACGGTCGAGTTCCTGGCCGACAAGCCCCGCTTTGCCGAAGTCGTCAACGACATCCGCGAGTTCATCCAGGATGCCGAGCTGATCATCCACAACGCGCCGTTCGACCTGGGCTTCCTCGACATGGAATTCCAGCTGCTGGGCCTGCCGCCGTTCCGCCAGCATGCCGGCAATGTGATCGACACCCTGCGCGAAGCCCGCCAGATGTTCCCCGGCAAGCGCAACTCGCTCGACGCCCTGTGCGACCGCCTGGGCATCAGCAACGCCCACCGCACGCTGCACGGCGCCCTGCTGGATGCCGAGCTGCTGGCCGAGGTCTACCTGGCCATGACGCGCGGCCAGGATTCGCTGGTGATCGACATGCACGACAGCACCGCAGGCCACGGCGGCGCGGTTGCCGCGGCCGACCTGTCGCGCCTGGCCCTGCCCGTGCTGCGCGCCACGGACGAAGAGCAGCAGGCCCATCTCGCCCTGCTCAAGGGCCTGGACAAGGCCAGCGGCGGCAAGACGGTGTGGCAGGAAGCCCCCGCGGCAGAACCCGGAAGCCTGGCCGCCTGACAAAAATCAAAAAAGGGCTTTACAAGATACAAGAACCTCTGCATAATCTCATTTCTCCGCTGCACGACGGCAACGACGGCGCAGTAAGGGGTGGTTAGCTCAGCGGTAGAGCACTGCCTTCACACGGCAGGGGTCACAGGTTCAATCCCTGTACCACCCACCAGACAAATGGCCAGCAACTGCCTAAGTTGCCAGGAAACCCAGACAGCGCAAGCTCTCTGGGTTTTTTGTTGCCCGGCGTTTGCCCACGTTTTCTACCCTCCCCCGGAAAACCGTGGTTCATCACGCCAATCAAGGAATGCTCGCCTGGCATATTTGCCGCTGGCGCGCATACTTGTCCACAGGACGACGGGCCAGGCAGGCACAGTCGCCCTCGCTCCCACGAGCACAGCCCCTATCGCCCATCCGATCATCGACGCAGCTTTCGGGAGTCCGCCATGCCCGATTCACCCAGGACGACGATCCATGCCGGCGCGACCGTGCCGCCGGAGGATGCTCAGACACGGGAGCCGGTGCTGGACGTCGTGGATCGCGTCTCCGAGATGTGCTTCGGCCTGTTCATGGCGCTCACTTTTGTCGGCGCGGTGTCGAGCGGCACGGGTGGCCCGGATGCCAGCCGCACCATGATGCATGCCGCGCTGGGCTGCAACCTGGCCTGGGGCATGGTGGACGCGGTCATGTTCCTGATCCGTACGCTGGCGAACCGCGGCCAGCGGATCTCCCTGGCACTTGCCGTCAGGAATGCTAACGACCAGGCCACGGCGATCGGCCTGATTCGCGATGCGCTGCCTCGCGCAACGAAGTCGCTGGTCACCGACAAGGAACTGGAAGCCATGCGGGCACGGCTTGCCGCCGCCCCGGCACTGCCGCCCCGCCCCCGCCTGAACATGGCCGACCTGATCGGTGCCGTGCACATCTTCTTTATCGTTGTACTGGCCACGTTTCCGGTCGCACTGCCGTTCGTACTGCTGGACGATGTCAAACTGGCGCTACTGATCTCGCGCGGGCTGACCCTGGCCATGCTGTTCGCCGCCGGGTGGGCGCTGGGCCACTATGCCGGCTTTGGCGGCTGGGTCACTGGCGCAGCCATGACTGCGCTGGGCGTGGTCATGACCATCGCCATTATCGCGCTGGGCGGCTGAGATGCGAGGCGCGATCCTGCTGCTTGCCGCCGCCCTTGGCGCGGGCACGGTCCAGGCACAGGAGCCGCCCCAGCCCGCGCCGGATGCCGCCGGGCAGGCGGCCGGCTCGCCCTGGACCTTCTCGGCAACAGGCTACTGGAACATGCCGCGCCAGAGCGGCGACTACCTCTCCGGCATCTTCATCGCCGAAAGGAAGCAGCTTCACCTCGAGGCAAGAAGCAACTACGAGGCAGTCCACTCGCAGTCAGCCTTCATCGGCTGGACCTTCTCGGGCGGCGAAACCATCCAGTTCAAGGCGACCCCCATCGTTGGCTTCGTGGGAGGCTCCACCCACGGCCTGATCGGCGGAATCGAGGCCAGCGTCGCAGTGAGCAAGTTCGACTACTACATCGAAGCCGAATACCTGGATGCGCGCGGCGAAGAGCCGGGCTATCTCTACGCCTGGAGCGAACTTGGCTTCCGCCCGGTCGAATGGCTGAGGCTGGGCCTGGTCGCGCAACGTACCCGGATCTACGGGGGAGGCCGCGAACTCCAGCGAGGCGGCTTTTTCCAGGTCACGGTGCGCAGGTTCACGGCGGGCTTCTACTGGTTCAACCCGGGCTCGACGGACCAGGTCGCGATCCTTTCGCTGGGCGTGAGCTTCTAGGCCCCAGCCACGTCGCGACGCAACCTTTCCGTTGCCGGCGACAAGGCTTATCTCATATCCGCCCACTCACTCGCCGGCTACCTTGACTGCTCCGACCTGCACCGGAGCACGACTTGCCGTCCCCCTGCCTCCCCACCGCGACCGAAACAGAACTCGCCCTGCCCTGGACCGGCCGCAACCCGGTCAGTGCCGGCTGGTTCGAGATGCGCCAGGCGCGCGTGCCGCGTGATGCGCTGCCGGTCTATGACGAAGACATGGATTGCATCATCGGCTACCACCGCAGCTTTGCCTCGGTGGCTTCCACCTATGACCTGACGGGCCGTGTCGTGGCGCTGGATGCATGCGTGGATGAAGCTGGCGCGGGGCGCGCACCGCTGCTGGTTGCCGGCACGCTGTGGCAGCCGCGTGTGCGCGGCATGACGCGCAGCGGCGCCGAGGGCGAAGGACTGGCGGCGCCCGCGGCGACGCTGGCGCGGCTGCGCGGGCGCTTCATCGCACTGGCTCGGCAGCCACTGCATTTCACGCTGGCCGCGCTGGCGGACATGCAGGAGCCGGAGCGGTTCGTGCCGCTGCATATCCTGCGGCTGGCGATGCGCTGCGGCACGCGCCTCGCTGCAGCAGCGGAAATGGCACGCTTTGTCGCGCCGATCACGAGGCGGGGCGTGCCGACCGCACTGGAATTGACGCTGCGCCCGCGCGACCATACCGTGCTGCGCGTGCGCACCTGGCCTGTCGCTGGTTAGCCGTGCCAGGCCCCTGCGTCCGCGACGACCGTGGCGAAGCGGTCGTTCAACGCGGCCAGCGTGCTGCGGTGGAGATCGGCCGCAGGCACGGCGGGCCCGCCCAGCGGGTCAGGCAGGTCGCGCGTGGCGCAGGCCGCGGCCACGACGGTGCTGCGATAGCCGTGGTCGAGCGCCGAGCGCACCGTGGCGCTTACGCACATATGCGTCTGGAAGCCGGCCACGATCAGCTCCTTGCGGCCGAGCCTGGCCAGTTCGTCGGCCAGGGTGGTGCCGGCGAAGCTGTTGGGCAAGCCCTTGGTGACGGTAATCTCACCGGCCTGCGGCCCCACCCCTTCAATGAAGGCGGCATACGGCCCGGTCGGATCGAACGCCATGCTACCCGGCCGGCCGTGGTGCGCGACATGGATTACCGGCGTGCCGTGGCGGCGCGCCAGCGCCAGCAGTTGCGCGCAGGCAGCCACGGCCGCGGGCATGCCGGCCAGCGGCAGGCGGCCGTCGACGTATTCGCGTTGATGGTCGATCAGGATCAGGACGGCGGCTTCCCAGGCGGAAGGGGTGCGGCTGGCGCCGGCCAGGTCGAGCAGCGTAGTCGGTGTAGTCATTGGCGTTTGGGCTGGAAAGGAATCAGGAACGGGCAATCAGGAACCGCGAGACGGGCCCGCCACATCGCGGGCCATCCCGCATGCTACTGCCAAGGCGGAATCGGTGCATGAGTGCGCGTGGCGATCTCGCCACCGGCCAGGCCCTTCCCTGTAGCGCGGCCGGCACGTTGCGCTGGCACCCTGGCGCGCTGTTGCAAACAGTTGCGAATTTCATCTTGACATCTGCTAATCTTGATTTCACGTCCCGGACAGGATCTCGGGTCGGCAACACAATGCGCCGGGACGAGGATACGGGTCAGTGCGCACAAGAAATAAGTCAATCATGCAGCACTCTTTGAAGTACCGGATGGCGTTCGCCACGGCGGGTGTGGTGACGCTGATCATCGTGCTGCGCGCGCTCTACGCGCAGTACTACGCCTACGACGGCCTGAAGAACTTGCAGCAGACGCAGCAGGACACGCTGGTCAAGATGGTGGCCGAGCAGCTCGATGAAAAGCTGCAGGGCCGCGCCACCGTCCTGCGGCGCGTGGCAAGCCAGCTCTCCCCCATGCTTTCGGCAAAGCCGGCCGAACTGCGCCGGGCCGTGGAGGGCATGGTGGAAATGCCCGAGACTTTCAACGCCGTCTTCCTGGCCGCGCCCGACGGGCACCTGGTGTTCAGCACCGCCGTGCCGGATGGCGTGCGCCTGCGCGTGGACGACCGCGACTATTTCCGCGATATCCAGCAGGGCCAGGCGTTCGCGGTGTCGGACCTGATCCAGGGCAAGCAGACCAATGCCCCCGGCGTAGTGCTGGCAGTGCCGCTGCACGGGCCGGGTGGCGAGCTGCGCGGCGTGGTCGGGGGCGTCCTGAACCTCTCGGACAGCAACTTCCTGCGCGAGCTTGCGCACAGCCGCGTGGGCACTACCGGCAGCTTCTGCCTGGTTTCCGCCGGCACCAATCCCCGCTATGCAATGCACCCGGACGCTGCCCGCGTGCTGAGCCCCGCACGCGCGATCGGCGAAGCCTGCGGCGCCGATCACGCCCCCGCCTTCCTGGAAGTCCTGACGCCGACGCAGCCGATCGTGGCGCGCCATCTGCTGGCATCCAACGGCTGGGAGTTGGTGGCGGTCCTGCCGGCAGCCGAAGCCTACGCGCCGCTGCTCGCGGTGCGCCAACGGACCCTGGTCATCGGCGCCATCACCATGCTGCTTGCCGCCGCGATGATGTGGCTGGTCATGCGCCGCCTGCTTGAACCGCTGCAGCGGCTGCACCGCGCCGTGCGCCAGATCGGCACCAACCCGGCCGCGGTGGCGGACCTGCCCGTCGGCCGCGCCGACGAGATCGGCGAACTGGCCGCGACCTTCGCCGAGGTGGTGGCGCAGCTGTCGGAGCGCGAAGCCGCGCTGAAAGCGGCCAAGGACCGCGCCGCCGAAAGCGAGAAGCGCATCGAGGCGATCGCCAACCATGTGCCGGACTTTGTCTCGTTCATCGACATGCAGCAGCGCTACGTCTTCGTCAACCAGGCCTATGCGCAGCGCTATGGCGTGCCGGCGCAGCAGATCGTGGGGCTGTCGCTGCGCGAACTGTGGGGCACGCAGGAATACCTGGCCTGCCAGCCGTACCTGGAGCAGGCCTGCGCCGGGCGCGCGGTGACGTTCACCCGTGAAAGCGCTGATGGCACCGAATGCATGGAGATCACCTGCCAGCCGGCCTGGAACGATGTGCAGGATACCGTCATCGGCCTGCACATGTTCGGGCGCAATGTCACCCATGAGCGCGAAAAACTGCGCAGCCTGGAAGCGCAGACCATCTCCGACTACCTCACCGGCCTGCTCAACCGCAAGGGTTTCGACCGGCGCCTGGCCGAATGCATGGCCCGCGCCAGCGCCGACGGGCGCTCGCTGGCGCTGCTGCTGGTGGACCTGGACGACTTCAAGGGCGTCAACGACAGCTTTGGCCATCCGGTGGGCGACGAGTTGCTGGTCGCCTTTGCGCAGCGGCTGCGCGCCTGCGTGCGCAAGGGCGACGCGGTCGCGCGCATCGGCGGCGATGAGTTTGCGGTGATCCTGGACGGCGTTGCCGACCGCCAGGCCATGGCATCCATCGCCAACACCATAGTGCAGGCCGCGCGCATGCCCTTCGTGATCGATGGCCACACGCTGGCGGCCTCGGCCAGCGTCGGCTCGGCCATCCATGACGCGCGCCATGCCATGACCGCGAGCGAGCTGTTCATGCACGCCGACATAGCGCTGTATGAGGCCAAGCGGCATGGGAAGGCGCGTTATGCGGTGCAGTCAGTGGCGGACGAGCCCCACTCGGAAACATCGGACTTGGCCACGTAGAGAGCGAGCGCCGAAGTCAGGGCCGAATGACCTGTTGAGTGCCCCCTCTCCCGCAAGCGGGAGAGGGGAGCAAACCAGCGGCATTCATTCATTGCCGGCAGCCTCAAACGCCTCAGCGCACCTTCCCTTCCTTCCACGCCTGCAGCAGCTTGTCGTAAGGAATGGTCTCGCCCTTCGGCTTTTCGTTGGCCAGCTTCTGCCACGGCGCATGGTCGTTCGACAGCCACTTGCCCGGGTCTCCCTTCGGGTTGAGCCTGGGCGCGCAGTTGCTCATGCCGGCGCGTTGCAGCCGCGCCATGACCTGGTCCATCTCTTCGGCCAGCGTGTCCATGGCGGCTTGCGGCGTCTTCTCGCCGGTCACCGCGGTGGCCACGTTCTTCCACCACAGCTGGGCCAGCTTCGGATAGTCGGGGACGTTGGTGCCGGTCGGCGTCCACGCCACGCGCGCGGGGCTGCGGTAGAACTCGATCAGCCCACCGTACTTGGCCGCGTTCCTGGTCAGGTAGTCGTGGTGGATGTCGCTGTCGCGGATAAAGGTCAGCCCGGTCAGCGACTTCTTCAGCGAGACCGTCTTGGATGTCACGAACTGCGCATACAGCCAGGCGCCCGCCAGCTTGTTGGGATCGGTGTTCTTGAAGAAGGTCCAGGAGCCCACGTCCTGGTAGCCGTTCTGCATGCCCTGCTTCCAGTACGGGCCGTACGGCGACGGCGCCATGCGCCACTTGGGCGAGCCGTCGGCGTTGACCACCGGCAGGCCCTTCTTGGTCATGTCCGCGGTGAAGGCGGTGTACCAGAAGATCTGCTGCGCCACCTGGCCTTGCGCGGGGACCGGGCCGGCCTCGGAGAAGGTCATGCCCATCGCCTGCGGCGGCGCGTACTTCTTCATCCAGTCGATGTACTTGGTCAGCGCATAGACCGCCGCCGGGCTGTTGGTGGCACCGCCGCGCGACACCGAGGCGCCGACCGGCGTGCACTTGTCCTCGGCCACGCGGATGCCCCACTCGTCCACCGGCATGCCGTTGGGAAGGCCCTTGTCGGCGGTGCCGGCCATCGACAGCCAGGCGTCGGTGAAGCGCCAGCCCAGCGACGGATCCTTCTTGCCGTAGTCCATGTGCCCGTAGACCTTCTTGCCGTCGAGCTCCTTCACGTCGTTGGTGAAGAAGTTGGCGATGTCCTCATAGGCTGACCAGTTGGTCGGCACACCCAGGTCGTAGCCGTACTTGGCCTTGAACTTGTCCTGCAGGTCCTTGCGCGCGAACCAGTCGGCGCGGAACCAGTACAGGTTGGCAAACTGCTGGTCGGGCAGCTGGTACAGCTTGCCGTCCGGCGCGGTGGTGAACTTGGTGCCGATAAAGTCCTTCACATCCAGCCCGGGGTTGGTCCACTCCTTGCCGGCGCCGTTCATATAGTCGGTCAGCGGCAAGATCGAGCCGTAGCGGTAGTGCGTGCCGATCAGGTCCGAGTCAGAGATCCAGCCGTCGTAGATCGACTTGCCGGACTGCATTGAGGTCTGCAGCTTCTCGACCACATCGCCTTCCTGGATCAGGTCGTGCTTGACCTTGATGCCGGTAATCTCCTCGAACGCCTTGGCCAGCGTCTTGGACTCGTACTCGTGCGTGGTAATGGTTTCGGACACGACGCTGATCTGCGTGACCCCCCTGGCCTTGAGCTTGGCGGCGGCGTCGATGAACCACTTCATTTCGGCCTGCTGCTTGTCCTTGGCCAGCGACGAGGGCTGGAATTCATTGTCGATCCACTTCTTGGCCTCAGCCTCGCCCGCCGAGGCGGACCCACAAGCCAGCGCAGCCGCGCAGGCAAGGGCTGACATCCCCAACTTCACGTGCACTTTCATCAGTGTCTCCTCAAGATTTCCCCTCCCCGGCTGTGGTCGTGGTGGCGGCCCCGGGGCAGGGATAAGCCGCAAACCTTCCATCCAACCCTGATGCCTGCGAATAAACGGCTAGCCCTTGCGCATGATCAGCGCCAGCACCAGCATCGATACCCCGAAGCTGATCCAGACCGACGGCTCTTCGGGCAGCGACAGCCAAGCGGTGACTTTCTCGCCCAGTCCCACCCACGCCAGGTTGACCCAGGCGGCGCACATCAGCCCGATAAACAAGCGGTCGCCACGCGTGGTCGCGATCGGCAGGAAGCCCTTGCGCAGCACCGACGGCGCGCGTATTTCCCAGATAGTCATGGTGATCAGCATGACTACGATGCAGCCGAAGAACACCGCCACCGGTATCGTCCAGACCATCCAGCTCAGCATTGCGCCGTCTCCTTGTGTTGTGATCAGGGTTGCGCCGCGCGCTTACACGCGACCCATCGCGAAGCCCTTCGCGATGTAATGCCGCACGAACCAGATCACGATGCCGCCGGGCACGATGGTCAGCACGCCGGCCGCGGCCAGCACGCCCCAGTCCATGCCCGATGCCGACACCGTGCGCGTCATGGTGGCGACGATGGGCTTGGCATTGACCGAGGTCAGCGTGCGCGCCAGCAGCAGCTCGACCCAGCTGAACATGAAGCAGAAGAACGCCGCCACGCCCACGCCGGCCTTGATCAGCGGCAGGAAGATGGTCAGGAAGAAGCGCGGGAACGAGTAGCCGTCGACATACGCGGTCTCGTCGATCTCGCGCGGCACGCCCGACATGAAGCCCTCCAGGATCCACACCGCCAGCGGCACGTTGAAGACCAGGTGCGCCAGCGCCACGCCCAGGTGGGTATCCATCAGCCCGATGGTGCTGTAGAGCTGGAAGAACGGCAGCAGGAACACCGCGGGCGGCGTCATGCGGTTGGTCAGCAGCCAGAAGAACACATGCTTGTCGCCGATGAACTGGTAGCGCGAAAAGGCATAGGCGGCCGGCAACGCCACGCTGATCGAGATCACCGTGTTCATCGCCACGTAGATCATCGAGTTGACGTAGCCCGAATACCAGGACGGGTCGGTGAAGATGGTCTTGTAATGCTGCAGCGTGAATTCCGCGGGCCACAGCGACAGCGTGGAGACGATCTCCTCGTTGGTCTTGAACGACATGTTCACCATCCAGTAGATCGGCACGATGGCGAACAGCAGGTAGACCAGCAGGAAGCCGGCGCGCCACCAGGTGGCGCGGTTGGCGGGGGGGCGTATCTCAGCCATGGGGCATGTCCTCGCTGCCGGCGGTGCCCGCGCGCTGCATCCAGTTATAGAGGATGAAGCACATGAGCAGGATGATCAGGAAATAGACGATGGAAAACGCTGCCGCCGGGCCCAGGTCGAACTGGCCCACGGCCTTCTGCGTCAGGTACTGCGACAGGAAGGTGGTGGCGTTGCCGGGGCCGCCGCCGGTCAGCACGAACGGCTCGGTATAGATCATGAAGCTGTCCATGAAGCGCAGCAGCACCGCGATCATCAGCACGCCGCGCAGCTTGGGCAGCTGGATATAGCGGAACACCGCCAGGCGCGAGGCGCCGTCGATCTGCGCGGCCTGGTAGTAGGCGTCGGGGATGGCGCGCAGTCCGGCGTAGCACAGCAGCGCCACCAGCGGCGTCCAGTGCCAGACGTCCATCACCAGCACCGTGACCCAGGCATCGAAAGCGCTGCCGGTGTAGTTGTAGTCGAACCCCAACGCCTCGAGAGCGGCACCGAGCAGGCCGATATCGGTGCGCCCGAAGATCTGCCAGATGGTGCCGACCACGTTCCACGGGATCAGCAGCGACAGCGCGATGATCACCAGCACCGTCGATGCCTTCCAGCCCCTGGCCGGCATCGACAGCGCCAGCAGGATGCCGAGCGGGATCTCCACCAGCAGCACCGCCAGCGAGAAGCCCAGCTGGCGCAGCAGCGCGTCGTGCAGCTCGCCATCGCGCAACACGGTGCGGAACCATTCGGTGCCGACAAAGACGCGCCGCTCGGGCGAGATGATGTCCTGCACCGAATAGTTGACGATGGTCATCAGCGGCAGGATCGCGGAGAACGCCACGCACACCACCACCGGCAACACCAGCAGCCAGGCCTTCTGGTTGACGGGCTTCATGGCACCAGTTCCTCGTTGACGTAGTAGCAGGTATGGCGGTTGAACACCGACAGCCAGGCCGTGTCGCCCAGGCGCAGATCGGCCGCCTCGATACCCAGCCGCGCGCGCAGCGTACCGGCCAGTGCGCCCGCCTCCTGCACTCCGCCGGTCAGCAGCCAGTAAGTGCCGATGTCCTGCGCGCGCTCGACCCGCACCGGCACCGCCTGCGCGTCGCTCTCCGGCGCCAGGCGCAGGTACTCGGGCCGCACGCCGATGCGGAAGCTGCCGGCCTCGCGCAGCGCCGCTTCAACTGACGGCGACAACTCCGGCATGTAGCGGCGACCCGCCAGCTCGATCGCGCCGTCGCGCCACTGCCCGGTCAGGAAATTCATGCCCGGCGAGCCGATGAAATGCCCGACGAAGGTATGCGCGGGACGCTCGAACAGCGCATCCGCCGGCCCCACCTGCACCGCCTTGCCGCGCGACATCACCACCACCTGGTCGGCAAAGGTCAGCGCCTCGGTCTGGTCGTGCGTCACGTAGATCAGCGTCAGGCGGAATTCGTGGTGGATTTCCTTGAGCTTGCGCCGCAGCTGCCATTTGAGCTGCGGGTCGATCACCGTCAGCGGCTCGTCGAAGAGGATGGCCGACACGTCCTGGCGCACCAGCCCGCGCCCCAGCGAGATCTTCTGCTTGGCGTCCGCGGCCAGGCCGCTGGCGCGGCGATCGAGCGTGGCCGACAGGTCCAGCATCTCGGCCACGCGCCCTACCCGCTCGCGCACCTGGGCTTCCGGCACGCCGCGGTTGCGCAGCGGGAAGGCCAGGTTCTCGCCGACGGTCATGGTGTCGTAGATCACCGGGAACTGGAACACCTGGGCGATATTGCGCGCCTGCGGCGTGGCGGCGGTCACGTCGCGGCCATCGAAGGCGATGGTGCCGTGCGAGGGCCGCAGCAGCCCGGAAATGCAGTTCAGCAGCGTGGTCTTGCCGCAGCCGGACGGGCCCAGCAGCGCATAGGCGCCGCCGTCTTCGAACGTGAATTGCAGCGGCAGCAGCGCGTAGTCCTCGTCGGTACGCGGATTTGGCACATAGGAGTGCGCCAGGTCCAGGTCGATGCGCGCCATCTCAGGCCCCTGCCCCGGCAGCCGCGGCCGCGCCGCCGGGCACGTCCGCCGCCAGCCCGCCCGGCCGGCGCGGCGCATGGATGCGGCGCCCGTCGGCGTCGAACAGATAGATCTGCTCGGGCAGCAGGTGCAGTGACACGGGCTCGCCCAGCGCCAGGTCGAGCACGCCGGCGAACTGCGCCACCAGGTTGCCCACCGGGGTATCGGCGTGGACGAAGGTGTCCGAGCCGGACAGCTCGGCCAGCGCCACGCGCCCCGGCACCGCCACCGCGCCCGGCTCACCGGCCAGGCGCAATGCCGACGCGCGTACCCCCACCGTGACCGGGCCGTCGTGCCCGCCCGCGCCGGGCACCGGCACTGAGATGTCGCCGGCCAGCGTGACCCGGCCGCCCTGCAGCCGGCCCTCGACCAGGTTCATCGGCGGATCGTTGAAAGCGCGCGCCACGCGCAGCGAATCGGGGTAGTGGAAGACCTGGGGCGTGGGGCCGTACTGCAGCAGTTCGCCGGCGTCCAGCACCGCGGTATGGCCGCCCAGCAGCAGCGCTTCGCCGGGCTCGGTGGTGGCATAGACCACGGTGGCGTCGCCATGCGCGAACAGCTGCGCCAGTTCCTCGCGCAGTTCTTCGCGCAGCTTGTAGTCAAGGTTGACCAGCGGCTCGTCCAGCAGCATCAGCGGCGCCTCCTTGGCCAGCGCACGCGCCAGTGCCACGCGCTGCTGCTGCCCGCCGGAGAGCTCGGACGGATAGCGGTCCAGCAGGTGGTCGATATGCAGCCGCCCGGCCAGCTCGCGCACGCGCGCGGCAATCTCTGCGGCCGGCGCCTTGCGCAGCAGCCGCAGCGGCGAGGCGATGTTGTCGAAAACCTTGAGCGACGGGTAGTTGATGAACTGCTGGTAGACCATCGATACATTGCGCTCGCGCACCGGCATGCCGGTCACGTCTTGGCCGTCGACCAGCACGCGGCCGGCGCTGGGCCGGTCCAGCCCGGCCATCAGCCGCATCAGCGAGGTCTTGCCCGCCTGCGTCGCGCCCAGCAGGATGGTCACCGCGCCCGGAACCGGCGCGAGCGTCATCGGAAAGAGATACGCCTGCGAACCTGCCTGCTGTGCGACGCCTTCCAAACGTAGCTGCATCCGGTCTCCATGTTCGATATGCTTCCCGCAGCACAGCTTTGGCGCGCGATGCAGGCACAAAAGTCTTGGCTTGACGTTCGTTTTAGCAACAAAACGAACGCAAAACAATAGTGCACTGCATCATTTGTTTTCGTTTCTGTTTGAACTAGAATCCCGGCATGACCCTGAATCCCCGCCAGACGGCCCTGCTCGAAGAAGTCCGCACCCAGGGCTTTGCCTCCATCGACGAACTTGCGCGCAAATTCGGCGTCACGCTCCAGACGGTGCGCCGCGATGTCAACCTGCTGGCCGGGAACGGCATGCTGGCGCGCTTCCATGGCGGGGTGCGGGTGGAGGGCTCCACCACCGAGAACATCGCCTACCGGCAGCGGCAGGTGCTCAACGCCGAGGGCAAGGCGCGCATCGCGCGCGCGGTGGCCGCTGCGGTGCCCGAAGGCTGCTCGCTGATCCTGAACATCGGCACCACGGTGGAAGAGATAGCGCGCGAACTGATGCACCACCGCGGGCTGCGCGTGATCACCAACAACCTGAACGTGGCCAATATCCTTGCCGACAACCCCGATTGCGAGGTCATCGTCGCCGGCGGCGTGCTGCGCTCACGCGACCGCGGCATCGTGGGCGAGGCCACGGTGGAGTTCATCCGCCAGTTCAAGGTGGATATCGGGCTGATCGGCATCTCGGGCATCGAGACCGACGGCACGCTGCGCGACTACGATTTCCGCGAGGTCAAGGTGGCGCGGACCATCATCGAGCATTCACGCGAGGTGTGGCTGGCGGCGGATGCCAGCAAGTTCAATCGCCAGGCGATGGTGGAGCTGGCGCATGTGTCGCAGGTCGACCGGCTCTTTACCGACGAGCCGCTGGCAGCGCCGTTCGACCAGATCGTGGCCGACAGTGGGGTGAAGTGTGTGGTGGCGGAGCGGGAGTGAGCGCGCCGGGGACCGGCTTGAGGCTGCCTTGCTGGCGGTGATGCCCGGCGCCTCGCTCTTGCGACAGGCCAGCCCTCTCCCCCGGCCCCTCTCCCGCAAGCGGGAGAGGGGAGAACACCGAGGGTCGGGCAGAGAATTACTTGAACACCACGGTCTTGTGGCCGTTCAGCAGGATACGGTGTTCGGCATGCCACTTGACCGCGCGCGCCAGTGCCACGCATTCCACGTCGCGGCCGACGGCGGTCAGTTGCTCCGGGTCCATGCTGTGGTCCACGCGCTCGATCTCCTGCTCGATGATCGGGCCTTCGTCCAGGTCGGCGGTGACATAGTGCGCGGTCGCGCCGATCAGCTTCACGCCGCGCTCATGCGCCTGGTAGTACGGCTTGGCGCCCTTGAAGCTGGGCAGGAACGAGTGGTGGATATTGATCGCGCGGCCGGCCAGCTTGCGGCACAGGTCATCGGACAGCACCTGCATGTAGCGCGCCAGCACCACCAGGTCGATCTTCTGCTCCTGCACCACGTCGAACACGCGCGCTTCCTGCGCTGCCTTCTGCTCGGCCGAGGCGTTCATCAGCGGCAGGTGGAAGAACGGCACGTCATACGATGCCGCCAGCTGGTAGAAGTCGCGGTGGTTCGAGACGATGGCCGCGATCTCGACCGGCAGGCCGCCCACCTTGGCGCGGAACAGCAGGTCGTTCAGGCAGTGGCCGATCTTGGACACCATGATCATCACGCGCGGCTTGACCGCGGCGTCGTTCAGCTCCCACTGCATGCCGAACTGGTCGCCCACCGGCGCGAACGCGGCCTTCAGCGTGTCCAGGTCCGGGCCGCCGGCGGCCGGCGTGAAATGCACGCGCATGAAGAAGCGGCCGGCGTACTCGTCACCGTACTGGTCGGAATCGACGATATTGCAGCCGTGCTGGAACAGCAGGCCCGAGACGGCATGGACAATGCCCGGCTGGTCGGGGCACGAGAGGGTCAGGATGAATCCGGTGTTGCTCATGGTGTGTTGTTCTGTCGGAGTGGCGCGGCGCAAGGCCGGAAAAATCAGGTCAGCGCGGTCGGCAAGACCGGCACAGGCGGAACCCGCGGCGACGGCTCAGGCGCGATGGTCAGGACCGAGCCAGCCGCGCCGCCCAAGGGCATCCAGCGTCACCAGTGTCGCATCAACCGTCATGGCGCCGGCCGACATGATAGCAAGCAATGCGGCCACATCGACGCGCCGGTGCTCGCTGACCTCGCCATCCTGGTTGCGCGGCGTGAAGCCGGGCGGCAGCAGCAGGTCGTAGACGTAGACCTGCTCCCACTGTACGCCTTCGGGCAGGTCGCGCAGCACCTCGATCATGCCGTGGGCCTGCGCGCCCTGCGCCAGCGCGGGCGGGATGCCGGATTCTTCCTCGCATTCGCGCACCAGCGTCGCCAGCGGATCGCTGCCGTGCGGCATGCCGCCGGCGACCAGGTTGTCCCACATGCCGGGGTCGACCGACTTGGCCGGGCTGCGCCGCGAGATCCACAGGGCGGGACCGCCGTCGACATCGCCATCCACAATGCCGTTCATGTGCGAGGCAAAGGTCAGCAGCCCGAGAAAGCGCGCCGCCGCGCGCTCCACCACGGCAAGTGCGGGCGCGTCCTGCGCAGGGGTGACCGCGAACAGTTCGTCACGCCAGCCGCGCACATGGCCGACATCGGCCAGCTGGCGGGCCAGCGCCTGCAGCGCGGCGCTGCGCGCGTCGAAGTCATTGCGCCCGGGCAGCAGTTCTGCCGCCGTGGTGCCATCGGCCAGGCGCTCGTCCGGGCCGAGGATGGCGCCCATGCCGCGCAAGATTGCCGCATGGGCACGCGGCAGCCAGCCAACCTGCTGGCCTGCCGCCATCAGGCGCAGCTTGGCGGCGGCGTCGAAGCCGCTGCGCGCCGCCAGCGAGGCGGCGATCTGCGCGGCGGGATCGGCGGCGAAGTTGCCCGCGGCGTCCGCGGGCGGCAAGGAAGACGTTTCAGCCATCAGGAATCCATGCGCCGGCCGGGCCGGCGTGATTTGTCATTGTCAGGATTGAACGCATGAACCAGCCAGCCGCGCAGGCCCAGCGCCCTGCATCGTCCCAGCTTCCCACCGAGCCGCAATATGTGCTGGCGCTCGACCAGGGCACCAGCAGCTCGCGGGCCATCCTGTTCGACCATGCCGGCAATGTGGTGCGGCTCGCGCAGCGCGAGTTCCGCCAATATTACCCACATCCCGGCCATGTCGAGCACGACCCCTACGAGATCTGGCAATCGCAGCTGGCGGTGGCGCACGCGGTGCTGTCCGATGCCGGTATCTCGGCCGCGCAGGTGCGCGCCATCGGCATCACCAACCAGCGCGAGACCACTGTGCTGTGGGACCGCAAGACCGGCGAGCCGGTCGGGCGCGCGCTGGTCTGGCAGGACCGCCGCACCGCGCCCATGTGCGAGGCGCTGCAGGCCGCCGGCCACGGCGAGCTGTTCCGCGACAAGACCGGCCTGATCATCGATGCCTACTTCTCCGGCACCAAGCTGCGCTGGATGCTCGACAACATCGAAGGCGCGCGCGAACGCGCCCAGCGCGGCGAGCTGGCCTTCGGCACCGTCGACAGCTGGCTGATCTGGCAGTTGACCGACGGCGCGCGCCATGTCACCGATGTGTCAAATGCCTCGCGCACCATGCTGTTCAATATCCACAACTTCGAGTGGGACGATGCGCTGCTGGCGCTGCTGGACATCCCGCACGCGCTGCTGCCCGAGGTGGTGGCGTCCAGCGGCGAGGTGGCGCGCACCTCGGCGCGGCTGTTCGGCATGCAGATCCCCATTGCCGGCATCGCCGGCGACCAGCAGGCCGCCACCTTCGGCCAGGCCTGCCTGTCGCCGGGCATGGCCAAGAACACCTACGGCACCGGCTGCTTCCTGCTGATGAATACCGGCTCGCAGCCGGTCACGTCGCACAACCGGCTGCTGACCACGATCGGCTGGCAGATCCGCGGCCAGACGCAATATTGCCTGGAAGGCGGCGTGTTCATGGGCGGCGCCACCATCCAGTGGCTGCGCGACGGCCTCAAGATCATCAATAGCGCTCCCGAGGTCGAGCCGCTGGCGCGCCAGTGCGACGACACCGGCGGCGTGGTGCTGGTGCCCGCCTTTGCCGGCCTGGGCGCGCCGCACTGGGACCCGTTTGCACGCGGCACGCTGGTTGGCATGACGCGCGGCACCGGCCGGCCGCAGATCGCGCGCGCGGCGCTGGAATCGATCGCGCTGCAGAGCGTCGACGTGCTGGAAGCCATGCAGAAGGATGCCGGCATCTCGCTGGCCGAACTGCGCGTGGACGGTGGCGCCTCGCGCAGCGACCTGCTGATGCAGATGCAGGCCGACCTGCTCGGCACCCCGGTGGTCCGCCCGCGCGTGACCGAAACCACCGCGCTGGGCGCCGCCTACCTGGCGGGACTGGCCACCGGTTACTGGAGCGATCCGGCGGAGATCGCGCAGCAATGGCAGGTGGAGCGGCGCTTTGAGCCGAACCTGTCGGCTGACGCGCGCGGCCACCGGCTGGCGCGCTGGCATCGCGCAGTCGACCGCGCGCGCGACTGGGCGCGCGAGGACGAAGCCAGCGGCAGCCACGCCTGAGCGCCGGCCCACCCCGAACACACCCCCAAGAAAAGCGTCATGCAGAGAGTCTCCACCCCGATCCAGCCCCCCGACCGCGCCGCCCTGCTCGCCACCCTGGAGCGCGAGCCGCGCTGGGATGTGATCGTCATCGGCGGCGGCGCCACCGGCCTGGGCACCGCAGTCGACGCCGCCTCGCGCGGCTACCGCACGCTGCTGGTCGAAGCCGCGGATTTTGCCAAGGGCACCTCCAGCAAGGCCACCAAGCTGGTGCATGGCGGCGTGCGCTACCTGGCCCAGGGCAATATCAGCCTGGTGCGCGAGGCCCTGCACGAGCGCGGCCTGCTGGCGCGCAACGCGCCGCACCTGGTGTGGCCGCTGGGCTTCGTGGTGCCGGCCTACCAGCTGTTCGACCAGCCCTTCTACGGCATCGGCCTCAAGGTCTACGACATGCTGGCCGGCGACCTCAACCTGGCCGGCAGCCGCTGGCTGAACCACCGCGAGGTGCTGGCCGCGGCGCCCAACCTGGCCGAGCACGTCGGCGGGCGTCCGCTGCGCGGCGGCAACCTGTATTTCGACGGCCAGTTCGACGATGCGCGGCTGGCGGTGGCGCTGATGCGCACGCTGTTCGACGTGGGCGGCACCGCGCTCAACTACATGCGCGTGACGGGCCTGAGCCAGCAAGGCGGCGTGATCAGCGGCGTGACCGTGCAGGATGTGCTGGGCGACGCCACCTTCCACCTGCGCGCCGACTGCGTGATCAACGCCACCGGCGTGTGGGTCGATGCGATCCGGCAGATGGAAGACGGCCACGCGCGCGCCATGGTCGCGCCCAGCCAGGGCGTGCACCTGACGCTGCCGCGCAGCTTCCTGCCGGGCGAGCGCGCCATCCTGATCCCCAAGACCGACGACGGCCGGGTGCTGTTCGTGGTGCCCTGGAACGGCCACACCATCGTCGGCACCACCGACACCCCGCGCCGCGACCTGCCGCTGGAACCAGACGCCGGCGCCGACGACGTCGACTTCATCCTGGAAACCGCGTCGCGCTACCTCGCCAGGGACCCGACCCGCGCCGACGTCACCAGTGTCTGGGCCGGCCTGCGGCCGCTGGTGCGGGCCACCGGCGAGGCCTCTACCGCGTCGCTGTCGCGCGAGCATACGATCCTGGTGTCCAAGGCCGGGCTGATCACCGTCACCGGCGGCAAGTGGACCACTTACCGCAAGATGGCTGAAGACGTGATCGAGACCGCGATCCAGCGCCAGATGGTGCGCGCGGCCCCGTGCGTGACCGCCGAGCTGCCCCTGCACGGCGCGGCGGGGCTGCCGGCCGGGCTGCCGCCGCCGGATTCAGGCTCGCCGGACCGCTACTACGGCAATGAGCTGGACCTGCTGCGCGCGCTGCCCGGATATGACCGCATGCTGGCACCGGCGTCAGGCCTGACCGAAGCGCACGTGCGCTTTGCGGCCCGGCACGAACTGGCGCGCCGGGTCGAGGACGTGCTGGCCCGCCGCAACCGCGCGCTGTTCCTGGACGCGCGCGCCGCCGTGGACGCCGCGCCGGCCGTGGCCGCTATCCTGGCCGAGGAACTCGGCGAGGACGAGGCCTGGCAGGCGCGCGAAATCGAGAGTTTCCGCACGCTCGCCGCCGGCTACATGCTCGGCTGACCCGGACGCCGGCGCCGCCCCTCTCAACTGGCTGACAATCCACCCATCGACCAAGGCAAAGCCATGACCACTCGCCCGATCCTGTCCTGCGCCCGCGCCGTGGCCCTGCTCGCAACCCTCGGCGCATGCGCCGCGGCACACGCCGCCCGTGCGCCCGGCATCGACGGCGTGCGCTTCCCGGACGTGCGCGCCGTGCGCTACCAGTGCGACGGCGGCAAGACGCTTTCCGTGCGCTATTTCAACAGTCCGGACAACCAGGCGGCGGTGTTCAGCATCGATGGCAAGCCCGTGCTGGCGGCCAGCACCGTGTCGGCCTCCGGCGCGCGCTATGTCGGCGGCCGCTACGAATGGTGGACCAAGGGCGAGGAAGGCACGCTGCGCGACCTGATGCAGGCCGAAAACGCCGCGCCGGCGCTGGCCAACTGCCAGGCAAAGCCCTAAGCGCCACGTCAACGTTTGAGGTGGCGGCGTTCCGGGCGATAATGCGGGGATTGAATCAGGGAGAACACCATGGACGAGATTGAAGATCTGTCCGATCTGCCGATGCCCCGCTTTATCTGGGGCTTCGCCGTTATCGCAGGCAAAGGCGGCGAGGTCATGCACGACGAGTTCGAGTATCTGACCCATACCCGCAGCCCGCGCTTCACCTGCCGCGTGGTCGAGCTAGAAGACATGCCGGCGGAAAGCGAGGAAGACGCCATCGATGGCCGCATCGTCCATGAAGACGATCCGAGCCGGATGTTCTATATCACCGATGCCGGCATGGCGCTGGTCAATTTCCAGCTGTTCGACAAGATGCCGGACAAGCAGAAATTCAAGCGCATCTGCGACGAAGCCATCGCCAACTGGATGCTGCGCCGCGAATTCCTTGACGAAGAAGAGGACTGACCCGCTCGCGACCTGATGGGGTCAGGCAGGTGGCCGCGGGCGCGGCCACCATATTCAGCTCTGGCCCTGCTCCGGCGGCAACGCGCCCGCCAGCAGCTCATTGAGCAGCCCGGTCATGCCACCCGGGTGATCCACGGCAAGCGCTTGCAGGCGCTTGACCAGCGTGCCGTCCAGCTTGCACGCAAAGGGCACCAGACCTTGCTCCTGGTCCAGCCGGCGCTGTTCGCGCCGGTCCGGGCGCGCAGCGCCGCCGGGAATACCCCGGCCCGCCGAAGCCTGCTTCAGGCTGTTGGCGATCTTCAGGCCCTTGTTTTTTTCCAGGTCCGTTTTCTTCACGGCATTATCCGAAAGTCTGTAGAGGCCGGTATTGTACGCACTCGCGGCACCCACCGGCCGCAACGCGACCGGCGCCGCTATTCGTTGCCGACTTCGATCAGTTCGGCAGCCACGCGCTGGATTTCCGCATAGACAGGAATGGCCTCCATCGGCCCGGTGCAGCCCACGGCCGTGGCCTGGCTGGCATCGGCGCCAGGCGGCAGGAACACAAAGGCCATGCCGGGCTGCCAGCCGGGATGCTTGCGCAGGCTGTCATTGAGGATGTCGAGATACTGCGCGCGCGTGAAAACGTGCTTTGCCATTGCTACCTCCGGTATCCGCCGCCGATGTGCCGCGTGGGCGCGGCTGTCATGGCGGCGATCGTAGCATGGCAAGGCCACCCGGCGTCACCGTGCTGCGCCCGGTGGCCGGCACCTCAGCACTCGCCCTTCTTGGCGTGGCCGGGTGGGCAGTGATAGCCCTTGTCCTTGTGGCCCTTATCCTTCTGCCCCTTGTCCTTGTACCCGCCCTGGTCCCAGCGACCCGGCACCAGCACCCAGCCGTCGCGCGACTGGATCCAGCGCGGCGACTCATAGATATAGCCGGGGCGTTCACGTTCCCAGCGCCCCTTCTTCCAGGCGTGCTTGTGGTGGTGATCATCCCAGTCCCAGTAGCCCGGCATCCAGACATAGCCGGAGCGCGGTGCGGGCACGACCTCGTAGATCGGGGCCGGCGGTGGTACGCCGATGGCAATATTGACCGACACCTGGGCCATCGACGCCGCACTGAACGTCAGGCCGGAACCCAGCAGGGCCGCCAGCAGGAGGACCTTGGCCGGCCGGAGCGCGCGATGTGTCATGGGAGTCCTTTCTTGTGGAGGAACATGCCCACAGTCTAGCGCGCACCGATCCCGGCGCAATGTAAGAAACGGTATCCGTTGATCACAAAGATGCCGGCGCGCAACACTGGCCCAGCCTAGTGGTCTTCGGCCATCGCCTTGAGCTGGGCCTCGCCCGCTACCCGCGCGGCATCCGAGGTGGTGAAGGTGTCGTCCGAAACGATGGCGCGCCGGATCTGCTGCGCGCCAAAGTCCACCAGCGCGATGACCCACACATAGCGCCCCGCCTGGGGCGCCGTTTGCACAAAGGCCTTCAGGTTGTTCCGCGATTCACTTGCCATGATCCATCTCCTGGTGAGACGTGCCGCAGCACAGGTGTCTGGGAACTCTAGCACATGGCTCGCCCACTCACCGGGCGGCGGCCTCGGTGGCGAAGTCACGCAATTCGCGCACCCGCGCGGCGCTCATGCGGGCCATGCAGGTCGCTCCGGCCACGCGCGCGGCCGTGCCACCGGCCGGATTGGCCACATAGGCGCAATTGGCCTGGCGGAATTCCAGCCAGGCACGCTGCGCCACCCGCAACTGGCCGGTGCGCGGCGCTTCCAGCCGCCGCAGCAAGCCTTGATAGGCGCTGTTCAGCGCCACGTCCTGGACCCGTGTTTCGACCGCAGCGCAGCCGAGGATGTCGGCAGTCGAAATGGCCTTGGCCATGCAGCGTTCATATTCAGCGCTCAGGCCATTGCCTTGCTCGGCGCGGGCCGGTGCGCCCGCCATTGCAAGGCCAAGGACGGCAAGACATGCGATGACGCGCATAACGGCTCTCCCATTGCCAGGTGGTGACGCGACGATGCAGGGCCATGCCGGGGCATCGGGCCGCTCAGGCCAGCCAGCGCCCCAGCGTGGCCACGGCGATATTGACCAGCCCGAGCACCAGGTTGGTCCCCACCGCCTGCCGGATGCGGTTCAGCGCGGCACCGGCGGCCGGCCAGTCCTGGGCATCCACGGCCCGGCCCAGCACGCGATACGGCCCAAACCACACGTAGCAGAAAATCACCGTCATGACGAGGCCGACGCCCATCATCAGGTGCCAGTTGCGTGGGGCAGCGGACATGCCCACTGCCGCCATCATCGCCGCACCGCTCAGCAGGATCGCGATCACCGCCGCCCATACCCACGGGAAGAAGCGGGCAAACACGCCGCGCCAGAGCCGCAGCCGCGGCGGCGGTTCCAGCACGGTGCCGGCCACCGGCCGCAGGCACAGGTAGGCGAAGAACATGCCGCCCACCCAGACGGCAACGCCGGCAACGTGCAGGAAGCGGAAAAGCGGGTCGGCAATCATGGCGGCATGCGGCGGCGAGGCGCGCGTTGGGGACGATGGACCCATTCTAAGTGTTGTGCCCGCCACGGCGAAGCGCTGCGCGCGTTCCCGCCTGACTTCAGGAAAACGACCCAAAACCGTTAAACATTCCGTATCACGCCGCGTCGCAAACGGGCCCCACGCAAGCATGCCCGCACAAGCGGGTTCCGGGGCGGATTCCGCCCGTGCCGGACGCTTGACCGCCCGGAACCCGCCCCCGGACAATAACCGCGGCTGCGGCCAGCCCACCATCCATACAGGCCGTACCGAACCTCCTTTCCCAGACCATGGCTCCTGCCCCAGCCAGCGCCCTTCCCAGTGCCGATTCCACCCGACGTCCACCGCTGCTGCGCCGCGCCCTGCCGGCCCTGCTCGCCGTGACGCTGGCGGTGCTGCCGGCCATGCTGCCGCCGGCGGTGACGGCGCAGCCCGCGCCGCAGCGCACCGACCTGGTCGCGCGCGTGGTCTTCAGCCTGCTGGGGTATGCACGCTGGCCGGTTGAGCGCGACCCGGTGCGGCTGTGCGTGGACAGCACCAGCCGCTACTCCGCGCGGCTGATGGAAGGCGGCACGCTCGCCAACGGCCGCCCGGTGCGCGCGCGCCAGGTCGACGTGCTGGCCGACATGCTGCATCCGGCCTGCGATGCCCTCTACATCGGCGCCATGAACGAAGCCCGCCGCAAGCGGCTGTCGGGCGAGCTGACCGGCCGCCCTGTGCTGGTGATCGCCGAGGAAGACTTCGAGTGCGAGGTCGGCAGCATGTTCTGCCTGAACATCCGCGACCAGCAGGTCTCGTTCCGCGTCAACCTCGACACGCTCGCCCGCAGCGGCGTGCACGTGCACCCCGGCGTGCTGCAGCTGGGCCGCCGCAAGGGAGCGCCGTCATGAGCGCCCACCAGCCGGCGCGCGGCAACGGCGCCCGCCCCACCCTCTACAGCGTGCTGCGCCGGATCCACCTGGGCGTGGCGCTGATCGCGGTATTTACTGCCGGGGTATCGCTGACCGCCCTGGGCCTGACCGCACTGCGCGTCTATGCCGACCACAACGTGCGGCTGGTGGCCCGCTCGATCGCCTACACCCTGGAGGCGCCGGTCGTATTCCGCGACCAGGCGGCCACCGGCGAGACACTGGCGGCCATCGCCGCGTCCGAGGACATCGCGCGCGCCACCGTCTACGACCACGGCAACCACGTGCTGGCCGAATGGCAGCGCCCCGGCCAGGCGCCACTGACCGGCTTGCGCCACGTGCTGAGCGAGTGGCTGAGCATGGGGGTCGTGGAACAACCGATCCTGCACCAGACGCAACAGGTCGGCATGCTGCGCGTCAGTGGCGATCCCCGCAACCTGCTGCATTTCCTGCTGCGCGGCGCGCTCGGCCTGCTTGGCTGCCTGCTGCTGACCGCCGTCGGCGCCCACTGCCTGGCCAGCCGGCTGCTGGTGCAGATCGTCGAGCCGCTGCGCAACCTGATGCGCGTGGCGCACGCGGTGCGTTCCAAGCGCGATTTCGCGCAGCGCACGCCGCCGGCCAGCATCGCGGAACTCAATGCCCTCAGCGAGGACTTCAACGGCCTGCTGGACGAACTGCAGACCTGGCAGAACCAGATGCAGCACGAGAACCGCTCGCTCGCCCACCGCGCCAACCACGATGCGCTGACCGGCCTGCTCAACCGCGCCGCCTTCGTCGAAGCGCTGGAGCACGCTGTGCGCCATGCCGCTGCCAACGACGAATACGCGGCCGTGCTGTACCTGGACAGTGACGATTTCAAGAACATCAACGACCGCCACGGCCATGCCGCCGGCGATGCCGTGCTGGTGGCCGTGGCCCAGCGCATCCGCGCCAGCCTGCGCGCCGGCGACACCGTGGCACGCATCGGCGGCGACGAATTCGCCGTGCTGGCCGCAGCGCTGCGCGCGCCGCGCGACGCCATCCATATCGCCGAGCATATCCTGCAGGCGATGTCCGCCCCGATCGACCTGCCCGACGGCAGCACGGTGCAGGCGTCGCTCAGCATCGGCCTGGCCGTCTTCCCTGTCCACGCGCAAGGCAGCCAGGCGCTGCTGCACGCGGCCGACGCCGCCATGTACGGCGCCAAGCGGCGCTCCGGCGGCACTTGGCAAAGCGCCGAGCCGCGCCTGGACGTCACGCAATGAGAACCCGCATGCCCGAACGCCTGACCCCGCCCTGCTGGAAGTCCCTGTGGAAACTCTGGCTCGCCGCCGTCGTGCTGGCGGGGCTGTCGCTGGCCGGCTGCCAGACCGCGCCGCCCGCCACCGGGCTGTCTCCGGCCCAGGTCGCGGTGCTGAAGCAGGAAGGCTTCGCCCTGACCGATGAAGGCTGGGAACTCGGCTTGTCAGACAAGCTGCTGTTCGGATTCAATGAGGACCTGATCGACGCTGAGCGCGCCGCCAATGTGCAGCGCCTCGGGCGGGCGCTGAAGGGCGCGGGCATCGAGCGCCTGCGCGTGGATGGCCACACCGACGACGCGGGCTCGGCCGAATACAACCAGTCGCTGTCAGTGCGGCGCGCCGAAGCGGTGGCAAGGCTGCTGGCGGGCGCCGGCTTTGCGCCGGAAAACATCGAAGTTCGCGGACGGGGCAAGAGCCGCCCAGTGGCCGACAACCGCACCGCCGCCGGACGCAGCGAGAACCGGCGCGTCGCCATCGTCGTATCGGTCGAGTAGGACGACGGCCGGCGCTTCAGTCCCCGAACGGATTGGGCGCGCGGTTCTCCGGCGCGTCGCTCAGGTCGAACTCGTCGCGCACCTTGTCGACCACCGCGCGGATGCTGGCCTCGTAGCCGGACGCATTGCCGAAGCCCGTCATATTCCAGTTGCGCCCGCGCGCATCGCGCGCGTGCGGCACAGGCGCCGGCACCCGGACCTTGGCGCCGTCCTCGCCGATTTCATAGATTTGCTGGATGCGCCGGCTCACCTCGTCCTGCAGGGCACGCCGGCCACGCTCACGCTTGGCCATGGCTGACTCCTCGATCGATCCCGAGGCATCCTAGCACGCACGCAAATCAGCTCAAAGCGCAGCCTTGGCAGCCTGGTACGCAGCGTAAAGCCGGCCAAAGACCGGCCCCGGCACCCCCTTGCCGATGGCGCGGCCATCGATAGTCACCACCGGCAGCAGCTCCTTGCTGGCCGACGACAGCATCACCTCATCGGCGGCGAACACCTCTTCCTTCGCAATGCGGCGCGCCTCCAGCGCAATCCCCAGCGCGGCACAGACCTCTTCCATGAACCCATAGCGGATGCCTTCCAGGATCAGGTTGTCCTTGGGCGGCGCCATCACGCGGCCATCGCGCACCACCCACACATTGGACGCCGACGCCTCGGTCAGCCAGCCATCCCGGAACTGGATCGCCTCGATCACGCCGTGCTCCACCGCATGCTGCGCCGCCAGCACGTTGCCCAGCAGCGACGTCGACTTGATCTGGCAGTTCAGCCAGCGCCGGTCCTCCATCGTCACGCACGCCACGCCCTGCTCAAGCATCTGCGCCGACGGCAACGCCATCGGGTTGGTCATGATCAGCACCGTCGGCACGACCTCCTTCGGAAACGCATGCGTGCGCTTGGCGACGCCGCGCGACACCTGGATGTAGACCAGCTGGTCCGACAGGCCGTTGGCCTCGACCACCTCGCCGACCAGCTCCAGCCACTGCCCGGCGCTGTATGGATCGGGAATCCCGATGCCCTCCAGGCTGCGGTGCAGGCGGGCCAGATGCTGGTCCGCGCGGAATGGCTTGCCGTTGTAGTAAGGGATGACTTCGTAGATGCCATCGCCAAAGATGAAGCCGCGGTCGAGGACGGGGATGCGGGCTTCGGAGAGAGGGGTCAGGGTGCCGTTGAGGTGAACGATGGGTTCGGACATTGGGGCAAGTGCCATAGATTCGAAATAGATGCCTGATTCTTTCACGGGCAGGCACACAGGTTCATGCAATTTGCGCATGAGGTTGGCTACCCGTGCCAAGCCGGCGCCGGCGCGCAGGCTCAGGCTGGCGGCAGCGCTTTCGACAGCAGCACAGTGGTAAAGCCGCTGTCCCAGCTTTCGTCGGGATAGAAATCGATCTCGGCATAACCATGGCGCCGGTAGAACGAGCGGCTTTGCACGTTGAATGTGTCCGTCTCCAGCCTCGCCTCGCAATGCCCGGCGCGGGCAATCTCGCCTTCGGCATGGGCCAGCAGCGCCCCGCCCAGCCCCATGCGTTGCCATGTTCGCCCGACATGCAGGGCCCAGATAAAGTTGTTCTCCCAATCCACCATGGCCGCGGGCACGCCATCCACGCAGGCTACGCGGAATGCTTGCAGGCGCGCTTCGACGTAGCTTCGGGTCTTGCCTTGCCGTTCAAAAGCAGCTGCCGCGGCGGCTGTCAATTGCGGCTTCCAGGTGCCGAGGTAGGTGTCGGTCAGGATGGCTTCCACCGCTTGCGCGTCTGCGGGCAAGGCGGGGCGGATTTCGAGTTGGAAGGTGAGTTTGGTCATGGCCGGGAGGATACCGGGCACCGGGTACATGGCGGAAGCCCTCTCACGGACACTAAAACTTGGCGGACAGAACGACTGGCTTGGCACGCTCAGCCAATCCGGCGCCGAGATGGCTGGCATAGCCATGTCGCCTTGCGGCAACACCTCTATTTAGAGGGATGCGCGATACAAGGTCCTATACGACCATCGCTCACGGGCGATCCCGCGACTCGCCCACTACTACTTCAGCCCTCGCCTACCCTGGCCGAGGGCTTTTCTTTGGGCCCTTCAGGCATACGAAGCCACCAGAGACTGGAAACAAAAAAAGCCGCCCAGGCGGGCGGCTTTGCTTTGCATAGTGTTCTGGCGGAGAGAGGGGGATTCGAACCCCCGATAGGCTGTTAACCTATACACGCTTTCCAGGCGTGCGACTTAAACCACTCATCCATCTCTCCGGGAAGTCCGAGATTATAGCAGAGTTGCCTGGCGAATCCAGTGCCTCGTCGCCGTATCCCCCCTTACTTGACAACCCCATCCGCCCTACCCCTTGCGCAGGTAGCTCACCAGCCGGTCGATCACCGGTGCATTGCGTGGCGTCAGCAGGCTGACGATGATGGCCACGGCGAAGCCCGCCGGCACACCGAAGGCGCCGGAGGCGATCGGGTCGACGCCGAACCAGCGGTTGCCGAAGATGCCGGTCATGCGGGTGAAGAACGGGTAGTTGACGATGATGTAGTAGACCGCCACGCCCAGCCCGGCGGCCATGCCGGCGACTGCGCCGGCGGCGGTGGTGCGGCGCCAGAAGATGCCGAGGACCAGTACCGGAAAGAAGCTGGAGGCGGCCAGCGAGAACGCGGCGCCGACCAGGAAGAGGATATTGCCGGGGCGCAGCGATGTGACGTAGGAGGCAAAAAGCGCCACGCCCAGCAACACGATCTTGGCGGTGGTGACGCGCCGCTGGTGGCTCGCCTGGCGGTCGACCATGTGATAGAAGACGTCGTGCGAGAGCGCATTGGCGATGGTCAGCAACAGGCCGTCGGCGGTGGACAGCGCCGCGGCCAGGGCGCCGGCGGCGATCAGGCCGGAGATCACGTATGGCAGGCCGGCAATTTCCGGGGCGGCCAGCACGATCATGTCGGGCTGGAGCAGGATCTCGGCCCATTGCACGATGCCGTCGCCGTTGACATCGCGGATGCCGAACACGGGTGGATCGACCTTGCGCCATTGCACCACCCACTGCGGCAATTCGGCGTAGGGGGTTCCCACCAGGTGCTGGAAGAACTCGAATTTGACCAACGCTGCCAGCGTGGGCGCGGACACGTACAGCAAGGCGATGAAGAACACGGCCCAGGCCACGGAGTTGCGCGTTTCCTTGACCGACGGGGTGGTGTAGAGCCGCGTCAGGATGTGCGGCAGGCTGGCGGTGCCGACCATCAGGCAGAACACCAGCAGGACAAAATTCAGCCGCTTGGTCTTGCGCTCCTGCTCCGATGCCGCGGGATAGGGTTCGGTCGATGACAGCGAATGGCGGCTGCGGGCCAGTGCGTCTGCCCGCTGCTGGTTCCACTGCTGCTGTGCCGCCGCGGGGTCGCGCGGGAATTCCAGCCGTTCGCGCTCCAGCGACTTGATGTCGCGCAGCGGGGCATTGCGCGTGCGCAGGTCCTGCAGCCGCGCGTCGAGCGCGTCGCGCTCCTGGGCAAAGGAATCGGGCAGCCGGGCGATGCGCTCCTGCAGCAGGATGGCCTGCTGCCGGTAGTACTCGCGCACGGCCTGCTCGGCCGGCTCGCGCTCCAGTTGCTGCTCGCGCGCGTCGAGTTGCGACAGCAGCGTGCCGTAGCTGAGCTGCGGCAACGCTTCGTGGTGATGCTTCCACGCGATCATCGATACCGTGACCAGGAAGGCGACGATCATCATGATGTACTGCGCCACCTGCGTCCATGTGACCGCGCGCATGCCGCCCAGGAACGAGCACACCAGGATGCCGGCCAGCCCGAAGAAGATGCCGACGGCAAACTCCACGCCGATAAAGCGCGTCACCACCAGCCCCACGCCCTGGATCTGCGCAACCAGGTAGACGAAGGAGCAGAGCGAGGCCGCCAGCACCGCGATCGCGCGCACTGGCAGGTTGCCGCCGGGCTTGCCGTTGCCGTAGCGCGCCGCGAGGAAATCGGGAATGGTGTAGCCGCCGTACTTGCGTAGGTACGGCGCCAGCAGGAAGGCCACCAGGCAGTAGCCGCCGGTCCAGCCCATCACATAGGCCAGCCCTTCGTAGCCCGAGGCAAACAGGATGCCGGCCAGGCCGATGAAGGACGCCGCGCTCATCCAGTCGGCGGCAATCGCCATGCCGTTGAACAGCGCCGGCACGCGCCGCGAGGCAACGTAGTACTCGTTCAGGTCAGAGGTGCGGCAGATCAGGCCGATGCAGGCATAGATCGCGATGGTGATGAAGAGGAAGACGTAGCCGAGCCACAGCGCATCGGCATTGGACTTTTCAAGCAGCCCCATCATGCCGACGAAGCCGAACAACCCTAGCGTGAACAGGCCGTAGTACAGCAGCAACCGTCGGCGAAAGCGCGACTGGGCTTCAGGCATTGGGGACGGTCCGTGGTCGGTGGGGGGCTATCGTAACAAACCCGCCGGCGCGCGGGAACGCGGCGGCGGGTTCAAGGGCTCGATCGGGCCGAAGCCAGACGATCACTGCGCCTGCTTGAGCTGCTCCAGGATAGCCGGATTCTCCAGCGTCGAGGTGTCCTGCGTGATCTCCTCTCCCTTGGCCAGCGACCGCAGCAGGCGCCGCATGATCTTGCCCGAGCGCGTCTTGGGCAGGTTGTCGCCAAAGCGGATGTCCTTGGGCTTGGCGATCGGGCCGATCTCCTTGCCGACCCAGTTGCGCAGCTCCGTCGCGATCTTGACGGCCTCTTCGCCAGTCGGACGCGAACGCTTGAGCACGACGAAGGCGCAGATGGCCTCGCCGGTCATGTCGTCGGGGCGGCCCACCACGGCGGCTTCGGCCACCAGCGGGTTGGACACCAGCGCGGACTCGATCTCCATCGTCCCCATGCGGTGGCCCGACACGTTCAGCACGTC
>NZ_JBYSZW010000048.1:0-61871 GCF_058787575.1 Cupriavidus sp. FW305-3-2-15-C-LB2
CACCCCACCCGCCCGCAACTGCCGGCAGCGGCGCTTGCCACGCTGGCGGCGGTGCTGCTGCTCGCCGCTTGCAGCCGTGAACGCGCCGACACCTGGCAAGGCTATGTCGAAGGCGAATTCGTCAGCGTGGCCTCGCCGTTCGCCGGGCGCCTCGACACGCTGTCGGTGCAGCGCGGCCAGCAGGTCGGCCAGGGCGCCGCGCTGTTTGCACTCGAATCCGACGACGAGCGCGCCGCGCGCCAGCAGGCCGAAGACCAGCTGCGCGCAGCCGAGGCACAGCTGCAAGACATGAAGACCGGCAAGCGCCCGGTCGAAGTCGAGGTCAGCCGCGCCCAGCTGGCGCAGGCACAGGCCCAGGCGCAGCGCAGTGCCGCGGCCTTGCGGCGCGACCAGCGCCAGTATGAGATCGGCGGCATCGCGCAGGCGCAGCTGGACGAATCGCGCGCACAGGCCAGCAGCGACGCCGCCCGCGTGCGCGAACTGCAGCGCGATATCGACGTGGCCCGGCTGCCGGGCCGGGATGCGCAGCAAGCCGCGCAGGCCGCGCAGGTGGCGGCCGCGCGCGCGGCGCTGGCGCAGGCCGAGTGGAAGCTGTCGCGCAAGACCGTGGCCACGACCCAGGCGGGGCTGGTCTACGACACGCCCTACCGCCTCGGCGAGTGGGTGCCGGCGGGCAGCCCCGTGGTGCGCATGCTGCCACCGGGCAACGTCAAGGTGCGCTTCTATGTGCCGGAGACGGTGGTGGGCGCGCTGCGCAACGGCCAGGCGGTGCAGGTGCGCTGCGACGGCTGCGCCGCGCCGGTGGCGGCCACCATCAGCTACGTAGCCAACGAGGCCGAATACACGCCGCCGGTGATCTACAGCAACGAGACGCGGCGCAAGCTGGTGTTCCTGGTCGAAGCGCGCCCGGCGGCGGCCGATGCGCCCAAGCTGCGGCCGGGCCAGCCCGTCGAGGTGGTGCGGCAATGAACACCAGAGCGGACGGCGGCGCGGCCGCACTCGCCATCGACGTGCGCGGCCTGAACAAGCACTTCGGCGACAAGCACGTGGTCAACGACCTCAGCATGCAGGTCGCGCGCGGCGAGATCTTCGGCTTCCTCGGCCCCAACGGCAGCGGCAAGACCACCTCGATCCGCATGATGTGCGGGCTGCTGACGCCCGATTCCGGCGAGGGCACCTGCCTGGGCTACGACATCCGCAGCGAGTCCGACGAGATCAAGCGCCGCGTCGGCTACATGACGCAGAAGTTCTCTTACTGGGACGACCTGTCGATCCGCGAGAACCTGGACTTCGTCGCGCGCGTTTACGGCATGCCGAACCGGCGCGAGGCGGTCGACCGCGCGCTGGAAGACCTGGGCCTGGCCACGCGCTCGGCGCAGCTGGCCGGCGCGCTGTCTGGCGGCTGGAAGCAGCGGCTGGCGCTGGCGGCGTGCCTGCTGCACGAGCCCGAACTGCTGCTGCTCGACGAACCCACCGCGGGCGTGGACCCCAAGGCCCGGCGCGACTTCTGGGAGCAGCTGCACCAGCTGGCCGCGCGCGGCATCTCGGTGCTGGTCAGCACGCACTACATGGACGAGGCCGAGCGCTGTCACAAGCTGGCCTATATCGCCTACGGCAAGCTGCTGGCGCAGGGCACCGCCGATGAAGTGGTGGCCAGCCAGAAGCTGTCGACCTGGAGCGTGGAAGGCGACGACCTCGCCGCGCTGTCCGAGCAGCTGCAGGGTGCGCCGGGCGTGGAGCAGACCGTGGCCTTCGGCACCGCGCTGCATGTGACCGGGCGCGATGCGCAGGCGCTGGCTGATACGCTTGCGCGGCTGGCCGGACCGGGCCGGCGCGTCGAGCAAACCCAGACCAGCCTGGAAGACGTGTTCATCCACATGATGAGCGGGGCCGAAGACAATATGGCAGCCCGCAAGGCCAGGGAGGCGTCATGACAGCCGCCGCCCGCAACCCGGCCGCGCAACAGCGCTTCTCGTTGCAACGCTGGTGGAGCATCGTGCTCAAGGAATTCCTGCAGCTGCGGCGCGACCGCGTCACCTTCGGCATGATCATCGGGCTGCCGATCATGCAGCTGCTGCTGTTCGGCTTTGCCATCAACACCGATCCGCGCCACCTGCCGACTGCGGTGATTGCCGCCGACCAGAGCGAATTCACGCGTTCCTTCATCGCCAGCATGGAGCAATCGACGTATTTCAAGCTGGTCGGCACGCTGCCGGACGAACAGGCCGGGCGCGAGGCGCTGATGAAGGGCGAGGTGCAGTTCGTGCTGACCATCCCGCCCGACTTCACGCGCCGTCTGCTGCGCGGCGAACGGCCCGCGCTGCTGGTCGAGGCCGATGCCACCGATCCCTCCGCCACCGGCCAGGCCATCGCCGCGCTACCGCAGCTGCCCTACCGCGTGGCCACGCATGACCTGAAGGGATCGCTGGCGCCGCTGGCCGGCGGCAAGCCGCCCTTCGACGTGCAGGTGCAGCGGCTCTACAACCCGGAAGGCATCACGCAATACAACATCATTCCCGGCCTGATGGGCGTGATCCTGACGATGACCATGGTGATGATGACCGGCCTGGCCATGACGCGCGAACGCGAGCGCGGCACCATGGAGAACCTGCTGGCCACGCCGGTGCGGCCGCTCGAGGTGATGACCGGCAAGATCGTGCCCTATATCTTCATCGGCCTGATCCAGGCGACCATCGTGCTGCTGGCCGCGCGCTGGATCTTCAGCGTGCCGTTCGTCGGCTCGGTGCTCGCGGTGTACCTGGCGGCGCTGCTGTTTATCGCGGCCAACCTGACGGTGGGCATCACGCTGTCGTCGCTGGCGCAGAACCAGCTGCAGGCGATGCAGCTGACGTTCTTCTACTTCCTGCCCAACATCCTGCTGTCCGGCTTCATGTTCCCGTTCGCCGGCATGCCGGGCTGGGCGCAGGCCATCGGCAACATCCTGCCGATGACGTATTTCCACCGCATGGTGCGCGGCATCCTGCTCAAGGGCAACGGCTGGGTCGAGCTATGGCCCAATGTGTGGCCGATGGCGCTGTTCATCGTGGTGGTGATGGCAATTGCGGTGCGCTTCTACCGCCGCACGCTGGACTGAAGGGGTTGGCCATGCAACGACTCACGCCTCTGTTTGCCGCCGCGGCACTGTTGTGCGGCTGCGCCGTCGGCCCCGACTTCCGTGCGCCCGCGCCGCCCGATGACGCCGGCTACGTGCCGGGACCGCAGCCGGTGGCAACCGTCGCGGCCGACAGCGCCGACGCCGCCGGGCAATCCCACGCGCAAACCCTGGCCGCCGGCGCTGACGTGCCCGCGCAGTGGTGGACGCTGTTCCGCAGCCCGGCGCTGGACGCCACCATCCGCAGCGCGCTGGATGCCAGCCCGACGCTGGCGCAGGCGCGCGCCCGGCTGCGCGAGGCGCAGGAGAACCTGGCCGCGCGCACCGGCGCGACGCGCTGGCCCGCCGTCGACGCAAAACTGAACACCACGCGCCAGCAGGTCGACTTCCAGTCCCTGGGCATCACCGCGATCCCCAGCCCGGGCCCGTTCACGCTTTACGGCGCCACGGTGCAGGTGTCGTACGTGCTCGACCTGTTCGGCGGCCAGCGGCGCGAACTGGAAGGACTGCAGGCAGCGGTGGACTACCAGCGCTATGAACTGGAAGCCGCGCGCCTGGCGCTGGCCGCCAACGTGGCCACCGCGGCCATCCGCGAAGCCGGCCTGCGCGCGCAACTGGCCGATACCGCCGCCGTGGCGGCGGCCCAGCAGCGCCAGCTTGGCATCACCGAGGAACGCCTGCGCGCGGGCGGCGTCGCGCGCGTCGACGTGCAGCGCCAGCGCGCGGAGCTTGCGCAAGCCCAGGCCCTGGTGCCGGCCCTGCAGCGCCAGCTCGATGCCACGCGGCACCAGCTCGCGGTGTACACGGGCCAGACCCCGGCCTCGGCCACGCTGCCCGAATTCCGCCTCGACGACCTGCACCTGCCCGACACGCTGCCGGTCAGCCTGCCGGCCACGCTGGCACGCCGCCGTCCCGATATCCGCGCGGCCGAGGCCCTGCTGCACCAGGCCTCGGCCAATATCGGCGTGGCCACCGCCAACCTCTATCCGCAGATCACGCTGAGCGCCAGCGGCGGCACGCAGGCCACCGCGGCGCGCGACCTGTTCAGCAGCCTGAACGTATGGAGCCTGGCCGCGGGGCTGGTGCAGCCTGTATTCCGCGGCGGCGAGCTGCAGGCACGCAAACGTGCGGCGGAGGCGGCTTATGAGCAGTCGCTGGCCGCGTATCGGCAAGCCGTGCTGCAGGGCCTGCAGAACGTGGCCGATTCGCTGCGCGCACTCGAAACCGATGCCGCCGCGCTGCGCGAACGCGCCGACAGCGCGCGGCAGGCGCGCGATACGCTGGCGGTGGTGTCGGAGCAGTACCAGCTCGGCGGCGTCAGCCAGCTGACGGTGCTGGATGCCGAACGGCAGTCGCGCCAGGCGTCGCTGGAACTGGCGCAGGCGCGCGCCGACCGGCTGGCGGATTCGGCCGCGCTGCTGCAGGCGTTGGGGGGTGGGTGGTGGGAGGAGGAAGGCGGCGCTGTGGCGGCAGCACCGCGGTGATGGCGGCTGGCTAGGTCTTGTCGCTCTGCGTGTGCCAGTAGGTGCGCTTGCGCTTGCCGGTGCTGGCGGGCTTCACCTCCTGGCCGCCCAGCGATGACTTGTCGTCGCCGCCCGAGGCACCAGCCTTGCCGCCCCCGATCAGCACCGGGACCAGCCGGGTCGATCCGTCGGTCTGCGTGACCGACACCATGCCGAACACCGGCGACGGCGGCAGCCCGCCGTTGTCGAACCTGACAAACCGCGGCCCGTTGTTCATGCCAAGCCCGCTCAGGAATGACACCGCGTAGCCCCGCGCAACGCCCAGGTCGGGGTAGCAGGCTCCGGGCTCGACCTTGGAAGGCGTGTTGGTGCCGAAGTACGTGTAGCCCGCCACGGTCAGCGGCGCATTGACCGCCTTCTCGCCGAATTCCAGCGACAAGTAGAAGCCGCTAGCCACCGCCGAATCGCGGTAGGCCACGTTGGTCGCATCGACAAGATCGGCCGCCTTGACCGCCGTCCAGGTCGAAGGCAGCCTCCCATCGACGTTCGGGTCTTTGACCATGAAGAAGCGGTTCTGCACGTTCTGCGCCGCGCCAGGGGTCTGGCTCAGCGAGTACAGCGGCTTTTCGCGGTCGCCCGAGGCGATCATCACCGCGTCGTACTTGCCGGTCGCGACGACATCGGGCGGATAGAGAAACTTGCGCGCCTCGTTGGTGTCCACTGCGCCGCCCAATTGCGCGAGCTTGCCGACCGTCCACGTCGACGGAGTATCCGTATCCGTCGATCCGAAGTCGATACGCCAGACATTGCCGCCGACGTCGCCGACATAAGCCTTTTCGGCATAGCCATCACCATTGCGGTCCACCACGGCAACGTCGGAAGGAATCGCGCGGCTGTTGATGGTGACGCAGGTGCCCGTGCTGATGCCAGCGCAATTGGCCAGGGCTGCCCAGACCACGTCGCCCGTCCCGGCGTCGAGCACGATCACGCCGCGGCCTTGCTTGTTCGTCGCCGTGGCGATGCCATTGAGCGCTGGGTCGGTATCCTCGCCATCGGGGTCGTAGCCCGCACCCATGATCAGCACAGGCGTCGGGTAGCCGCGCACGCGCATCACCCGCGGCTGCGACCAGGTCTGCCCCAGTTCAGGGATGTCGGCGTTGGTCTTGCTCCAAAGGTACTCCGGCTTTGCCGGATCCTTGACGTCCAATGCATAAATCAGGCGACCGCCGCGCCGTGCTGTCAGGTAGATCTTTACCTGGGGCGTGGCCGGGGTGCTCAGGTCCTGGTAGACCGTCGTGGTGCCGTCGAAGAAATAGTCGCGTGGAACAAACTGGACCTCGGCGGTGTCCTGGGGGCTGCCCGTCAGCCGCACCTCGGGAGCGTTGCTATAGATCCGCGCCAGCTTGCCGTAGAACTCGGGAGCGATGAAGCCCCACAGTTCACCGCCCGCGCGCACCGTGCCCGCGGTGGTGGAAATGGCTGCAGTGCGGTTACCGTTGACGGCATGGAACACACCGTCATTGGCACCGTAGAAAACCACTACGCCAGTGGTGCCGCCGTAGTCGACCACCACCGGGCGCGAATGCAGCACGTCGCCGTGGATCGAGCCGCGCACCGTGACGTTGCCGCCGGGGCCGGGCTCCGCCTCTTTCTTGGGGTCGGTGCCGGTCAGCGTGGCGAAGACGTCCTTGCCGCGCACCCAACTGATCATATTGGCCACATCCGCGGCAGTGGTCTTCAGCAGCGACGGACCGTTGCCCTCGGTGAGGGCCTTGTTGGCGGTATCGAAATTCGCCAGCGCGGTCCCCTTGCTGCATTTCGCGTCGGCGCAGGTCAGCAGCCGGCGCCCGGCCTGACTGGTCAGGTAGTCTGCGCGCAGCATTTCTCCTGCGCCGCCCTTCTCGACGACCTCGCCGTCGGGTGAATCCTTGGCATTGCGCAGCAGCGACGAGGCATTCTTCCAGAACCCGTCCGAGGGCCAGTCCGTCACGATACTGGAGCTGCCCACCGCCTTCGGCGGATCCTCGGTCCAGTAGCTGCGGGCATTGGGCGATATAAACCCGGTCCCCGCGTTGCTAACCGCATTCTTCGGGGGCTGGTCGATCGCGCCTTGCACCCCGGCGTCGAGCATCACCAGATTGCCGTTGCTGTCATAGCCCAGCTTGTACTGTTTGAGGTTGCCCACCCAGCGCGGACGGGCCTTACCGTCCGGGCGGAACATGCCGATATAGACCTGGTTCAGGTACGAACCCTGCCCGTTCACGCTGACCGGCAGGCTGACCGAGGCAAATACGTTGTTGACCGCCTGCATCTCGTTGAAGATGTCCTTCAGCGCCTTCGAAAGCGCGTCGTCATCTCCGGCCCGGACTGTAAAGTTGCCGCCCCCGCCCTTCTGGGCCATGCTGGTGACGAACTGCAGGTAGTCCTGGCTTTGCTGACTGCCGTCAGTGACGCCGATGGTGTAGGTAATGATGTTCTGGCGCGTCGCCGTGGTCGAGCCCGCGTTGTTGGCGGCGTTCAGGTCCAGGTCGTTCAGGAAGCGCGCCCACTCATCGCCCCAGTTGTCGATGTTGTTGCCCTTGGGCAGCGGGATCGGAGTGAGCTGCGCGGTGGTGGCGCCCGCCTCCTTGAGCTTGTTGTAGGCATCCTGGCCGGAGTCCTGCGGCTTGCCGTTGTTGAGCGCGTTGGCAATGTAGATGATGAAGTTCTTCTGGCACGGGTTGGTGATCGGCGACTTGTATGTGGTGCCGGACAATCCCGTCTTGCCGGAGAAGAAGGCCCATGCCTCCTGCATGGCGCCGCCGACCTGCGAGTTGTTGGCACTGTCCTTGGTACGGTCGATGGTCTTGATGTAGTCGAGCATGTCCTGTCCGCCCGCACCTTTCTCCATCAGCACCAGCCCGGACGGCGCGGTGGGCGGCGTCACCTTCGGGAAGCGGAACTGGCCACCCGTATTGGTGCCCTGCCCGAACATCATCACGCCAAGGTTGATCTTGCCGTTCGTCTTGTCATCATTGATCAGGTCCGACACCGCCTTGTACAGTGCGCACTGCTCTGCGCCGACGTTGCTGTTATCGTTGTTGGCGCTCACCACGTTCTGCATTTCGCAATCGACCTGGGCATTGGCATTCCACGCCGATGCGTTGTCGAGTATCAGCAGCACGTTGGGACGCGACCCGGAGTTGGCCTGCAGGCCGGTGAACAGGTCGATGTCTTCGGCTATCGCCGCGGGCGCGGCAGCCAGCCCGAGCAGGGCTGTGGCACAGGCAGCGGAAGCGCGAAGCCGGCGAGCGGGCATGGACATGCTGGTTCTTCCTTTCAAGATCCGGATCTGGCCCGAGACTTCAGGGGCAAGTGGAGCCATACAGCGTGCGCACCGCAACGCCCTGGTGCACCGTCGCGACGGCGCCGGTTGTATTGACGTCATTGACGGTGGCTGCTACATCCCACTGCGTATCGTTGCAAAGCGAACTGATCGCACTGACACCGCTTGCGCCCATGACCAGGTTGCCATTGCCGGTGCTGCTGCCCAGCGTGCATTCGGCATCCTCCGGGTGCTTTTCCGGATCGATCACCTTGGCCACTGGCTTGCTGGTCACGCAGGTCGGTGCCGCCACCTGCGCGATGTAATCCGCCTTGCCGTCACCCGTCACGTCCACCGGCACATCCACCGCAACCGGCGCCTTGGTGAAGTCGTCGCTGATCACCTGCTCGATCGCCTGCTGCGCCACGTCGCGTGCTTCGGCGCTGTGCTGCTGGTTGCCCGCCACCTTGACGTTGACCAGCCCCGAATTGACCATGGCCACGGCGACCAGCAGGAACAGCACCATGAACACCAGCGTCACCACCAGCGTGACCCCGGATTGCCTGCGGCGCAGCGGCCTGCCCGTTGACTTCATCATTGCTCGCTCTTCGCTGTGTTGAATCGGTATGGCGTTATTGCTCGCGCAGCCCGGCCACATTGACCAGCCGCGCCACCTGGGCGTAGACGTGGCGCTTGTAGCCGTCATTGAACGGGCCTGCGGCCGCCGCGCGGCCGAGGTCATAGGTGCGGTTGTCTGAATGCCCGCCCGAGGGCTTCAGCGTGCGCGCCAGCAGGTGCACGCGCACCGTGGTGACATTGGCCAGGTTGTTGAGCACCACGCCCCAGTCATAGCCGGGAACGGCGGTGCAGACGGCGCTGTTGTTCGCGCGGGGATCGGACACGTAGCAGTCGGCCGAGCCGTTGCTGTCCTGGTCGACACCGTACAGCACATGCATGTCTTGCACCCCCTGCGCGACCGAGCGCGACTGGAACGCACCGTTGACCAGTTCGGCCATCTTCAGCGTGGGGATGCCGTCGCCGCCGTTGCTGCAGCGGTCGCAGCCGGCCAGGTAGAAGATGCGCACCATGGCGCGGCGCAGTTCAGCCGGCTGGGCCGGATCGCAGGCCTTGGTGCGCAGCCCGAAGGCCGCCGCGCCGCTGGCATCGAAGACAAAGGTCTGCGTGTCCTGCGAACAGGCCGATACCTGCAGGTAGGGCACGCCCGGTGCCGGGGCGGCAACCGCCGTGGTCGACACGCGCCGAATCACCAGCACCTCGGAAGTCGGCGCCAGGTCCGGCAGGCATGGTGCCGCCACGCCCGGCGCATAGCCGGTCAGCGCCACCGGCACGGTTTCGGCAGCAGGCGAGAAGCCAAGGGCGGCTGCATCCGTCGCGCACAGCGCCGGATCCGCGGCCTTGGTGCTGCGTGCAATGTTGCCGACGCCGAAGAACCCCGCCAGCTCCACTTCGCGCCGGATCTGCTCCAGCGCGTAGCGGCCGTTCTCGACCTGCTCGGCAGACTTGGTGAATTCGGTGCGCGACAGGCTGTTGGCAAGGTACAGGCTCGCCAGCGCGGTCAGCAGCACCAGGCCGATGGTGATGCCGATCATCAGCTCGACCAGCGAGATGCCGCGCTGGCGGCGCAGGCGGCGCGCGGACAGGCGCAGGGGGCTCATGACACGGTTCCCAGGGTGCCGATACGGATCTGCGTGCTGACCGCGCGGCGATAGGCATCGTTGCCGTACTGGCCCTTGCCGCAGCCCAGCGCGGGCGCGCCGGTGGTGGCCAGGCCCTGCCAGGCCACGGTGATGCGGTAGATATTGTTGACGGCGTCGACGGTCTCGATGCAGCCGCGCGCGCCGATCATGGCGCCGACGGCCTGGGCGGCATCAGCGGCGCTGGCCCCCAGGCGCATCTCGGCACTACCCAGCAGCGCGGTGTTCCAGGCCTGCAGGTCCGCATCGGCGGTAGCCTTCTGCGCGGCGGTGCCCTGCGTGCACGCCGCCGGCGGCGCCGCCGCGTTGCCCAGCTGCATGCCGGTCGCGCCGTTGGCATAGCACGATGCCACCTGGCGGTTGGCGTTGAGGCGCGCAACCATGTCCTGCAGCAGCGCCAGCGCCTGCACGCGCTGGTAGGACTCCATCTCGGTCTGGCCCGAGCGCGCCACCAGCCCGGCGGTGCCGAGCAGCGCGACCAGCAGGATCACTGCCGCCACCAGCACCTCGATCAGCAGGAAGCCGCGCTGCGTGCGGCGGACAGGCATGCTCGGCCGCAGCCGCGGAATTCTTTGCTTCATGAGCAGGCTCCCGTGTCGGAAGCGACGCGGCCTGTCTCGCTGACCTGCACGCAGACGCGCGACGCCGCTGCCGTATCGCCGTTGGGCGCCACTTCGAAAGTCATGGCCGCGCCCGTGAGGCGGCCGTCGTTGCCAAGCGCAAGGGCCCCGGCAGCGCTGGGCGTGATGGTCAGGCCGCCGTAGGGCCCGAAGCTGCGCACCGTCTCGGCGCCTGCGGTGACTGCCCAACCGGCAGTCCATGCGGCGCCGGTGGCTGCCAGCGTGACCGTGGCATTGCGCTTGACTGCCTCGCTGCGCGCCAGCAGCAGTGCCGAGGTCAGGTCATGTGAGGCGCCGCGCACGCGCTGGTTGGCGATCAGTGAAGAGAACGACGGCGCCGCCGCGACCGCGAGGATCGCCAGCACCGACATGGCGCACAGCAGTTCGACCAGGGTGAAGCCGCGGCGGGTGGGCCGGCCGGGCGAAGACGGCGGGAACGTGGCGCGCCGCATGGTCAGTTCCAGCAGTCGGTGCCTGAACCAGACGCGGATTTCGCGCCGGCACTGGTCAGCGTCAGCGAGCCGCAGTCGGCGTCGCCGGCGAGCTGGCTGCCCTTGGGCGTGGCCACGATGCTGTAGCCGGGCGGCAGCGCCGCGTTCGGCGTCACGGCGACGTCGTAGCGCGTTGCCTGCGCGGCCGGCACCGACATGCCCAGCGCGCCCAGATTGGCGGCATAGGCGCGGTTGTCGACCAGGTAGCGCTCCTGGGCGCTCGAGACCTCCAGCATGAAGGACTCGATCGCGGCCCGGTGCGAGCGCACGACGTGACGGCTGTAATTTGGAATGGCGACGGCGGCAAGAATGGCAATGACCGCCACGGTGATCATCACCTCGATCAGCGTGAAGCCATGCGCTGCCCTGGCGCCGCGCAGGCGCCAGCCCCGGCACGGATTGCCGGTTGCCCCAACTTCCCCAATGACCCGAAACGACGGGTTGACCCTCCCGCCGTGTCGCACTGCCGGGCTTCTATGTCCCATGCCGCGCTCCGATACCAATTATGTTCCGGATGACCAATTCCGGAGGTTATGGCGCGGAGTGTAAGTCACGATCTGCTAAGCGGGTAAGGAAAATATGATGCCGGCCGACCGGCGTTGTAGCGAACAGACAGTGATGTTACGAGACCTGCTCAGGACATACAGCCAAGGCATATGCAGACGTTAACCGTCAGTGAGGGGGAACCCTGACCCGCCCTGTTCGACCGGCCCGATGCGCGCGCGGGCGCACCTGTGCAACAATCGTTACAAACACCGAATCCGGAATGCCCATGCCGCCCGACAGCCCTACCCCATCGCCGCAAGCGCCGCCGCAGGACCTGGACGCCCTGCTGGCGCTGCTGCGCAGCAACTTCCCCACGCTCAGCACGCAGTTCCAGGGCGGCGCGCGCTACCTGCTCGACCATCCGCAGGACGTGCCGGTGCTGTCGATGCGCAAGATCGCGGCCAGTGCCGGGGTGCAGCCTGCCACCCTGGTGCGGCTGTCGCAGCATCTCGGCTTCGAGGGCTGGCAGGGGCTGCGTGAACTGTTCGTCGATGCGCTGCGCGGCGGCAGCCAGCCGTACGCGCGCCGCGCGCGCAAGGTGGTGCGTGAAAGCAGCTCCAGCCGCATGCTGGGCGAGATGCTGGACGCGCAGCACCACAACCTGGACATGATCGCCGCCAACAACGAGAAGACGCTGCAGCAAGCGGCGGAACTGCTGTCGCATGCGGCGTGCGTGCATGTGGCGGGTTTCCGCTCGTGCTTTCCGATCGCGTTCACCTTCCACTATGTCTACCGGCTGTTCCGCGGCACGGTGCACCTGATCCGCGCCGATGCCGGCACGCTGGAGATGGAGCTGCGCGGCCTGGCGCCCAAGGATGCGGTGCTGGTGGTCAGCTTCGCCCCCTACTCGCAGGAAAGCATCCGCGTCGCCGCCGCCGCGCGCGAGTGCGGCTGCAAGGTGATCGCGCTGACCGACAGCACGGTCGCGCCGATCGCGCTGGCGGCGGACTGCACGTTGCTGTTCTCGGTGGAAAGCCCGTCGTTCTTCCCGTCAGTCACCGCCGGCGTGGCCGTGGTCGAGGCCCTGGTCGAGCAACTGCTGGCGCGCAAGGGCAAGGGCGCGATCCGCGCGCTGGAACAAGCCGAGGGCGAGCTCCACCGGACCGGGGCGTATGTGGTGGCGGGGCGCGAGTGAGGGTGGCCCCCAGTCACTCATCACTACTGCGTGCACTTCTCCCGGTACGCCTGCTGCAGCGACCTCTTCGGCCGGTCACGCTCCAGTTCCGGAATCATGCGGCCCTGCGCGGTCTCGATGGCCGGCTGGGTGGCACGGTATTCGCGCTTGGGTGCTTCGGCGATCTGCGCGGCCAGGGCGCGGCATTCGTCCGACTGGATGCTGCCCGGCGTCGCGGCCGGGTCGGGACGGTAGGGCGTGGTGCCCTGCTGCACCGCTTCGTTGATGGCGGCGGCGGCAGCGCTGTCCCCGTCCGGCCTCTGCGCATGCGCGCTGCAGGCCATCGCCAGGGCGGCGATGGCGGCAATGCGGGTCAGGGTTCGCTGGCTCGGCATGACTTCTCTCCTGTGGCTCGATGAATTTATGCAAAGGCTGCCAGCTTAATCGTTCGCGGCCTGTCTGACACTACCGGCATTTCCGGCATTTGCGGCGTCGATGCCACCTGCGCCTGCCTGGGTACGCGCCGCCTCGCGCCAGTCCTGGCGCCGGCGCCGCATCTGCCCCAGCGCCAGCCGGGTCATGCTGGCCCAGCCGGACGGCCGCGGATCGGCCAGCATGCTGAGCGCGCGCGCGTAGTCCAGCGTCAGGCCGGGCGTCCAGGCCATGGTCTTGGCGCGCTTGCCGATCTGCGCCGCCACCCACAACTCCGGCTTGGTCAGCAGGCGCCAGAGCGGCCGCCAGCCCCTGGCCTCGCGCCAGACCCGGGCCGACGCGCCTTCCAGCGCCGCTTCCAGCGCGTGCGAGACGGTGCTGGAACAGTTGCGGTGGGTCAGGTTGTAGATGGTGTTCTGGCGGTAGGCGTTCCAGAAGCGGCCCAGGCGCCCGGGGTCATAGTTGCGGATGCCCACGGTCGACGGGCACCAGGCGCGCGATTCGGTCTGGTAATCCGGCTGGAACTTGCCGCCCACGTCGTTTTCGCGGGTGGCGCGCAGGATGCGGGTGAATTCGTCGGGCGAGCGGTCGATCTCCTCGGCCGGGTACAGGCTGATATAGATGCCCTCGGGCGATTCCAGCGCGGCATGGCCGGTGGAGATCACGCCGTCGCGGTCCACCGCGGCGATATAGCGGTCGACCAGCGGCTGGCGGCGCGCTTCGCCGCGGGCGGACCCGACCGGGGTCCAGACATGCACGGTCAGCGCGTGCTCGCCGGGTCCGGGCGGACCGTCCCAGATGGTCATGTCGGGCGCATCGGCGGCAGCAGCCGTATCGGTTGCCGGACCGGCGGCGGGAGCGGCCCGTGGTTGGGCCACAGGACAATACGGCCAACAGCAAGCTGTGGCGCGGAGATTCCGCTAGGGCGCGCGACGCCCGCCTCCTTCGTCCCGCTCGAGCTCCCAGTCGCGGCGCATCATGACATAGGTGAACGAGGTGGACCAGCCGATCAGGATCAGGCCGACCAGCGGCTCGATGCTGGCGATCAGGCGGCTGGCGCCCACCGGGACGATGTCGCCCAGGCTCTGCGTGGTGAAGGTCTCCAGCGCAAAGTAGGCGTAGACCAGCGCGCCTGGCTGCGTGTGGACGCCGGACACGCTGGAAACGCCCATCGCGGTCAGTCCGCCCAGGCCCAGCACCCCGTCGGCGAACCAGAAACCCAGCGCGAACACCAGCGCTTCCAGGCAATGGACCACGATGATGCAGACGATCAGCACGCCGATGTTCATGCGCCCGCTCCAGCGCCGGGGGTGTATCGCTGACAGCAGCCGCAGTGCCTCGTAGTGGATGCCGACCACGGTCACGGTCAGGACGGCGGCGCACAGCAGGGCCAGCGAATAGTGTTCGGCGGAGGTTTCCATGCGCAGCGGCAGGCCTGGTCGGTGTCCGGGACGATCGGGAACAGCGCGGAAAAAAAAGCCGCCCTCCAAAATAACACTGGAAGGCGTGCAGGAAAACCAGGGAGCGGGCGCGGCGGGCGCGCGGCCGTGCTCGTAGCCCTGGCAGAGGGTCGGTGGCGGCCGGGTGGCCGCCGCATGGATCAGCTGCTGCTCTTGCAGGAGAGGTTGACGTACAGCCCGCCGCCCCATTTGAAGTTGCGGTTGCCACTGACCTGCACCTGGACAATGTCGTTGGCCGCCACCGCCGTCGTGGCCGGCGCCGAGCAGGTCCGCACGGTGGCGCCGAGCGAACAGGCGGACGCATCGGTGATGGCAAGCGGGGAGATCGTTTCCAGCGCCGCGCCGCTGGCGACACGGTATGCCGCCAGGGTGTACTTGACCTCGTCATCGGGCACCGGGCCCGCCAGGCTCGCGTTCAGGGTCAGGCCGCCGCTGCAGCCCACCGGCATCACAGCGCCGAAATTCGGATCGTTGCTTTGCCGGTCCAGCGCGGTGCCGGTCATGACATAGGTGCCATTGCCATCCGGCGAGTCGTACACAGCAAAGTTGGCGGTATAGATCGTCGCGCCGGCGCCTGTCTCTCCTTGCTGGCCCTGGGGGCCGGTGGCGCCAGTTTCACCGGTGTCGCCCTTCTCGCCCTTCTCGCCCTGCGGACCTTGCGCCCCGACCGGACCAGTCAGGCCAACCACGGAGACCCCGGCCGGCCAGCCCTCGGCCGTCTTCGGGCCGAACAGCGTATTGGTGGCCGTATTGAGGTAGAAGCTGCCTTTGCTGCCATCGGCAGCGGTGGGATCTGCCGCGCCGTGCAGCAGCACGGCGCCGGGCGCCCCGGCCACGCCTTGCGGGCCGACCAGCGACACGCCGGCAGGCCAGGCCCCGTCAGCCTTGGGTCCGTAGAGCGTCGAGGTCAAGGCATTGAGGTAGAAGTCGCCGTCCGTGCCAACGTCCGCCGCGGGCGCATTGGCGCCGGACAGGATGGTCTTGCCGTTCGCGCCGGCCGGGCCGGCCGCGCTGGCGGATGGCGCGGCGCTGGCTGGCGCGGAATCGCCGCCACCGCCACCGCATCCTGCGAGCAGGATAGCGAGGCAGGCGAGCGGGATCGCCGCGAGTTTCAGGTCAATGCGTTGCACGATGGAAGCCCCCCGGTTTCTCATGAATGGCATGCCCGGATCTGTGCCGGGTGAGTTCAATCTAGAGATCGCGGTGATTCCGATAAATCGTGCATTTGCACGGGCTGTTTCATTAATGAAGCGCGTTTCCGGAGCGGCGAAAAACTGCCCCGTCCTAATAGCGTCAACGCCCGTTTGAAATCCCGGATGACTCGGGATAATAATTATGAAAATACCCGGATTGCCGCGCCTGGCGGTAACACGGCGGGCACCTGGCCCGATTCAGAGCGGGCGAATTCAAGCACCACACGACCGCATCCGTGCGCGCCGGTGCGGCCAAAAAATACCGGCAATATCTCGCCCGAACGGTTGAGTTGCGGATGGGATAGCGTGGCTCCGGGCTGTTCAAAGGAGAAACGAATAATCGCCATTTACCCCTTCGTGGGGGAATATGCGCGGCACCGGCAAACGGCCAGGCGCAGCATGGCGCGGCGATGGACTATGCTGGAAATCCCAACAGCGTCCTCGCGGAGGCCATCGTGCGCAAATCTGTCCTAGTCCTTACGGCACTGCTGCTGGCCAGCGCCCCCGGCCTGGCGCTGGCCCATAACTGCCCCAACGAGATGAAGGCCATCGACGCCAAACTGTCGACCAAGCCGGCGCTGTCGCCGGAAAATTCCGCCAAGGTTGCCAAGCTGCGCGCCGACGGCGAGGCCTATCACAAGGCCGGCAAGCATGACGAATCGATGAAATCGCTGCTCGAAGCGAAAAAGATCCTGGGTATCTGAGACCGATCGCAAAGAAGAGCCGCCACGCGCCCAGGCGCGGCGGCTTTGTTTATTTTTCCCGCGGTCGTCGCCGCAGCAGGCCGGGTCAGGACCCCGATCCAACCTGCTGGACCACACCGTTGGGCGCCACCAGGTAATATTCCGCGCCAATCCCGACCCAGCGCGTGCCCTTGCGCGGCGCGGGCAGGTTGTATTGCTTGTAGTCGTCGATCACATACTGGCGGTCCCTGAACTCGGTGGGCAGCCGGTCACCCTTCTTCCACTGCTGCACCTGCATATAAGGCGAGTTCTGCGCCGCCGGCGCGGAGGCGGCCATGGGATCTGCCATCGGCTTGGACTTGGCACCACCCTGCGCCATCGCAAACGGCGCCGCCAGCACGCTTGCCGCCAGCAACAGTGCCGGCATCGCTTTCTTGGTCTTCATCGTGATCTCCTTGCGTACGGGAAAACCGAACTGCCGGAGGATCCGGACAGCATCTACCAGATTAGTCACAAATGCGGACAACTGCGGCATCCGCCGTCCATGCGCTGGCGCTCGATTTGACCGACGGGGCATTCGCGCCCTGACAGATTGTTCACAATTGTTTGCCGGTTGGCACCCATTGGGGGGGAGCCGCCGACGCCACCCGTGACTAGAATGGGTCCTGACAGAAACAATTTGTTACGGGCGGCCACCACTCAGCTGTCAGCGGGCCGCGGCCCCGCGACCCCGCGACCCGCGCCGCGGGCGCGTACCGCCCTCGATGTTCCCTGGCTTACGCCCTGTTCACGGCGCTTCGCACGCGGGCACCCGTCCCTGCCAGAGAACCATAAAAACTGGGGACTCTCCGTGTTGCACGATACTGGTCAATTCCTGGCCCTGGTCAATCCCGCCATGGCCATCCTGCTTTCGCTCTGCTTCCTGCTGGCCTGGAACCATGAGCGCACGCGGCACTACCTGCTGGAGCTAGGTGCCTGCTATTTGCTGTACGCGGTTGCCATCACCTTGCAGATCATCTGGCAGCCGCGCAACGGCGGCGGCAACGCCACCGTCACCGGTGCGCTCTACCTGGGCAGCGCCGTGCTGATGCTGCGTGGCATGCTGGCGCGCATCGGCGCGCGCGTCGATACCTGCGCGCTGGTGTCGCTGCCGCTGGCCCTGTTTGCTGCGCTTGCCTGGTTTGATTTCATGCAACCCCAGCTGGTCGCCCGCATCTACATCCTGAATGTCGGCATCGCGCTGATCCTGCTGCTGGGCATCGCGCCGCTGGCCCGCCTGCGCACAGGCAGCACCGCGGACCAGGTGCTGTTCTGGGTCTTCCTGCTGTTTGCCCTCCATTTCCTGCCGCGCACGGTGCTGACCATTGCTCCGGTCATCGGACAGGACGCTGCCGCCCTCACCCGCTCGGCCTACTGGCTGTGGCTGCAGGTCACCATGGCATTGCTGCTGCTCACGCTGGCGCTGGCGCTGCTGGCGGCGACCACGCTGGACGTGATCGACGGCCTGCGGCATGAACGCGACACCGATCCGCTGACGCAGCTGCACACGCGCCGCAGCCTGGAGGCGCTGGCCGCGCGGGAAATCCCGCCACCTCAGGGCAAGCCGCTGAGCGTGCTGCTGTGCGATCTCGATTTCTTCAAGTGCATCAACGACAATTACGGCCACAGCGCCGGCGACGCGGTGCTGGCGCAAATCGGCCGGATCATCGCCGCCGGCATCCGGCGGCGCGATATCGCCGCGCGCCTGGGCGGCGAGGAGTTCGTCGTGCTGTTGCCCGATACCCCGCCCGATGCAGCCTTGCACCTGGCCGAACGCTTGCGCCAGACGCTGGAGAGCACGGAAATGGACGTCCTGCCGGGCATGCACACGGTGACCGCCAGCTTTGGCGTGGCCACGCTGCGGCCCGGCGAAGACCTGGAAGCCCTGCTGATGCGCGCGGATAACGTGCTGTATGCGGCCAAGAACAAGGGCAGGAATTGCGTGGAGTGGGAACGGGAGGCCGGCTTGCCGGTGCTGGCATGATGCTGCCGTGCCTCCCGTCCGGCGCGGCTAAGCAACCGTGGGCGTGCCCACCACCGCAAACTCCGGCCCGTCATAGCTCTGCGCCACGGACACGCCGCCATCGAGCAACCGCTGGCTCCAGTGGTCGAGCGCCGCGCGCGCGGCCTGGCTGACATCGCGGCCCAGGGCAAGGCGGACGGCCGCCGGCGCTTCCAGCCCGAAGCTGCGGGTGGTTCCCCACGCAATTTGGTCCCGTTCGAAATCCCCGATCGCCTGCTCGACGCACAAGCCGCTGTCGGCCACCGCGGAAGCCAGGACGACATCGGGATGCCTGCTGGTCCAGTCGACCACGTTGCCGATCTGGCGGATGCCCGCGGCGCGGCAGGCGGCGATGGCACCGTCGCGGCCGCCGTCGATCATCGCAAAGACGATATCTGCGCCGGCGCGGACCTGCGCGGCAACCGCGTCGCCGGCCAACGCCGGATCGTGCTGGTTGCCGCAGAAGGTCGTGAGTGCCGGCAGGCCAGGCACTACGCTGCGCACGCCATGGAGAAACGCCGCGCGCCCCTTCAGCCCGGGGCGCACCTTTTCGCCCGACAGATGGGCGACCACGCCGGTGCGCGAATCCGTCGCCGCCAGCACGCCGGCAAGGAAGGCGGACTGTTCCTGCAGCACCTCATAGCTCGCGGTGTTGGCGCACAGCACGCTGCCCTGCGTGACCACGAAGCGCCGGGCGGGATGGCGAGCCGCGGCAACAGAAACGGGATAGTCCCCCTGTCCGCCATGCGCAACGATCAGGTCCGGGCCGGTCTGGCACAGCGCCAGCAGCGCTGCTGCGCGCGCCTGCGGATCCGGATCGGCAATCCACGTCACCGCCACGTCGTGGCCGGCATTGCGTGCGCGCATGGCGCCGGCATGCCCGGCTTCATTGAAGCTGCCGCGTCCTTCGGGCCCGAACAGCACTACCTGGATGCGCGCGCTCATGACAGCGTCGCCCCGGTTGCCACGACCACAGGACCCCAGGCCTGCGCCTGCTGGCGTACGTAGGCGGCAAACTCATCGGGCCGGCGCTCGGCCAGCACAAAGCCCTGGGCTTCCAGGCGGCCGCGCAGGGCCGGTTGTTGCAGGATGACCTGCAGTTGTTGATGCAAGCGTTGCACGATGTCCTCAGGCAGGTTGGCCGGCGCGGAGACGCCGACGAAGTTTTCGGCCACCAGGCCGGGATAGCCGGCTTGCGCCACGGTGGGCAGCTGGGGCGCCTGCGGCACGCGTTGCGCCGAGGTCACCGCCAGCAGGCGCAAGGCGCCGGACTGCAGCAACGGCAGGTTCTGCGGCAGGGCATCCACCGCAAACGGGATCTGTCCGCCGAGCAGGTCGGCGCGCATCGGACCCGCGCCCTTGTATGGCACATGGGTCAGCCGCAACCCCGCCTGCTGGCCAAACACCTCGCCGACGATATGCGCCACCGACGCCGCCCCGCCGCTGCCGAACGGCACCGGCTCGCGCTGCGCGCGGATCCACGCCGCCAGCTCCGCGAGGTTGCGCGCCGGCACCGACGGATGCACGGCAAAGACGGTCGGCACCGCGCCGATGTAATGCACGTGCGTGAAGCTGCGTACCGGGTCGTAGGCGGGCCGCCTGAGCAGGAACGGCGAGATGCTCAGCGCCGCCGAGTTCGACATCAGCAGCGTGTAGCCGTCATTGGGCGCCGCGGCGACCGCAGCCGCGCCAATCGTCGATCCCGCCCCCGGCCGGTTGTCGGCCACGAATGGCTGCCCCAGCTTTTCCTGCAGCACCGGTGCCAGCAGCCGCGCCACGATGTCGCTGGACCCGCCCGGCGGGAAAGTCACCACCAGCCGCACCGGATGGCGTGGCCATGCCGCGGCACCGCTGTCCGCGCGCGCCGGCATCCCCGGCAATGCCGGCGCGGCCAGCGCCGCGGCAAGGAACTGTCTTCTCGAAATCACGGTGGCCCTCCGGCTTTACAGGCGATGGCGCAGGCCGACGCCGCCGCCGAACTTGTTGCCACGCACGCCCATGAAGGCGGGCAGCGCATAGCTGCCGCTGATGCGGTTGAAATCGGCTTCCGCATAGACGCTGGTGCGTCTGGACAAGCTGTACTCCGCCACGCTGGTCAGCATCAGCCGGTGGCCGCTGGCGGCGCTCTGCCGGTCATAGCCGGCCGCCAGCGACACCGCCAGCGCGGGCATTGCCTGCACCGTGGCGCCGCCGGTCAGCACATGGTTGCGGGTCGGGCTCAGGTGGTAGCGGTTGTCCAGGTAGCCGAGCGCCAGCTTGACGCGCCCCAGCTGGCTGCTGCCGCCGATGCCCCAGATCGTGCGCTTCTCTTCGGTGGCCAGCGCATTGGTGCTCTGGAACAGGGCACCAATGTCGATCCGTGCCGTGGTCCAGGCCAGCGCCAGCCCCCGGCTGCTGCTGGCCGCCGCATCGCCCGGCACTTCGCCGAAGGTATAGTGCGCCGCCGCCGAGAACGCGCCCCACCTGCCCGCGTACTTCGCCATGTTGTCTTGCCGCGGACCGGTATAGCCGTTAAGAATGGCCACCGCATCGAGATTGGGATGGCCATAGGGCTGGAAGCGGAAGGTCGCGTCATAGGCCGTGGTGAACTGGCGTCCGAACGTCAGCTTCCCCCACGCCTGGTGCTCGATCCCCAGGTAAGACTGCCGGCCGAACAGCCGGCCTGTACCCTGCGTGCCAACCTGTCCGTAGTTCGACGCCGCGGTGCCTTGCAGCGAAGTACCCGAGGCCAGGTCGAAGCCGCTTTCCAGGTTGAACAGCGCCGACCATCCCGCACCCAGCGCCTCATTGCCGCGCGCGCCCCAGCGCGAACCGCTGAAGTAGCCCTCGCTCAGTTCAGCCAGGCGCTCGTCCCCGCGGTTGTTGTCCGAGTAGCGGACCATGGTGTCGATCAGGCCGTAGACCGATATGGAAGTCGATACTGATTGCGCCTGCGCCTGCTGCGTAACGCCGCAGCTCGCCCCCGCCAGCACGCCGGCAAGCGCCATGGCGTGACTGCGCCTTGTGTTCCCCACCTTCACGCACCACCCTCAGTTTGCATACAAATTAAGAATGCAAAATATAGGGTGTGGCCGCACATCCGCATACGAATGTGTGCGCATGAGGAAATGCGGTTTGCGCGGAAAATGCGGACACAAAAAAGCCCGCTTATGCGGGCTTTCGGGGGTGATGCTTGAAGCGAGTCCGTGCTCAGAACGGGATATCGTCGTCCATATCCTCGAAACCATTCGAGGCGGGCTGCTGCGGCCGGCGCGCAGCGCCACCGCTCTGGCCGCCGCCCTGGCCGCCGCGGCCACCGCCGTAGCCGCCGCCCGACGCTTCGCGGCTGTAGCCACCACCGCCGCCTGCGCCGCCACCGTAGCCGCCTTCGTCACCGCCACCGCCGCCACCACCCTGGCGCGAGCCCAGCATCTGCATCTGGTCGGCAACGATTTCAGTGGAGTACTTGTCCTGGCCCGACTGGTCCTGCCACTTGCGGGTGCGGATGCGGCCTTCGATATAGACCGACGATCCCTTGCGCAGGTACTGGCCGGCGATTTCGGCGATCTTGCCGAAGAACGAGACGCGGTGCCATTCGGTGGCCTCCTTCATCTCGCCGCTCTGCTTGTCCTTGTAGCGATCGGTGGTCGCCAGGCGGATATTGGTCACGGCGTCGCCGCTGGGCAGGTAGCGGGTTTCCGGGTCTGCGCCGAGGTTGCCGACGAGAATGACTTTGTTGACCGATGCCATGAAATGTTCTCCAAAAGCCACGCGCTGTGTTGAAAAGCGTGGCAATACGATGACGGTAAAGCGGATGTAGTGTGACGCGATACTGCGGCGACGTAAACGAACATCGCGCCCCCGGCCAGACGTCGGGTGGCGCGATCATGCTAGGCCTTTTCCAGGCCGGATTCTTTACGATGTGATGCGGATCAGGCCGGCGTTGCCGGTGCAGCTTCCTGCCCGCGCGCCGGCGGCGCCTTCATGCTCCAGGCGATTATAAGCCAGAGCAACAGCACCACCGCGCAACCGACGAACACGGCGCTGCGCCCCTCGTGCTTGAGCAGCCAGCCACCGGCCGCGCCGCCCAGGAACAGGCCCAGCGCCTGCGTGGTGTTGTAGACGCCCAGCGCCGCCCCGCGCGCGGCCGCGGCGTAGCGCGACACCAGCGAAGGCTGCATCGCTTCCAGCACGTTGAACGCGACGAAGAAGAGCAGCAGCACGCCGACGATGGCCCACAGCCCGTGCACGGCGGCAAACAGCAGCTGCACCGCGGTCATCAGCGCGACCGCGCCCAGCAGCACCGGGCGCACGCGGCCGTAGCGCTCGGCCGCCATCATCGGGCCCAGCATCAGCACGAAGGACACCAGCACCACCGGCAGGTAGACCTTCCAGTGCTGGTCCAGCGGCATGCCGGCATCGGCCAGCATGGTGGGCACCACCATGAACATGGCCACCTGGGAAGCGTGCAGCGCCAGCACGCCGACGTTCAGGCGCGCCAGGTCGGCGTTGAGCAGCACCTTGCGGAACGGCAGGCGCACCGGATGCGGCGGCGGCGGGGTCGGCACCAGGAACAGCGTCACGCCGATGGCCACCAGCCCCAGCACCGACATCAGCCCGAAGATGCCGGACATGCCGATGCTGTGCAGCAGCGGCGAGGCAATCACCAGCGACAGCGCGAAGGTCAGGCCGATGCTGCCGCCCACCATCGCCATCGCCTTGGTGCGATGCCGTTCGCGCGTCAGGTCGGCGATGCAGGCAGTGATGGCCGCGGAGATCGCGCCCGTGCCCTGCAGCGCGCGGCCGGCGATGATGCCGCTGAGCGTGTCGGAAAAGGCGGCCACCAGCCCGCCGGCGATGAACAGCAGCAGCCCGGCCACCATCACCGGCTTGCGCCCGATGCGGTCGGACAGCCAGCCCAGCGGGATGTGCAGGAATGCCTGCATCAGGCCATAGATGCCCATGGCCAGGCCCACGCGCTGGGCGTCGTGCCCGTCGGGCAGGCTGTGCGCGTATTCGGCAAAGACGGGCAGGATCAGGAACAGGCCCAGCATGCGCAGCGCGAAGATGCTGGCCAGCGACACGGCGGCGCGCAGCTCGGCGCGGGTCATGCGTTCGCGGGCGGGGGCCTGGGATGCGTCAGCGGCACCCGCACCCGGGGAAGAAGACTGGATCGACGGCATTGCGATCGTGGGATCGTGGAATCTGTCAGGCTGGCTGCCGGTGCATCGCAACGGCAGTTTCGATCGGGATCGCGGGGGGAAGTTGCCGCCCGGAACCCGGGGCCGGCGGCGGCTTCGCCGGGCGCCTGCATGGCGCGGGCCACCCCGGAAACCGAAGTTGGGTATATTAACAGGTTTGCTCCTTCGCGCTTCCCGGGTCACCTGGCCATGCCAGCTGGCCCCCGGGCGTGTGCCCGGGCGCGCATTCCGGCCGTCGCCAGCGGTCGGAAGTGCCAAATACGGTACTTGTTTCTGGGTTTTGCGATTCCTTCAGACAGCCTTGCCAACCCCGGCAGGGCGGCCTGTCTGGCGACGACTTTTCGGCATATGGAAGAAATCAAGATCCGTGGGGCGCGTACCCACAACCTGAAGAACATCAATCTCGACCTGCCGCGCAACCGGCTGATCGTGATCACCGGCCTGTCGGGCTCGGGCAAGTCCTCGCTTGCCTTCGACACGCTCTATGCCGAGGGCCAGCGCCGCTACGTGGAGTCTCTGTCCGCCTATGCCCGCCAGTTCCTGCAGCTGATGGAAAAGCCGGACGTGGACCTGATCGAAGGCCTGTCGCCGGCGATCTCGATCGAGCAGAAGGCCACCAGCCACAACCCGCGTTCGACTGTCGGCACCGTCACCGAGATCCACGACTACCTGCGCCTGCTGTACGCCCGCGCCGGCACGCCCTACTGCCCCGACCACAACCTGCCGCTGCAAGCGCAGAGCGTGTCGCAGATGGTGGACGCCGCGCTGGCGCTGCCCGAGGACACCAAGCTGATGATCCTGGCGCCAGTGGTGGCCGACCGCAAGGGCGAGCATTCGGACCTGTTCGACAGCATGCAGGCGCAGGGCTTCGTGCGCTTTCGCATCCGCTCGGGCGGCGGCACCGCGCACGAGGCCGAGGCCAAGGTCTATGAGGTCGATGCGCTGCCGAAACTGAAGAAGACCGAGAAGCACACCATTGAAGTGGTGGTGGACCGCGTCAAGGTGCGCGCCGACATCAAGCAGCGCCTGGCCGAATCGTTCGAGACCGCGTTGCGCCTAGCCGATGGCCGCGCGCTTGCGCTGGAACTCGACAGCGGCAAGGAGCATATGTTCAGCTCCAAGTTTGCCTGCCCGATCTGCTCGTACTCGCTGCAGGAGCTGGAGCCGCGGCTGTTCTCGTTCAACAACCCGATGGGCGCCTGCCCTAGCTGCGACGGGCTGGGCCAGATCACCTTCTTCGATCCCAAGCGCGTGGTGGCCTTCCCCAACCTGTCGCTGGCCTCGGGCGCGATCAAGGGCTGGGACCGCCGCAACCAGTTCTACTTCCAGATGCTGCAAGGCCTGGCAGCGTACTACGACTTCGACACCGAGACCCCGTTCGAGGAGTTGCCGGAAAACGTGCAGCAGTCGGTGCTGCACGGCTCGGGCGAGCAGGAAATCCCGTTCACCTATATCAACGAACGCGGCCGCACCACCGTGCGCGAGCATGTGTTCGAAGGGATCATCCCCAACCTGGAGCGCCGCTACCGCGAAACCGATTCGGTCGCCGTGCGCGAGGAACTGGCCAAGTACCAGAACAACCAGCCCTGCCCCGCCTGCCAAGGCACCCGCCTGCGCACCGAGGCGCGCCACGTCAAGCTGGGCGAGGGCGAGCAGGCACGCGCGATCTTCGAGATCAACGGCTGGCCGCTGCGCGACGCGCTGACCTACTTCCTGACGCTGGACATGCACGGCGCCAAACGCGAGATCGGCGACAAGATCATCAAGGAGATCTCGGCGCGGCTGAACTTCCTGAACAACGTCGGGCTGGACTACCTGTCACTGGAGCGCAGCGCCGATACGCTGTCGGGCGGCGAGGCCCAGCGCATCCGGCTGGCGTCGCAGATCGGCTCGGGTCTGACCGGCGTGATGTATGTGCTGGACGAGCCCTCGATCGGCCTGCACCAGCGCGACAACGACCGTCTGATCGGCACGCTCAAGCACCTGCGCGACATCGGCAACTCGGTGCTGGTGGTCGAGCACGACGAGGACATGATCCGCGCCTGCGATTACGTGGTCGACATCGGCCCGGGCGCCGGCGTGCACGGCGGCATGATCGTGGCCGAGGGCACGCCGCGGCAGATCGAGGAGTCGCCGGCATCGCTGACCGGCCAGTACCTGTCCGGCCAGCGCCGCATCGAGGTGCCGAAGGAGCGCGCCGCGCCCGACGATGAGCGCCTGCTGCGCATCGTCAACGCCAGCGGCAACAACCTGCGCAACGTCACCGCCGAAGTGCCGGTGGGCCTGCTGACCTGCATCACCGGCGTGTCCGGCTCGGGCAAGTCGACGCTGATCAACGACACGCTCTACCATGCGGTGGCGCGCCACCTGTACGGCTCGACGCCGGAGCCGGCGCCGCACGACCGCATCGAGGGGCTCGAGCATTTCGACAAGGTCATCAACGTCGACCAGAGCCCGATCGGACGCACGCCGCGTTCCAATCCGGCCACCTATACGGGCCTGTTCACGCCCATCCGCGAACTGTTCGCCGGCGTGCCGTCGGCAAAGGAGCGCGGCTACGACCCGGGCCGCTTCTCGTTCAACGTCAAGGGCGGGCGCTGCGAATCGTGCCAGGGCGACGGCGTGCTCAAGGTCGAGATGCACTTCCTGCCCGACGTCTATGTGCCGTGCGATGTCTGCCACGGCAAGCGCTACAACCGCGAGACGCTGGAAGTCCTGTACAAGGGCAAGAACATCTCCGAGGTGCTGGACCTGACCGTCGAGCAGGCGCACGAGTTCTTCAGCGCGGTGCCGGTGGTGCGGCGCAAGCTGCAGACGCTGCTGGACGTGGGCCTGGGCTATATCCGGCTGGGCCAGTCGGCGACCACGCTGTCGGGCGGCGAGGCGCAGCGCGTCAAGCTGTCGCTGGAGCTGTCCAAGCGCGACACCGGGCGCACGCTCTATATCCTGGACGAGCCCACCACCGGGCTGCACTTCCACGATATCGAGCTGCTGCTCAAGGTCATCCACAAGCTGCGCGACCAGGGCAATACCGTGGTCATCATCGAACACAACCTCGATGTCATCAAGACCGCGGACTGGCTGATCGACATGGGGCCGGAAGGCGGCGCCGGTGGCGGCCAGGTGATCGCGCGCGGCACGCCGGAGGATGTGGCCAGGAGCAAGGCGAGCTTTACGGGCAAGTATCTGAAGCCATTGCTGGAGCGGTAAGGCCTTAGGAATTTTCGGATACAGGCCCGGCAAGAATTGTCGCGACTCGCTTACGCAAGCGATTGCACAAGTTGAGGTGTATCAAGATGAGGTGAGCTTGCCGCTGCTGAGGCGGGCCTGCCCCTTCAGTCCAGCCCGGCGTTGGGCAGCACCCGCGCGCGGCGCGGCGCTCCGCCCGGCTGCAGTTCGATCGCGACGCCGCCACCGCTGTCGGCGCCGTGGCCGCTCAGCGCGGTGATCACCACTTGGTGCGTGACCAGCAGGTAAGGCCCGCCGCGCGGATCGAGCCCGTCGATAAAGCGCGAAAGCTGCGCGGTCTGCGCTTCCCGGCGCTGTGCATCCGCGCCAAAAAATGAATTGAGCAATGGCTGGACCCGCACCGGACCCAGGTCGATCAGGCGGGCGGTGTCCTGGCAGCGGCACCAGGCGCTGCTGTAGACCCGCGTCGGCCGGAAGCCCGCCGCCTTCCAGCTGCTACCGAGCCTCGCCGCCTGCTGCCGGCCGTTCGCGTCCAGGTTGCGCTGGGTCGAACAGTCGTCCAGCTTGAAGCCCGGCGGATCGCCGACCCCCGGCGCACTCGCATGCCGCAGCACGACGACGACATTGGGGCGCTTCAGTTCACTGACGGCGATTTCGCCCTGTGATGCCGGAACGACCTGGGCGGCGGCCACGCACGGCGCCATGGCAAGCCATGCGAGGAAGAGGCGAAGAAGCGGCATCGGCGTCTCCGGTGACGGGCCAGTCCATCCGGTATAGCAGGTACGCGTGCCATGCGAGGATCCCTGCCCGCTTGCATTCACCACCCCGCGCCCTACCATGAACCGGATGGCGGCAAGCCGCGCCGCCATTCTGGAGCCAGCCATGGAACTGACGGTCGTACCGGTCACCAAGCCGGAAGCCACCAACTTCATCTTCGGCCATTCGCATTTCATCAAGACCGTGGAAGACCTGCACGAGGCGCTGGTCGGCACGGTGCCGGGCATCCTCTTCGGGCTGGCGTTCTGCGAGGCCTCGGGCAAGCGCCTGGTGCGTTGGTCGGGCACAGATGAAGACCTGATCGACCTGGCCTGCGAGAACGCCCGCGCCATCGGCGCCGGGCATACCTTCGTGATCTTCCTCGGCGACGGGTTCTTTCCGGTCAACGTGCTGGCCGCGGTGCGGGCAGTGCCGGAGGTGTGCCGCATCTTCTGCGCAACGGCCAACCCGACCGAGGTGATCATCGCCCAGACCGATGCCGGACGCGGCGTGGTGGGCGTGATCGATGGTGCCTCGCCGCTGGGGATCGAGACCGATGCCGATGTGGCCGAGCGCAAGGCGCTGTTGCGGAAGTTCGGCTACAAGCTCTAGCGTCGCCGCTCAGTGCTGCGCTGCCTGCACCGCCGGCACCGCCGGCACATCGTCTTCCTTCATCCGGCTGCGGTTGAGCACCCCAGCCTGCTCCAGCACCGGATAAGCCGTCGCACAGAACAGCGAATTCAGCCGTTTGAGCTCGCTGATCACATCCAGGTGCAATGAGCTGGTCTCGATGCTCTCGGCGGTCTGCACCGCCACGCGCTGCAGGTGGGTGCGCGCGTACTTGCGCTCCAGCTCGCGGAAGTTCGCTTTTTCCGCCATCAGCGCCTGGGCGCTCTTGAGGTCGCCGTTGAGAAACACCGACAGGCCCAGCCGCAGATTGGCGACCAGGCGCGCGTGCATCTCGGCGATTTCCTGCATTCCCGCCTCCGAGAACATCAGGTTGTGGGCGATCTTCTTGTCCTTGGTATCGAGCAGGATGCGCTCGATGATGTCGCCCGCGTGTTCCAGGTTGATGGTGAGCGAGATGATCTCGGTCCAGCGCTGGCCGTCGCGCTCGTCCAGCGCTTCCAGGCTGATGCGCGTCAGGTAGAGCTTGATCGCGGTGTAGAGGTCATCCACCTCGTTGTCGATGCGGCAGGTGGCGTCGGCCAGCTTGGCGTCGTTGGTGCGCAGCACGCGCAGCATGTTGTCCAGCATCTGCTCGACGCGGTCGCCGATGCGCAGCACTTCGCGCGCGGCGTTGGCCAGCGCCAGCGTTGGCGTGGACAGCGCGGCCGTATCGAGGTGGCGCGGCGTGACCTGGCTGTCGCCGGTGTTGCGCCCGGGCAGTACCTTCTCGCACAGCCGCGCCAGCGGCGCGGTGGCGCCCAGCAGCAGCACCGCCAGCGCGACGTTGAACAGCAGATGGAAATTGACGATCAGCCGTTGCGGGTCATGGTCCAGCAGCGCCAGCAGCTCCTCGGCCTGGCCCAGCAGCGGCAGCGCCACCAGACAGCCCAGCAGGCGCGACAGCAGGTTGCCCAGCGTCACGCGTTTGCCCGGCTGGTTGTTGCCCGAGGTGGTCAGCAGCGCCGAGATGCCCGAACCCAGGTTGGCCCCCAGCACCAGCGCCAGCGCCACGTGGATCGACACCACGCCGGCCGAGGCCAGCGCGCCGCAGAACAGCACCACGGCCAGGCTGGAATAGCACAGGATGGTCAGGAAGGCGCCGACCAGCATGTCCAGCCCCGCGTCGCCGGTCAGCGAGGCGAACAAGACCTTGACGCCGGCAGCCTGCACCACGGGACGGGTGGCGATGGAGATCAGCTCGAGCGCCAGCGTGATCAGGCCCAGGCCGATCAGCACGCGGCCGACGTGGCCGGCCCTGCTGCCCTTCCAGGTCAGATGGCAGATCACGCCGACAAAGATCAGCAGCGGCGACAGCCAGGACAGGTCCAGCGAGAACACCTGCACCATCAGCGCGGTGCCGACGTTGGCGCCGAGCATGATGGCCAGCGCCGGTGCCACGGCGATCAGGCCCTGGCCGACGAAGGAGCTGACGATGACCGCGGTGGCATTGCTGCTCTGGACCAGCCCGGTGACGCCGAGCCCGGCAAGGAAGGCGGTGAAGCGGTTGGAGACGCTGGTCGACAGGACATGGCGCAGGTTCGCGCCGTAGACGCGCAGGATGCCGACCTTGACGATGTTGGTGCCCCAGACGAGCAGGGCAACGCCTGATAGCAGGTGAAGGAGTACGCCCATGGTGCGCCTTTGTGTGACCAGTGCCGACAAAACCCTGGAGGCTAAGCCCGGTCATCGTGTAGTTGTCAATGAGGCATTATGCGCCCGTCACCCGACAGCGGCAACGGCATGGGCGCGGCGCGCGGGCAATGGGCAACACCGGCGCGCGGATGCGCGCCAGCGGCGCCGCTCAGGGCAGCGCGACCTTGATCCCCAGCCCGACGAAGATCGCCCCGGCGGCGCGGTCCAGCCAGCGGCCGGTGGCCGGGCGGCGGCGCAGCCAGGCGCCCAGCCAGCCCGCGCACAGCCCGAACAGCGAGAACACCACCGCCGTCTGCAGCATGAAGACCACGCCCAGCAGCAGGAACTGCAGCCCCGGGTGCGCGGCATCGGCGCGCACGAACTGCGGCAGGAACACCAGGAAGAACAGCGTCACCTTGGGATTCATGATGTTGCCGAGCACGCTCTGGCGGAACACGCGCGCGAGCGGCACCGCATCGACATCACCGCCCTGCGCCAGCCCGCCCTTTGCGCGCAGCGCCTGGATGCCGATCCAGATCAGGTAGGCCGCGCCCGCATACTTGATCAGCTGGAACGCCAGCGGCGACGAGCGCAGCACCGCGGCCAGCCCCACCGCCGCAATCACAGTGTGGAACAGGCACCCGACCGAAAAGCCCAGTGCCGCGACCAGCCCCGCGCGCCGGCCCTGCGCCATGCCGCGCGCCAGCACCTGCAGGTTGTCGGGCCCCGGGGCCACAGTCACGGCAATCGAAGTCAGCAGGAACAGCAACAGGTCAGGCATGGGGTCTCCTTGCGTGGAAATCTTGCGGGCCGGTCAGCGTGGCTCAGTGCCCTTCGAACTTGCACACGGTGAACAGCGGCAGCCCGCCGTCCTGCAGCAGCTTCGAGCCGCCCAGTTCGGGCAGGTCGACGATGGCGGCGCCCTCCACCACCGTCGCGCCCAGGCGCTCCAGCAGCTTGCGTCCGGCCATCATGGTACCGCCGGTGGCGATCAGGTCGTCGACCAGCAGCACGCGGTCGCCGGACTTGCAGGCGTCTGCATGGATCTCGACGGTGGCGCTGCCGTATTCCAGCTCGTACTCCTCGGCCACGGTCTGGAACGGCAGCTTGCCCTTCTTGCGGATCGGCACAAAGCCCAGGTTCAGCTCATACGCGACGATCGCGCCCAGGATAAAGCCGCGCGCGTCGATGCCCGCCACCAGGTCGAGCTGCGCATCCATGTAGCGGTGCACGAAGACATCGATCAGCACGCGCAGCGTCTTGGGGTTCTGCAGCAGCGGGGTGATGTCGCGGAACATCACGCCCGGCATGGGCCAGTCCGGCACCGTACGGATGCGCTCGCGCAGGTAGCCGGTGACGTCGCCGAGCTCGGGGGACTGGATGATGGAGTCTGCCATAGGGGTCTGGAAACGGTAGGCGCGCAGCGTGGCGCGCCAATCAGAAAGAGGGGTCGCAGTGGGTCGCGGCAGGATGGCCGCCGGCGCGGTAACCAGTTACCACCCGCGCCATCGGGGCGGCCAGCACAATGGCCCTGCCGGCCCGCTTGGCTGGCCAGGGGCCGGGCTGCCGCGTCCGGCACCCGCCGGACACCCGTAACCATACAGGAGAGCGCGATGGCAAAGAAGATTCTGATGCTGGTGGGCGACTACGCCGAAGACTACGAAACCATGGTGCCGTTCCAGGCACTGCAGATGGTCGGCCACACCGTGCATGCGGCCTGCCCGGACAAGCAGGCGGGCGACGCCTGCGCCACCGCTATCCATGACTTCGAGGGCGACCAGACCTACACCGAGAAGCGCGGCCACAACTTCACCCTCAACGCGAGCTTTGCCGAGATCGACCCCGCCGGTTACGACGCACTGGTCATCCCCGGCGGCCGCGCGCCGGAATACCTGCGCCTGAACGCGCGCGTGCTGGAGATCGTGCGCCACTTCGCCCAGGCGGACAAGCCGATCGCCGCGGTCTGCCACGGCGCCCAGCTGCTGGCCGCGGCAGGCGTGCTCGAAGGCAAGACCTGCTCCGCCTACCCGGCCTGTGCGCCCGAGGTGAAGCTGGCCGGCGGCACCTATGCCGATATTCCCGTCGACCAGGCCCATACCGACGGCAACCTCGTCACGGCCCCGGCCTGGCCCGCGCATCCGGCCTGGCTGGCGCAGTTCCTTGCCGTGCTGGGCACGCGGATCGTACATTAGAGCTTTCCGCACGCGGCGCCCCCACGCGTGAAGGCACGGCCCGCCCCATCCGCGAGCCGTGCACATGCCCGCAGGCTGCGCCGCCCGCACGGGAGCATCCATGTGTGAAATCTTTATCCGCGCCAATCCGGCGTCGTACCAAAGCCAGTCGCGCTCGCTGCGCCTGCATGGCGTGGCCACCAGCATCCGGCTGGAGAGCCTGTTCTGGGAGGTGCTGGAAGAACTGGCGCGGCGCGACGACATGACCGTCAACCAGCTGATCACGCGCCTGCACGATGAACTGACCGAACATCGCGGCAGCGAGGCGGTGGCCGGCAATTTCTCGTCCTTCCTGCGCGTGTGCTGCCTGCGTTACCTGATGCTGCAGGGCGAAGGCCGCATCCCGGCCGATGCCAGCGTGCCGATCCGCTCGCTGGACGCACGCGCCGTGCTCGACAACCTGCCGGAATCCTGGGTCGAGGCGCGTCCGCACTGACGCGCACGACGCCCTGGCTCAGCCGTTCAGGATGCGAGTTTCCGCAGCCTCCAGCGCCTCGGGCGGGCCGCGCAGCACCACGATATCGCCCGGCTCCAGCACGGTCTCGGGCTCCGGATCGAAGGCGCGGATGCCGCGCCGGCGCACCGCGGTCACCTCCACGCCGATCCGCTCCAGCCCCAGCACGCCAAGACGCCGCCCCACCGCCGTGGATTGCGGCCCGAGCGACACGGAATGCAGCCGTACCGAATCGCGCTCGACCATGTCCTCATCATCGTCGCGGCCGTGGAAATAGCCGCGCAGCAGGCTGTAGCGCGCGTCGCGCGCCTCCTGCACGCCGCGCAGCACATGCCGCATCGGCACGCCCAGCAGCACCAGCGCGTGCGAGGCCAGCATCAGGCTGCCCTCGATGATCTCGGGCACCACCTCGGTGGCGCCGGCCTTCTGCAGCGTATCGAGCTCTGAATCGTCCACCGTGCGCACGATAACCGGCAGCGCCGGCGCCAGTTCCTGCACGTGGTGCAGCACCTTGAGCGCCGATGGGGTGTTGGCATAGGTGACGATCAGGGCGGCGGCGCGGTGGATGCCGGCGGCGATCAGCGCCTCGCGCCGGCCCGCGTCGCCGTAGACCACGGTATCGCCGGCCGCGGCGGCCTCGCGCACGCGATCGGGGTCCAGGTCCAGCGCCACATAGTTGATGCCCTCGCGCTCCAGCATGTGCGCCAGGTTCTGCCCGCTGCGGCCGAAGCCGCAGATGATCGCGTGCTTCTCGGTCTGCAGGCTCTGCGCGGCAATGCGGGTCATGTTCAGCGACTGCATCAGCCATTCGTTGGCGGCAAAGCGCAGCACGATGGCGTCGCTGTACTGGATCAGGAATGGCGCGGCCAGCATCGACAGCAGCATCGATGCCAGGATCACCTGGATAAGCACCGGGTCGACCAGGTTCAGGCCGTCGATCTGGTTCAGCAGCACGAAACCGAATTCGCCGGCCTGCGCCAGCCCCAGCCCGGTGCGGATCGCCACCCCCTGGCGCGAGCCGAAGACCCGCGCCAGCAGCGCGATCAGCACCAGCTTGAACAGCACCGGCACCACCAGCAGCGCCAGCACCAGCCATACGTGGTCGAGCACCACTCGGATATTGAGCAGCATGCCGATGGTGACGAAGAACAGTCCCAGCAGCACGTCGCGGAACGGCTTGATGTCCTCTTCCACCTGGTGGCGGTAGGGCGTCTCGGAGATCAGCATGCCCGCCATGAAGGCGCCCAGCGCCATCGACAGGCCCAGCCGCTCGGTCAGCGCCGCCATGCCCAGCGTCACCAGCAGAAGGTTCAGCATGAACAGTTCCTGCGAGCGGCGCGCCGCCACCACGTGGAACCAGCGGCTCATCAGGCGCTGGCCCAGGAAGAAGATGACGCCCAGGGCCACCACGATCTTGACCGTGGCCAGGCCCAGCGCCACCATCAGGTCGCCCGGATCGCGCGACAGCGCCGGGATCACGATCAGCAGCGGCACCACCGCCAGATCCTGGAACAGCAGGATGCTGATGATATTGCGGCCCTGCTCGCTCTCAAGCTCCATGCGCTCGGACAGCATCTTGGAGACGATCGCGGTGGAAGACATCGCCAGCGCCCCGCCCAGCGCCACCGACGCCTGCCAGGACAGCGGGAACAGCCAGTTGAAAGCCCAGCTGGCCGGCACCACCGCCAGCATCGACAGCACCACCTGCGAGCCGCCCAGGCCGAACACCAGCCGCTTCATCGAGCGCAGCTTGGTCAGGTTGAACTCCAGCCCGATCGAGAACATCAGGAAGACCACGCCGAATTCGGCCAGGTACTTGGTCTGCGCGGTGTCGCTGGCCAGCCCCAGCGCATGGGGGCCGATCAGGATGCCGACGGCCAGGTAGCCGAGCATCGGCGGCAGCTGCAGCATGCGGAATGCGACCACGCCGAAGACGGCGGCGGCCAGCAGCACCAGGGTCAGTTCCAGCGGAGAATGCATCAGGCGGTCTGGGTGACCGGCCAGGCGCGCGTCCGACCCGGCACGGGCACCCTGCCGGCAAAATACGGCGAGCACGGCAAGCACGACGTGCGCCATGGGTCGGGCCAGGCGCCATCGCATTCGTTGGTATACTTCGTCGCCATGATAGCCAATTTCGATGCGGATCGAGCACTCAGGCTCGCCCGCGACACTCTCCAGACCGAAGCCGATGCGGTTTCCGCACTTTCCGGACGCCTGAACGGCGACTTTGCCCGTGCCGTGCTGCTGATCCTGCAATGCACCGGGCGCGTGGTCGTCTCGGGCATCGGCAAGTCCGGCCATATCGGGCGCAAGGTCGCGGCCACGCTGGCCTCTACCGGCACGCCGGCGTTCTTCGTGCACCCGGCCGAAGCCAGCCACGGCGACCTGGGCATGGTCACGCGCGACGACGTGCTGATCGCCTTCTCCAATTCGGGCGAGACCGGCGAGCTGCTGTCGATCATCCCGATCGTCAAGCGCATCGGCGCGCGGCTGATCTCGGTCACCGGCAACCCCGACTCCAACCTGGCCAAGCTGGCCGACGTCCACCTGGACGCGGCGGTCGAGAAAGAAGCCTGCCCGCTGAACCTGGCGCCGACGGCCAGCACCACCGCGGCGCTGGCGCTGGGCGATGCGCTGGCAGTGGCGGTTCTCGATGCGCGCGGCTTTGGCGAGGAAGACTTCGCGCGCTCGCACCCCGGCGGCGCGCTCGGGCGCAAGCTGCTGACCCATGTGCGCGACGTGATGCGCACCGGCAACGCCGTGCCCGAGGTGCGTGAAAACACCCCGCTGGCCCAGGCGCTGATGGAAATCACCCGCAAGGGCATGGCCATGACCGCCGTGGTGGACCCGGACGGACACGCCATCGGCGTCTTCACCGACGGCGACCTGCGCCGCCTTCTGGAAACCCCGCGCGACTGGAAGACCGTTCCCATCGGCGACGTCATGCACCGCAACCCGCACGTGGTCAACGAGAACCAGCTCGCCGTCGAAGCGGTGCAGGTGATGGAGGCCAACCGCATCAACCAGCTGCTGGTGGTGGATGACGACGGCCGCCTGACCGGCGCGCTGCATATCCACGACCTGACCCGCGCCAAGGTCATCTGAGCGGGCGCGGGCCCGGCACAACCGGCACAACGCCAAGGACACCATGCAGGCACTCCTCGCCTCCCTCAGCGGCATCGTCATGCGGCTGCTGCCGCTGCTGCTGATGGCCTTCGTGGCGGGCAGCACGTTCTGGCTGGTCCAGATCAACTCCCCCAAGGAAGACCCGGCCGCGCAAAGCGCCAAGAAGCATGAGCCCGACTACTTCATGGACCGCTTCTCGGCCACTGAGCTGGCGCCGGACGGCAGCACCAAAATCCGCTTTACCGGCGAGCGCATGGTCCATTTCGAGGATGACCAGACCTACGAGGTGACCCGGCCCGCCATGCGCGCGTATGAGCCGGACCGCCCGCCGGTCACCGCCCGCGCCGATATGGGCCGCATGAACGCCGAGGGTTCGGTGATCGACCTGTACGGCAACGGCTTCGTCATGCGCCAGCAGGGCGTGGACGTGTCCAAGGACCCGCAGCTGACCGCCGCATCCAGTTATTTCCAGCTGCTGGTCAATGACGACATCGTCAAGACCGACAAGCCGGTCAAGCTGACGCGCGGCCCGTCGGTGATGACCGCCAACGGCCTGATCTTCAACAACGTCACGCGCGAAGTACAATTGCTCGGCAATGTACGCGGCACCATCATCACCGGGCCGACCCCTGGCCGCGCGCCGGGGTCCTGAGCCCCGGCCCGGGGGCCGCACCAACCCGCACCAACGTACCCAGACGCCCTCAAGCAACCCTGCCAACATGACTGCTTCCCTGACGACATCGTCCCGTCGACGCACCGCCCCGGCCCTGCTCGCCCTGGCCATGGCCTTCGGCCTGCTGGCCCAGCCCGCCCTGGCCGAGCGCGCGGACCGCGACAAGCCGATGGTGCTGGAGGCGGACAACGCCAGCTATGACGACGTCAAGCAGATCTATACGCTGACCGGCAATGTGGTGCTGACCAAGGGCACCATGATCCTGAAGTCCGACGCCGCCGAACTGCGCACCGATCCCGAGGGCTACCAGTTCGCGGTGGCCACCGCCAAGCCGGGCAAGCAGGCCTACATCCGGCAGAAGCGCGAAGGCGTCGACGAATACATCGACGGCTGGGGCGACCGCATCGAGTACGACGGCAAGCAGGAGTACTCCAAGCTGATCGGCAATGCCCGCATGGCGCGCCTGCAGGGCGCCAAGCAGGTCGACGAGATCCGCGGCGCGGTGCTGACCTACGACAGCCGCAAGGAGTTCTACACGGCTGCCGGCGGCGGTAGCGGCGATGCCGCGGCCGCCAATCCGTCCGGCCGCGTGCGCGCGGTGCTGTCGCCGCGCCAGGACCAGAAGGCCGGCGCCACGGGCAGCGGCGGCTCGCCGCTGGACCTGAAGCCGGCGCCCGCGCCTGCCAACAAACCCTGACGCCTGGCGCCGGCTGCGTGCATCGCATGCGGCCGGCGCCAGAAACGCCTGAACGCCAGACTGTGCCAATGACCGATACCGCAACCATCGCCGACAAGCCTTCCGTCGAAGCCTCCACCGTCCTTGCCGGCGGCAGCACGCTGGTCGTGCGCCACCTGAAGAAACGCTATGGCTCGCGCACGGTGGTCAAGGACGTCTCGCTCGACGTGAAGAGCGGCGAGGTGGTCGGCCTGCTCGGGCCCAACGGCGCGGGCAAGACCACCTCCTTCTACATGATCGTGGGCCTGGTGGCGCTGGACGAAGGCGATATCGTGCTCGACGGCGACCACATCAGCGGCCTGCCGATCCACGAGCGCGCGCGCATGGGGCTGTCGTACCTGCCGCAGGAAGCCTCGGTATTCCGCAAGCTCAACGTCGAAGAGAACATCCGCGCGGTGCTGGAGCTGCAGGTGAGCAACGGCAAGCCGCTGCCCAAGGCCGAGATCGAGCGCCGCCTGGATTCGCTGCTCGACGACCTGCAGATCGCGCACCTGCGCAACAACCCGGCGCTGTCGCTGTCGGGCGGCGAGCGCCGCCGCGTGGAAATCGCGCGCGCGCTGGCGTCGTCGCCGCGCTTCATCCTGCTGGACGAACCCTTCGCCGGCGTGGACCCGATCGCCGTGGGCGAGATCCAGCGCATCGTCAGCTTCCTCAAGGCACGCAATATCGGCGTGCTGATCACCGACCACAACGTGCGCGAGACGCTCGGCATCTGCGACCACGCCTACATCATCAGCGAAGGCACGGTGCTGGCCGCGGGCCAGCCCGAGGAAATCATCGCCAATGACGCAGTGCGGCGCGTCTACCTGGGCGAGAACTTCCGCATGTGATGCAGCGGCCTGCCATGGAGCGGCAGGCTATTCGCGGGCGCACGTGGGCCTGCCACAGCCAGCAGCGATCAGACCGCATAAGCGATAGCAATTTCCGTTCCAACAACGGAAAGATGCGCATAGAATAGGTCGCATGAAACCGTCGCTACAGCTCCGCCTTTCCCAGCATCTGGCCCTGACCCCGCAACTGCAGCAGTCGATCCGGCTGCTGCAGCTTTCCACGCTGGAACTGCAGCAAGAGGTCGAACAGGCACTGACGGAAAACCCTCTGCTCGAACGCGAGAACGACTGGATCGAAAGCCCGCTGCGCGTGGCGGCCGACGGCTCGGTCAACCTGCAGAGCGCACCGGCGCCCGCGCCGGCAGAGCCGCAGGGCAATGGCGAGGCCCGCGCCGACGGCGCGGCTGACGACGACAGCTATGGCGACAGCGGCAACGGCGACGACTATGGCAGCAGCGACTGGAGCCTGGACGACTTTGCCCGCCGCCCCCAGGGCGACGAGGACGAAAAAACGCCGATGCAGCTGCGCGAAGCCGAGCCCACGCTGCGCGAGTACCTGATGGAACAGCTCACGCCGCTGAAGATCTCGGCGCGCGACAAGGGCCTGGCCATCTTCCTGATCGAATCGCTCGACGACGATGGCTACCTGAGCGCATCGCTTGAGGAGATCTGCACGGAGTTGCCGGAAGAACTCGAGTTCGAGATCGAGGAGGTCCACGCCATCCTCACGCTGCTGCAGAGCTTCGACCCGCCCGGCGTGGGCGCGCGCAACGCCGCCGAGTGCCTGGCCCTGCAGTTGCGGCGCCTGACGCACCCGCAGCGCGAACTGGCCCTGAACATCGTGACCAGCCACCTGGAGTTGCTCGCAGTACGCGACTACACGCGGCTGAAGAAGGCGCTGCAGGTGGATGAAGCGGCGCTGAAGTCCGCACACGAACTGATCCGCTCGCTGGCGCCCTACCCCGGCCATGCATACAGCCGCCCGGAGGCGGACTTCGTGGTGCCGGACGTGTTCGTGCGCAAGGGAGGCGGCGGCTGGATCGCGCAGCTCAATCCGGATGTGATGCCGAGGCTGCGCATCAATGACATGTATGCGCAAATCCTGCGTGGCGCAAAGGGTGAGTCCGGCACCGCCGGGCTGCAGCAGAAGCTGCAGGAGGCGCGCTGGCTGATCAAGAACATCCAGCAGAGGTTCGACACAATCCTGCGTGTCTCGCAGGCCATTGTCGAGCGTCAAAAGAACTTTTTCAGCCACGGCGAAATCGCCATGCGCCCCTTGGTTTTGCGGGAGATTGCCGATACACTGGGTTTACACGAGTCAACCATCTCCCGGGTGACGACCAATAAATATATGGCAACGCCGATGGGTACTTTCGAACTGAAGTACTTCTTCGGCAGCCACGTGTCCACCGAAACCGGTGGCGCGGCTTCGTCAACGGCCATCCGCGCCTTGATCAAGCAACTGATAGGAGCCGAAGACCCGAGGAATCCCCTTTCCGACAGTCGCATTGCCGAACTGCTGGGCGAACAAGGCTTCGTTGTCGCACGCCGCACCGTTGCCAAGTATCGCGAAGCCCTGAAGATCCCCGCAGTCAATCTCCGCAAGTCTTTGTAGCCGAGCCCACCGCCTGCCTGGTGAGGCTCTTTCAGAAGGAGAAGCGCTATGAACTTCAAGATCAGTGGACACCACCTGGACATCACGCCCCCTCTGCGTGAGTACGTGGAAACGAAGCTGGAGCGAATCGTCAGGCATTTCGATCAAGTCATTGGCGTTAGTGTGCTGCTCTCTGTCGACAACCATAAAGAAAAGGACCGGCGTCAGTACGCGGAAATCAATCTACATCTCAAGGGCAAGGACATCTTTGTCGAAGCGCATCACGAAGACCTGTATGCAGCGATCGACGCACTCGTCGACAAGCTGGACCGTCAGGTGATCCGCTACAAGGATCGCGTGCAAGGCCACGACCGCGAAGCGGTCAAGTACCAGATGGCCGCAGCGCAAATGCAGCAATGACCGTGCCCGGCAGCCCCGCAGCGGGCTGCTGAATCAGGATTGAACAGGCAAGCCGCGCCAAGAAGCGCGGCTTTTTTGCGCCCTCGCGTTCCCGGTTGCCGCCGGCATGCCGCGCCCGCACTGGCGGCGCGGCCCGGCTGTGGCGCCGGAGCCGATGCTTTTCACCCGAATGAGCAAGGGTGTTCGCAAGCGCTGCGCCAAGGTGTATGCTGCGCCATACAAAGAGAGGGAATCCTGGCCGTGCCCCGCACCGGTGCACCGGCTCCCCGCCGCGGAGGCACCATTGCATCACCATGTATCTTTCTGCACCGGCTTGCCCCGTTGCGCTGCACAATGCGGGAGTAGTCGCTGCTCTATAATGGGCCGGACGCCTCCGGCCAGGCCAACGGCAGGCCGGAGCCAGCCCACTGCCCGGCGGAACGGTCCGCCCGCTAACTGAAATCCTGCGCATCGCCCATGAATCGTTTGGCCAAATTGCTGCCACCCGGCAACATCACCCTCGACGTCAGCGTCACCAGCAAGAAGCGTGTGTTCGAGCAGGCCGGGCTCCTCTTCGAGAACAACCATGGTGTGGCGCGCGCCATCGTGACGGACAACCTGTTCGCGCGCGAGTCGCTTGGATCCACCGGCCTGGGCGCCGGCGTGGCAATCCCGCACGGCCGCATCAAGGGCCTGAAGCAGCCGCTGGCCGCGTTCATGCGCCTGGCCGAACCAATTCCGTTCGAATCGCCCGATGGCAAGCCGGTATCGCTGCTGATCTTCCTGCTGGTGCCCGAACAGGCTACGCAGCAGCACCTGGAAATCCTGTCCGAAATCGCGCAACTGCTTTCCGACCGCGACATGCGTGAAGGGCTGGCCACGCTGCCCACGCCCGATGCCGTCCATCAGTTGCTGATCGCATGGCATCCCTGATCCCCTGATCCCTCAAGCGGGCCGGCACCAGACCGGGCAGGCGCCAAGGCGCTTCGCAAACCGCCCCACCAGTCATACCGCATGGAACTCACCGGCGTCACCTCCCAGTCCATCTTCGACGACAACGCAGCCGACATCAAACTCTCGTGGGTGGCCGGCCTGGAAGGTGCGGATCGCGCCTTCGATGTGGAGTTCGCCCGCGAAGCCACCTCCGCCGCCGACCTGGTGGGCCACCTGAATCTGATCCACCCCAACCGCATCCAGGTGCTCGGCAAGCCCGAGATCACTTATTACCAGCGGCTGGACGACGAGACCCGCAAGCGCCAGATGGGCGAGCTGATCCTGCTGGAGCCGCCCTTCCTGGTGATCGCCGACGGCATGGAGCCGCCGCCCGACCTGGAACTGCGCTGCACGCGCTCGTCCACGCCGCTGTTCACCACGCCGGTGTCGTCGGCCGCGGTGATCGACCACCTGCGCCTGTACCTGTCGCGTATCTCCGCGCCGCGCGTGACCATGCACGGGGTATTCCTCGACATCCTGGGCATGGGCGTGCTGATCATGGGCGAATCGGGCCTGGGCAAGAGCGAACTGGGCCTGGAACTGATCTCGCGCGGCCACGGGCTGGTGGCCGATGATGCCGTGGACTTCGTGCGCCTGGGGCCGGATTTCATTGAAGGCCGCTGCCCGCCGCTGCTGCAGAACCTGCTTGAAGTACGCGGTCTGGGCCTGCTCGACATCAAGACCATCTTCGGTGAGACCGCGGTGCGCCGGAAGATGAAGATCAAGCTGGTGGTGCAGTTGGTGCGTCGCAATGACGGCGAGTTCGAGCGGCTGCCGCTCGATTCGCAATACCTCGACGTGCTGGGCCTGCCGATCCACATGGTCAAGATCCAGGTGGCGGCCGGGCGCAACCTGGCCGTGCTGGTCGAGGCCGCGGTGCGCAACACCATCCTGCGCCTGCGCGGCATCGATACGCTGCGCGACTTCATGGACCGGCAGCGCGCCGCGATGCAGGCCGATGCAGTATCGCGCGGCCAGGGCCGCTTGCTCTGAGCGCCGGCGTTTTCATTTGCTTACAACGGCGTTGACGCAGAACGTCAACGTTCTTCAGGCATGCTCCGTTTTGTGCTGTAATGGGCATCGCGCCCGTTACGGAAGCTGCAACGCCGGCAATGGCGCGCGGCCATGAAGTTTTCCACACCCAGGAGAGCAAGCATGAAGAAATTGATCGCGATGTGCGCGCTGGTCACCCCGATGATCGCCGCCAGCGCTTTTGCACAGACCACCGCCACGCCGGCAACCCCCGCGACGCCAGCCAAGCCGGCGGCCACCGCACCGGCAACGCCGGCCATGCCTGCCACGCCCGCCACCCCGGCTACCCCGGACAAGCCCGCAGCCAACGCCCAGCAGGACAAGATGAAGGCCTGCAATACGCAAGCCGCCGGCAAGAAGGGCGACGAACGCAAGGCGTTCATGAAGGAATGCCTGTCCAAGGGCGCGTCCAAGACCCAGCAGGAGAAGATGGCCTCCTGCAGCAAGTCGGGCAAGGGCAAGAAGGGCGACGAATACAAGGCCTACATGAAGGAATGCCTGTCCAAGGCAGCCTGAGCCGCAACCAGCGCCGCAAGCTGACGACAAAAACATGGCGAACCGCGAGGTTCGCCATGTTTGCTTTTGCGCGTGGTGTCATGACGCCTTCATCACGTGATGCTATGCTTCAGTTGCTATGCGCATCATCCTCATCACCGGCATATCCGGTTCCGGCAAGTCCGTCGCACTGAACGTGCTCGAAGACGCAGGCTACTACTGCGTGGACAACCTGCCGGCTCAGTTCATCCCGGAACTGACCCGCTATCTCGACAGCCAGGGCTATACGCACCTGGGCGTCGCCACTGACATCCGCAGCCGCGAGTCGCTCGACCAGTTGCCCGACACCGTGCGCGCGCTGGCCGCTGAGCACCAGGTCGAGGTGGTGTTCCTGACCGCCAGCACCGACGCACTGGTGCAGCGCTACTCCGAGACGCGCCGCCGCCACCCGCTCTCGGTCCGTACCGACGGCGTGCCGGGCCCGGGCGGTGAACCCGCCTTCAACGACACCGCGCTGATGGAAGCGATCGAGATGGAGCGTGCGCTGCTGAGCCCGCTGGCCGAGGCCGCGCACCGCATCGACACCAGCAATGTGCGCACCAATACGCTGCGCAGCTGGATCAAGGAGCTGATCCGCGACGACAGCCAGCGGCTGACGCTGCTATTCGAGTCATTCGGCTTCAAGCACGGCGTGCCCAGCGATGCGGACATGGTGTTCGACGTGCGCTCGCTGCCCAACCCCTATTACGACCTGGCCTTGCGCCCGCTGACGGGGCGCGACACGCCGGTGATCGACTTCCTGCAGGCCCAGCCAATGGTGCTGGCGATGGCCGAGGATATCCGCGCCTACGTGGAAAAGTGGCTGCCGAGTTTCATTGCCGACAACCGCAGCTACCTGACCGTGGCGATCGGCTGCACCGGCGGCCAGCATCGCTCGGTCTATATTGCGGAAAGGCTTGCCAACTACTTCCGGGCGCATGGTAATGTGCTGGTGAGACACCGAGAGCTCGCACCGGCGGGCTGACGCAGGCGGGACTGCCCACTGGCATCATTGGCATCTGCGCGCCGCGTTGGCCGGCTGGCCCATTGCTGCGCGATACCCAAGCTGGCACTGCATGTCCTCGACCGACCTCTACCGTCCCACGGCATCAGAAGATCCGCCGCGGACGCTCGACAACCTGCCGCTGTTCCCGTTGCACACCGTGCTGTTTCCCGGTGGACGGCTGCCATTGCGCGTGTTCGAGGCGCGCTATGTCGACATGGTGCGCAACTGCCTGCGCGACAACACTCCCTTCGGCGTTTGCCTGATCGAAAGCGGCGAGGAAGTGGCCCGGCCGGACCAGCCCACCGTGCCGGAACTGATCGGCTGCCTGGCGGAGATCGTCGACTGCAACATGGAACAGCTGGGCGTGCTCTTGATCCGTGCGCGCGGCCGCGAGCGCTTCCATATCGTCAGCCATGACACCCGCGACGACGGCCTGCTGGTTGCGCGCGCCGAGGTGCTTCCTCCCGACATCATCGACTGCAAGCTGGAGCTGCTGGGCGAATGCCTGGATGCGCTGCGGCGCATTGTCACGCGGCTCCATGCCGAGCAACCCGACCGCCTGCCATTCGACGAGCCCTACCTGTGGGACGACCCGAGCTGGGTCGCCAACCGGCTGTGCGAGTTGCTGCCGGTGCCGCTCAAGGCCAAGCAGATGCTGATGGCGTTGCCCGATGCCGGCATGCGCATCGAGATCGTGCACCGCTACATGCGCCAGAACCACATGCTCTAGGCGCTCAGAACAGCCCGCCGCGGGCCTGGTCCTCCAGCAGCCTGCGCACCGGCGCGGGCGTACCCACCGCATCGAGATCGTCAAGCGAGATCCAGCGCTGCGCGGCTTCCGCGGCGCCGTCCTGCGCCATCAGGCTTGCGCCGTCCGCGCTCACATCGACCCGGATGGCACGGATCAGCAGGCGGAAGTGCGTGAACACATGGGTCAGCTCGCCGGTCAGTGCGGCGCGCGCGGGCTTGCCGAAGGCGCGGGCATAGTCGAGCGCCCCCGCCTCGGCGGCTTCCGTGTCGAAGGGCACGCTGTCGACCGGCATCTCCGGCAGGCTCCACAAGCCGCCCCAGATGCCGCTGCCGGGGCGCAGGCGCAGCAGCACTTCGCGCTGGCGCCGCACCAGCAGCATTACCGTGCTGCGCTCGGGGATGGCCGCGCGCGGCTTGGGCGTGGGCAGCACGCCGGTGAGCCCGTCGCGGCGCGCCACACAGTCGGCCGACAGCGGGCACGCACCGGCATCGGCCAGGCAGGCCGGCTTGCCGCGCGAGCACACCGTGGCGCCCAGGTCCATCAGCCCTTGCGTATAGGCGATCATGTCCTCGGCCTGGCGCGGGCCTGCGGCCGGCAAGGCCAGCTCGGCCAGCTGCCACATGCGCGTTTCCACCACGCGCTCGCCCGGATGGCCGTGGATGCCGAAGCAGCGCGCGAACACGCGCTTGACGTTGCCATCCAGGATTGGAGAACGCACGCCGGCGCTGAACGCGGCGATTGCCGCGGCGGTGGAACGGCCGATGCCGGGCAATGTGGCCAGCACCGCGGGATCGGTCGGGAAACGGCCACCATGCTCGCTCACCACCTGCATAGCGCAGCGGTGCAGGTTGCGTGCGCGCGAGTAATAGCCCAGCCCCGCCCATAGCGCCATGACCTGGTCGGCAGGCGCCGCCGCCAGCGCCTGCACCGTGGGCAGCTGCGAGACAAAGCGCTGGAAGTAGTCGATCACCGCGCTCACCTGGGTCTGCTGCAGCATGATCTCCGACAGCCAGATGCGGTACGGGTCGCGCGTGTTCTGCCACGGCAGGTCGTGCCGGCCATGCTGGCGCTGCCAGTCGACCACGCTGGCGCCGAAGTCGGGCGGCACGCAGATATCGTCGGGGATGGCGGGAACGGCGCGAGGGGCTGGTTTGCGGGGCATCTGGGTGAAACGTTCTGAAGCGCGGGGCGCGCGGCGCACCAAAGGAAAAGGCGCCGCTAAGTGCGGCGCCACATGATATACCGGCTTCAGGATCAGGCCACCGCAAGGCTCGCGCTGTCGGCTGCAGCCGTCGGCCGCAGCAGCCGCTGCGCGTAGCCCTCGATACGGCCGCTGCGCTCGTCCAGGCCGTTGAGCACTTCCTCGAGTTCGGCAATGCGGCTTTCCAGCGTGTCGGTGGCCTCGTGGATGCGCTCGATCGAATCGACGCGCCGGCGCAGCTGCTTCTGGTGCTCGCGCACCTGCGCTTCCAGCGGCGTCATTACCGACTTGAGCCAGACCTCGATATCGCGGTTCAGGTCGCGGAAGTTCTCCAGCACGCGGCTGGCCATGGTGCTGAAGGCGCTCTGGACCAGCTGCGGGCGCGAGCGCGTCAGCATGCTGACCGTGCCGAAGTGCGCATGCACCAGGCGCAGTGTTTCCTCAAGCTCGGCCACGTAGCGCTCGGCAGTGAACTGCATCGGCGCGGGCAGCGTGAAGCCGTGCTCGGCGTTGAAGCGCCGGTACATGCTTTCGATCAGCTGGTGCAGCTGGCCGATCTTGTTGTCGGCATCGGTCACCAGCCTGGTCAGCTGCGCAAACAGCGCGTCCATGTCTTCGCGCAGTCCGCGCGAGAAGAAGCGCTCTTTCATCTGCTCGCGCGCGCTGCGCATGGTGAGGCGCACGTCGCGCAGTTGCAGGCTCTTGATGATGTCGGCGCTGTGGCGGCCGAAGACCAGGCGCAGCGCCTGGAACTTGCTGATGCTCTGCTCGAACTCTTCCTTCTCGCCCTGCACCCGCATCAACATGTGCTTGACCATCGCGTGGTTCTTGCCGCGCAGGCCGCGCAGCTCGAACAGCTGCTCGACGATATCGCGGCGGCGGCTCTGCAGCAGCTGCTGCGCGGCGCGCGCCATGTCCTGCACCAGCCGGTGCGCCTGATCCGAGACGATCTCGCGCCGGCGCGGGATCAGCTGGTCGGACAGCACGTGCTCGAACTCGGGCAGGCCGCTGCGCGCCAGCAGCTCGTCGTCGTGCGTGACCTTGGCCACCAGGCCCTTCTGCGCCGATACCGGATAGACGCGCGACTGTTCGATGCCCAGCACCTGCGCGGTGGTGGACACCTGCCGCGCGATCTCCTGCGCGATCTCGCCCGGCTCGCGCAGCGGATCCCACAGCCCGTCGATCTTGTTGAGCACCGCCAGGCAGCCGCGCCGGTGGCCGGCGCCGACATGGCTGCGCCACAGCTCCAGGTCGCTCTTGGTGACGCCCGCATCGGCGGCCAGCACGAACACCACCACATGGGCATCGGGGATCAGCCGCAGCGTCAGCTCGGGCTCGGTGCCGATCGCATTCAGGCCCGGCGTGTCAAGGATCACCAGGCCCTGGCGCAGCAGCGGATGCGGGAAATTGATGACGGCGTGGCGCCAGCGCGAGATCTCGACCATGCCCTCGGCATCGACCGCGTAGGCGGCATCGGGATCGTTCTCGTGGTACAGGCCCAGCGCCTCGGCCTGCGCCGGCGGCACGCGCACGGTCTGCACCACGTGCTGGAACGCAGCCAGCATGCCCTCGGGCGAAGACGGGTCCAGCGGCACCGAATGCCAGTGCGAAGCCGAGGTGCCGGCCTCCAGGAAGTCGGCGGTAGAGGCCTCCTGCAGGCGTGTCTCGATCGGCAGCAGCCGGATGCACGGCGGCTCGGCCTCGTCGTAGCGCAGCTCGGTCGGGCACATCGTGGTGCGCCCCGCCGACGACGGCAGGATGCGGCGCCCGTAGTCGGCAAAGAAGATGGCGTTGATCAGCTCGCTCTTGCCGCGCGAGAACTCGGCAATGAACGCGACCTTGAGCCGGTCGCTGCGCAGCACGCTCTGGATGCGCTGCACGCGGTCATCGGCCTGGGCGTCGTACAGGTCGTGCTGCTGCAGCCAGGACTGGAATTCGGCCAGTGACTGGAGGACCCCGGTTCTCCAGGCGCCGTATTGTTCGAATTGGTGGGCGAGCGTTGTCATGGAGCTGTTCGGCTGACTTGGTTTTACCTCGGGGCACGCCGCTTTCGCGCTGCGCCCGTGTTCGCACAATGCCGGCCCGACCACGGTCTACCTGCAGGCGGTGGGCCATTTTGTAACTTTTTATGACTGCGCACACGATACAGGTTTCCACGACGGTTTTGTGGAATTCACGCCCCTCCGTAATGGCTTGCACAAGGAGTGTTGCGCCGACCCATCGACAATCGCCGGCGGCGCGCATTGTGCGCCACACGGCGCCTGCCCGGGGTGGCCGCCAAGGCTCAGCGCTGGCAGTTCGGGCAGTAGAAGGTCGAGCGCTGGCCCTGCACGATCTGGCGCACCGGCGTGGCGCAGACCCGGCATGGCTGGCCGGCGCGGTCGTAGACCAGGCAATCCAGCTGGAAATAGCCGCTGGCGCCGTCGCTGCCGACAAAGTCGCGCAGCGTGCTGCCCCCGCGCTCGATTGCCTGTGCCAGAGTCTCGCGCACCGCCTGCGCCAGGCGGTCGCAGCGCGCGCGGCTCAGGCGCCCGGCCGGGGTGGTCGGACGGATGCCGGCGCGGAACAGGCTTTCGGACGCATAGATATTGCCCACGCCGACCACGATGCCGCCGGCCAGCAGCACGGTCTTGATGGCGGCGCTGCGCCCGCGCGTGTGGCGGTGCAGCCAGGCGCCGTCGAAGGCAGGATCGAAGGGCTCGATGCCGAGCGTGCGCAGCAGCGGGTGCGACGGCAGTTCAGCCTCGGGCAGCGTGCTCCACAGGATGGCGCCGAAGCGGCGCGGATCGCGGAAACGCAACACGATGGTGCCCGGTTTGGTGTCCAGCGCGGCGCCGGGACCGGGGGCCAGCACCAGGTCAAGGTGGTCGTGCGCGCCAGGCGGCGGCGCCTCGGGCAGCACCCGCAGCGTCCCGGTCATGCCCAGGTGGACCAGCAGCCAGCCGGCCGGCTCGCCCGCCGCCTCGCTCACGCATTCCAGCAGCAGGTATTTGCCGCGGCGCTCGATCCGGCGCACCACGCGCTGGGCCAGCCGCATTTCCAGTTGCGGATCGACCGGCCAGCGCAGGCCGCGGTGGCGCACCGTGACCGCGGCGATGCGCCGTCCCACCACATGCGGCAGCAAGCCGCGCCGGGTCACCTCGACCTCGGGCAATTCTGGCATCGAACCTCTCCGTTGGTTACCGCTCAAAACTCCAGCGGCGCCTGCGGGCACCGGCCTGCGGCGCCAAGCAGCGCATTGTAGCGGCAGGCTACAATGCCCTTTATCAATGCGCTTTCTCTCATCCCTCGCCAGCGCGCGCCGGAGCAATCACTACATGTCGGACCTCATGCCGGACCTGATGCCGGACTCCACATTGCAAGCCACCGCGGGCGGCCTCCCGATCGCTTTTCCAGGCGCCGTTTCCCGCACAGCGCGCACGGCTGGCGCCCTGGCCCGGTTTTTCCAGGCGCCCCGCCGCCATGCGCGTGCGCTGGCCGCCTCGGCATTGCTGGCCCTGGCCGCCGGCACCAGCCACGCCGCGCCGCCTGCGGGCGCCATGCCATTGCCACCGGCACTGCAGCTGGCCGCGGCCGAAAGCGAGCGCCCCGCCGCCGCCAGGTCCGCACGCAGCGCGCTGCCGTCGCTGGAGCTGACCGACGACATCGTCTATATGGTGCTGGCCGCGGAGATTTCCATGCAGCGCGGCCTGGTTGGCCCGGCCTACCGGACCTACATGGAACTGGCCCGGCAGACCCGCGACCCGCGCTTCGCGCAGCGCGCCACCGAGATCGCCTTCAATGCGCGCATCCCGCAGCAGGCACTGGACTCCGCGCGCCTGTGGAAGGAGATTTCTCCGACTTCGCCCGCGGCAGCGCAGGTGCTGTCGACGCTGCTGGTGCTCAACGGCCGCTGGGACGATGCCCGGCCCCTGCTGCAGCAACAGCTGGCGGCGGTGCCGGCCAGCCAGCGAGGCGAGGCCATCCTGCAGCTGCAGCAGCAGCTGTCGCGCACCAGCGATGCGGCCGGCGCGGCCACACTGCTGCAGGACCTGACCAAGAATGACGCCAAGCTGCCGGAAACGCAGCTGGCACTGGCGCGCGCCAGGGAAGTCGCCGGCGACGAGCCGGGCGCGCTCGCCGCGCTCGACCAGGCATTGCGGCTGCGCCCGGGCTATGAAGCGGCCGCGCTGATGGCGGCCGAGCTGCGCGCCGAGAAGCAGCCCGACGAAGCCGTCGCGATCCTGAAGCGCTTCCTCGACAAGTCGCCCGATTCGGTCAACGGCCATATCACGCTGGCGCGGCTGTATCTGCTGCGCAACGACATGCAGTCGGCCCGGCAGGAGTTCGAGACCCTGCGCAAGGTAGCCCCGGGCGACCCGCGCGTGCCGCTGGCATTGGGCCTGACCAGCCTGCAGGCCAAGAGCTACGGCGAGGCCGAGCAGTACCTGAAGGAATACCTGCAGCTGGTCGAGAAGCAGCCCACCGCCAACCCCGACATTGCCTACCAGTACCTGGCGCAGATCGCCGAGGAGCGCAAGGACTACGCCGGCGCCATCCGGTGGCTGGACCGCATCGAGGACATCCGGCTGGCGCCCGCGGCGACCGCCAAGCGCGCACAGCTGCTGGCGCGCATGGGCAAGCTCGACGACGCCCAGGCGCTCTTCGGCGAGATGCTCACCGACGCCGAGGACATCTCCGATCCTGGCCAGCGCGCGCAGCGCATGACCGCCATCCGCCAGGCCGAGGTGGCCACGCTGATGGAAAGCAAAGCCTATGACCGCGCCCGCAAGCTGCTCAACGACCGCATTACGGCCGAGCCCGACAACGCCGACTGGATCTACGAGCTGGCCATGCTCGACGAGCGCCAGAAGCGTTACGACAGCATGGAGAAGGGCCTGCGCAAGGTGATTGCGCTGCAGCCGCAGCAGAAGCAGGGCTACAACGCGCTGGGCTACTCGCTGGCGGACCGCAACGAGCGGCTGCCCGAAGCGCTCAAGCTGCTGGAGCGCGCCTCCGAGCTGGGGCCGGACGATCCGTACATCATGGACAGCCTGGCCTGGGTCAAATTCCGCATGGGCGACCTGCGCCCGGCGGCCGACCTGCTGCGCAATGCCTATTCCAAGGCGCCCGAGGCCGAGATCGGCGCGCACCTGGGCGAGGTGCTGTGGCAGCTCGGCGAGCATGACGAAGCGCGCAAGACCTGGACCGAGGCCGTCCGCATCGACCCCGAGAACGAGACCCTGGTCGACACGCTGCGCCGCTACAAGGTCAACGTGCAAGTGTCCAAGTAACCCCGCCCGCCGCGACCCGCAGCCCGGGTCCGCGGCGCCGGATTTCCGTCAGCCGGCGGACGCCGCCGCGCCGCCGTTCTCACGACCAAGCCCATGAACCGATCCCGACGCCTGGCGCTCTTCTGCGTTGGCGCCCCGCTGCTGCTGCAGGCGTGTGCCAGCGTGGCACCGTCGCGCAGCTTTGATGGCGACCAGGCCGCCGCCAGCCAGCAATACACCGGCCGCTTCTCCGCCAACTACGTGCGCTACGGGCGCGACGAAGGCGTGCAGGGAAGCTTCCGCTGGGAAGAACAGGGCCGCAACGTGCGGCTGGACCTGGTGTCCCCGCTCGGCCAGACCCTGGCCGTGGTCACCGCCACACCGTCCGGCGCCACGCTCGACCTGCCCAACCAGCCGCCGCGCAACGCGCCAGAGGTCGACACCCTGATGGAGGAAGCGCTCGGCTTTGCGCTGCCGGTGGCCGGCATGCGCGACTGGCTGCACGGCCGCGCCACGCAGGGCGCGCCCGCGCGCACCACGCGCGACGAGCAGGGCCGGCTGGCCACGCTGGCGCAGAACGGCTGGACCGTGCGCTACGTCGCCTGGCAGGACGCAGCCGCCCAGGTGCCGCGCCGCATCGACCTGGCGCGCGACGCCGGCAGCAATCCGCTGTCGGTGCGCCTCGTGATCGATCCCCGGACGCCGTGAACCACGCCATGCATCGCAGCCAGCCCCTGCCCCCGCCCGAACTGCGCGACTGCCCCGCGCCGGCCAAGCTCAACCTGTTCCTGCACGTGACCGGCCGCCGCGCCGACGGCTACCACACGCTGCAGACCGTGTTCCAGCTGGTCGACTGGTGCGACACGCTGCATTTCCGCCGGCGCGACGACGGCGTGGTCGCACGCGTCACCGACGTGCCCGGCGTGCCGGCCGAGACCGACCTGGTGGTGCGCGCCGCGCGCGCGTTACAGGCGGCCACCGGGGCCACGTTCGGGGCCGACATAGCCATCGACAAGGTGCTGCCGATGGGCGGCGGCATCGGTGGCGGCTCGTCCGATGCCGCCACCACGCTGCTGGCGCTGAATCACCTGTGGGGACTGGGCCTTGCGCGTGCCGAACTGATGCGCATCGGGCTGGCGCTGGGCGCCGACGTGCCAGTATTCGTGTTGGGCCAGAACGCCTTTGCACAGGGCATCGGCGAGGACCTGACGCCAGTCGAGCTGCCCGAGAGCTGGTTCGTGGTCATCCACCCGAAACAGCATGTCCCCACCGCTGAAATTTTTTCGGACGAGTGCTTGACAAGGGATACGCCGCTCTCCATAATTGCGGTCTTCGCTGCTCGCACAAACAAATTCGATTTCGGTCGCAACGACCTGGAACCGATAGCAACAGCGAAGTTCGGCGAAGTCGCCCGAGCCCTGGCATGGCTGAAGCAACACAATCAGCATGCCAGGATGACCGGTTCCGGAGCCTGCGTGTTTGCGCGTTTTCCCGACGCAACAACAGCGCAGCAGGTTTTGGAAAGGTTGCCTCCCGAATGGGACGGCAGGTGTGTGCGCAGTCTGGCACGTCATCCGCTCGCAGCGCTCGCGTAGCAAGTTTTCGTTCGGCGCGGTACGGCAGTCTGGTACCACGAAGAACGGCCCGGTTGTGTAGGGGAGTCGCCAAGTTGGTCAAGGCACCGGATTTTGATTCCGGCATTCGAAGGTTCGAATCCTTCTTCCCCTGCCATTACATTCCTATAGTGTCCTTACGGACTCTCTGTATCAGTCACCGGCTTTGCCGGTGACACCAAGCTCCCCCAGCAGCAAGACAGGTGCCCCGAATGAGCAGCGAAGGCTTGATGGTATTTACCGGCAACGCCAACCCCAAACTCGCGGAGGCTGTCGTACAGCACCTCGGCATTCCCCTGGGCAAGGCGTTGGTTGGCCGTTTCTCCGACGGCGAAGTTCAAGTTGATATCCAGGAAAACGTTCGCGGCAAGCACGTCATCGTGCTGCAGTCCACCTGCGCGCCGACCAACGACAACCTGATGGAGCTGATGGTGATGGTCGACGCGCTCAAGCGCGCCTCGGCACGCAGCATCACCGCCGCCATGCCCTACTTCGGCTATGCGCGCCAGGACCGCCGCCCGCGTTCGGCGCGCGTCGCGATCTCGGCCAAGGTCGTGGCCAACATGCTGGAAGTCGCCGGTGTCGAGCGCGTGCTGACGATGGACCTGCACGCTGATCAGATCCAGGGCTTCTTCGATATTCCCGTCGACAACATCTACGCTTCGCCGGTACTGCTGGGCGACCTGCGCGAGAAGAACTACGGCGACCTGCTGGTGGTGTCGCCGGACGTCGGCGGCGTGGTCCGTGCCCGCGCACTGGCCAAGGAACTGAACTGCGACCTGGCGATCATCGACAAGCGTCGTCCCAAGGCCAACGTGGCCGAGGTGATGAACATCATCGGTGAAGTCGACGGCCGCAACTGCGTCATCATGGATGACATGATCGACACCGGCGGCACGCTGTGCAAGGCCGCCCAGGTGCTGAAGGAGCGCGGCGCGCTGAAGGTCTTCGCCTACTGCACGCACCCGGTGCTGTCGGGTGGCGCGGCCGCCCGCATCGCGGACTCGGCGCTGGACGAAGTGGTGGTGTGCGACACCATCCCGTTGTCCGAAGAAGCCGCCAAGTGCACCAAGATCCGCCAGCTCTCGACCGCCCCGCTGCTGGCCGAGACCTTCACCCGCATCGTCAAGGGCGACTCGATCATGTCGCTGTTTGCGGGTTCCTGATAGAATTTAAGGCTTTACTGCGTTGATCGCCGTTTTTCGGCGATCAACGTGACTTGATCGGCGCATCATTTTCTGTTTGCGCCGCAACGAGGCTGTCTGGTCGCGGACGGCCTTCTTACTTTTGGAGTCATCATGAAAGTTGTCGCTTTCGAGCGTAGCGTACAGGGAACGGGTGCGAGCCGCCGCCTGCGCAATTCGGGCAAGACCCCCGGCATCATCTACGGCGGCGCCGCCGAGCCGAAGATGATCGAACTGGATCACAACGCGCTGTGGCACGCCCTGAAGAAGGAAGCGTTCCACTCGTCGATCCTGGAACTGGAAGTCGCTGGCAAGTCGGAACAGGCCCTGCTGCGCGCATTCCAGATGCACCCGTTCAAGCCGCTGGTGCTGCACGTCGATTTCCAGCGCGTGTCGGCCAACGACAAGATCCACGTCAAGGTGCCGCTGCACTTCATGAACCAGGAAACCGCTCCTGGCGTGAAGCTGGGCCACGGCATCGTCAACCACATCCTGAACGACCTGGAAGTTTCGTGCCTGCCGGCCGACCTGCCCGAGTTCATCGAAGTGGACCTGGCCGCCGTCGAGCTGAACCAGACCGTCCACCTGTCGGACATCAAGCTGCCGAAGGGCGTGACCGTGATCACCCACGGTGACGACAACCCGGCCGTCGCCAGCATCTCGCAACCGGCTGGTGCCGTGTCGGAAGCTGCCGAAGGCGGCGAAGCCGCTGGCGAAACGCCGGCTGCCTAAGCTGCAGCAGCGGTCGCGGCCTGCCGGCCGCGCCACGAAGAAACCGCCGCTTCTTGCGGCGGTTTTTTTTCGCCCGGCAGCCGCCTGCCGGTTTTTCGGTATCCTTGGCGCTTGTGGCGCAGCCTTGCGCGCCAACGACCCAGTCAAACGCATGATCAAGCTCATCGTCGGCCTCGGCAATCCCGGTGCGGAGTACGAGGCCACCCGACACAACGCCGGCTTCTGGCTGGTGGACCAGCTGGCCCGCATGGGCGGCGCCACGATGCGCGTGGAAGGCCGCTTCCACGGCCTGGCCGCGCGTGCGCGGCTGTGGGACCAGGACATCTGGCTGCTCAAGCCGTCGACCTTCATGAACCGCTCCGGCCTGGCCGTGGTGTCGCTCGCGCGCTTCTACAAGGTCCTTCCCGACGAGATCGTGGTCGCGCACGACGAGATGGACCTGCCGGCGGGCGCGGCCAAGCTCAAGCGCGGCGGCGGCGCGGGCGGCCACAACGGGCTCAAGGACATCTCGGCCCACCTGTCCACGCAGGACTACTGGCGCCTGCGCCTGGGCGTGGGCCATCCGCGCAACGCGCCCGGCGGCGCCGGCGCGGGCCGCGAGGACGTGGTCAACTTCGTGCTCAAGCCACCGCGGCGCGAGGAGCAGGAAGCCATCGATGCCGCCATCGACCGCTGCATCGAGCCGCTCGGCCTGCTGGCACGCGGCGATGCTGAACGCGCCATGGCGCAGCTGCATACCACGCGCTGACAAATACGCATATTCCTGCGACAAGCGTATGAAAACGGGCCGCATCTGCGGCCCGTCGTGGTTTGGCGGCCCAAGACTGCTGTTGCAGACAATATGTCATCAAAGTGCCATGGGCGGCACATACATTCCGTGGTTTCCAATCGCTTCGGTATCGCATGGTGGCCGATGCGCATGACAACCCACAGGAGGAAAGCCCATGTCGTACCTGACCGATCAAGCGCGGGCCGCCAGTCGCGCTGCCAAGCCCGACGCTGACGTGCCCGGCCAGATGCTCGAAGACATCGTAGCCGCCAACCCGGCCCGCCGCCGGGTGCTGCGCGGCGGCCTGGGCCTGTCGCTGGCCTCGGCGTTCGGCAGCGGCCTGCTGGCCGCCTGTGGCGGCGATGACGATCCCGCACCGGCACCGGCCCCCGCACCTGCTCCGGCCCCAGCGCCCGCCGCGGCCGCCCCGAGCTACGACGTCACCTTCGAGCCGGTCACCAAGTCGACCGCGGATGCCGTGGTCGTGCCCAATGGCTACAGCGTCGACGTGCTGTTCTCCGCCGGCGACCCAGTCGAAGCCGGTGCCACCGGCTATGCCGGCGCGTTCCAGTCCTCGGCCGAAACCGAGCGCCAGGCCGGCGGCAACCACGACGGCATGCACTACTTCGCGCTGCGGGGTGTCGATCCGCAGAAGGGCGGCCTGCTCGCCATCAACCACGAGCTGCCGGACTACAAGATCCTGTTCGCGGGCGGCACCTATGACGCCGCCACGGCCAGCCCCGAGCAGAAGCGCATCGCGCTGTCGGCGGTCGGCATCTCGGTGATCGAAGTGGAACTGGCAGCCAGCGGCAAGTGGCAGGTCAAGCGCGACTCGATCTACAACAAGCGCTACACCGGCAACACGCTGTACCGCGTGGGCGGCCCGGCTGCTTCGGTGGTGGGATCGACCGTAGTCGGCATGCTCAACAACTGCTCGAGCGGCCATACCCCGTGGGGCACCTACCTGACCTGCGAAGAGAGCACGGACAACTACATCGACCCGACCCAGGCCGAGAACGGCTACGGCTGGGTGGTGGAAGTCGATCCGTACGGCACGCTGGGCTCGCCGGCCAAGCGCACCGCGATGGGCCGCTTCGACCATGAGAACGTCGCCTTCCTGACCGACGCCAGCAACAACGTCGCCTTCTATATGGGCGACGACGGCACGCCGGGCTGCATCTACAAATTTATCCCGAGCAAGGCCTTCGATCCGAACAACCGCGCCGCCAATGCCAACCTGCTGGACAGCGGCACGCTCTACGTGGCCAGGTTCAACGCCGACGGCAGCGGCCAGTGGATCGAGCTGACGCAGGGCAAGAACGGCCTGACCGTGGGCGCTTCGGATCCGGGCAACTGGACCCAGTCGGCCGTCTCGCCGGCGCCGACCACGGTCGACTTCGCCAGCCAGGCCGACGTGCTGATCAACACCAAGTCGGCCGCGCGCGTGGCCGGTGGCACGCTGATGGACCGCCCCGAGTGGATCACGGCCGCATCGGACAAAACCCTGTACTGCACGCTGACCAACAACAGCGGCCGCCAGCAGACCGACGCTGCCAACCCGCGCAAGAACAACCTGCACGGCCATATCGTCAAGTGGAACGAAGCCGGTAATTCGCCGCTGGCGACCACGTTCACGTGGAGCATCCTGCTACAGGCCGGCGACCCGTCGCTGGCCACCGACAACCTGAAGGGCAACATCAACGGCGACACGTTCTCGAGCCCCGACGGCCTGCGCGTCGACCCGCAGGGCCGGCTGTGGGTGCAGACCGACTCCAGCACCAGCGCCACCTACACCAGCACGTTCGGCAACAACAGCATGTACTACATCTCGCCGACGGGTCAGTCCAAGCGCTTCCTGGTCGGCCCGACCGGCTGCGAGATTACCGGCATCGCCTACACGCCGGACCTGACCACCTGCTTCATCAACATCCAGCACCCCACCGGCGCGTGGCCGGACGCGGCCAAGCCGCCGCGCTCGTCCACCATCGTGGTGCGCCGTGGCGACGGCAAGCCGATCGGTGCGTGACCGCGCAGTGCAGTAGGTAGTACCAGCAGTAACTGGGGAAAAGTTAAACCCCCGTCACCTTGCGGTGCCGGGGGCTTTTTTTGCCTTCCTGAAGCTGCGGGTCAGGCCGCGTGCTTGGCGGCCGTCAGCAGCCGGTAGCGCTGCATCAGGACCTCATGCGTTTCGACGCGGTTCGGATCCTTGGGGATACAGGCGACCGGGCAGACCTGCTGGCATTGCGGCTCGTCGAAGTGCCCGACACACTCGGTGCACTTGTTGGGGTCGATTTCATAGATCTCGGGCCCCATCGAAATGGCTTCGTTCGGGCACTCGGGTTCACAAACGTCGCAGTTGATGCAGTCGTCAGTGATCATCAGCGCCATGGTGTTTCCTTCCTGCGGACACGCCCGCGCCCGACTGGCCGCGACTCGACGTATCTGAGTCTGCCATTTTATTCCGGTTTGCCGATTTTCTCTTGCAGCCAGCGTTCCACCGACGGGAACACGAACTTGCTGACATCGCCGCCCAGCACCGCGATCTCGCGCACGAAGGTGCCGGAGATGAACTGGTACTGGTCCGACGGCGTCAGGAACATGGTTTCCACGTCGGGCAGCAGGTAGCGGTTCATGCCTGCCATCTGGAATTCGTACTCGAAGTCGGACACCGCGCGCAGGCCGCGCACGATCACGCGCGCATTGTTGTTGCGCACAAAGTCCTTGAGCAGGCCGGAAAAGCCTTCGACGCGCACATTGGGATAATGCCCGAGCACTTCACGGGCAATGCCGATGCGCTCTTCGAGCGAAAAGAACGGGCGCTTGTTGGGGCTGTGCGCCACGCCGACCACCAGTTCGTCGAAGATGTTCGACGCACGGCGGACCAGATCCTCGTGTCCCCGGGTCATTGGATCGAACGTGCCGGGATAGACCGCGATGACCATACTTCCTCCTTGATCTGCCCGCTGCCGGCCTTGGGCCGCCTCTTGCGCCGGCCGGACCGGCGTGGGTGCTGCGTCGCGAGCGTTGTAACAGCGGCGTAGTGTAACCCCAAATGCGCCACTTGGAAGCCGCCCGGCGCACCGTTTTGCCGCAGCGCAGCTATGAAGCCGTTTCCCATTGAGGAAGGGGACCTTCCTCATTGCAGAACAGGCCTACCCGGACCATCGCCCCAGACTAGTGCATCAGGCAGCGCCGTTGCCCGGCACGCGATGCTGCAGCAGGTGGAAATGCACCGCGCCGGCGCGCGCGTGGCGCACGATTTCAAGCGACGCCGGCACCGGCGCGTCGGCACCGGTCAGCGCATGGTCGGTCTCGACATAGACTGCGCCGCCGGGCCGCGACAGCCTCGCCGCGTGCTCCAGCGCCGGCCCGACCCAGTCCTCGGCGAAGGGCGGATCCAGGAAGACCACGTCGAAGCTGGCATCGGGCAGTTGCGCGGCAATGGCAAAGGCGTCGCCCTGCATCACGCGCACCTGAGCCGCGTCGAGCCGGTACTGGTTGTCGCGCAGCTGCTTGGCCACGCGCGCATTGGACTCGACCAGCGTGACCGCGGCGGCGCCGCGCGAGGCGGCCTCGAAGCCGAGCGCGCCGGAGCCGGCGAACAGGTCCAGGCATTCCAGCCCGGACAGGTCCTGGCCGAGCCAGTTGAAGAGCGTCTCGCGCACGCGGTCGGGCGTGGGGCGCAGGCCCTGGGCATCGGGAACGGGCAGCAAGGTGCGCTTCCAGCGGCCGCCGATGATGCGGACCTGGGACGGCTCCTGGCGCGGTGCCTGGCGTGGCGCCGCGGAAACGGGGGAACGCCCGCCGCTGGCAGCGGCAGGAGAGGCGGGTCGCCCGCCGATGGCGGGGGCACGGCAATCGGGAACGCGAATTCATCCCGTGATTGTAGAGCCTGCGGGCCGGTTCGCCGCACGCGCCGGAGCCCCGGCGCGCATGACGGGCCCAAGCGGTGCCGGCATCACTGCCTGGCGGCAGTCGCAGGCGCCGCGACCGGGCCGCCGACGATCACCGTCGCCATATTGTCCGGGCGCACATGGCGCTGGAAAGCGGCCCTGACCTGCTCGCGCGTGACCTTGCCAATCTGGGCGGTCCAGGTGTCCAGGTAATCCAGCGGCAGCCCGTACCAGCCGATATTGGCGACGTTGGTCAGGAGCTTGCGGTTGTTGTCGATGCGCAGCGGGAAACCGTTGATGAGGTTGTCCTTGGCCGCGCGCAGCTCTTTCTCGGTCGGGCCCTCGGCGACAAAGCGCGTCAGCACCTGGCGCACCAGCGCCAGCGCTTCGTCGGTCTGCGCCTTCTTGGTCTGCAGGCTGATGCCGAACGGACCCGGCTGCTTGGACGGCGCGAAGTAGCTGTCCACGCCGTAGGTCAGGCCGCGCTTCTCGCGCACCTCGTCAGTCAGGCGCGAGCTGAAGCCGCCGCCGCCCAGCACGTAGTTGCCCACCAGCAGCGCGAAGTAATCAGGGTCGCCGCGGGCAATCGCCGGCTGGCCGATGGCCACGCTGGACTGCTGTGCCGGATGCGGCATGCGCTGCTCGCTCGGGGCGATGTTCAGGCGCACCTGCGGCATGGCCGGCGCCGCGCTGCCGGGCGGCAGCCCGCGCGTGAGCTGCTCGGCGATGGCTTCGGCCTGCTTGCGATCGACCGCGCCGATAAGCGTCACCACCGCGCGCTGCGCGCCGTAGTTGTCGCGCCAGAACCTGACGATGTCGTCGCGCGTGATCGACGCCACGCTGTCCGGGGTCGCGGCCACGCCATAGGGGTGGTCAGGGTACATGGCCTTGGCCAGCGCCTTGTCGGCGATCACGCCGGGCTTGGCGTCGGCTTCGCGGATGGCGGTGATCAGGCGCTGCTTCTCGCGCCCGACCACAGCGTCCGGGTAGGTCGGCGCCTTGATCAGTTGCGCGGCCAGCGCGACCGACTGGTCCAGCTCCGGCTGGGCGGTCAGCGTGCGCAGCCCGATGCCGCCGCGGTCGCCGCCGGCGGCGCCGCCAAAGGCGGCGCCGGTATCGGCAAAGCCATCGGCGATCTTCGCTTCATCGCGCGCCGGCTGGCCTTCCAGCGCCGCGGCACCCTTGTCCAGCAGCGCGGCGGTCAGCGTGGCCAGCCCGGCCTTGCCCGGCGGGTCATAGCGACTGCCGGCGTCGAAGTCGATATTGACGTCGAGCATCGGGATCGACGGGCTATGCACAAAGAACACCCTGGCGCCGGTTGACGCGGTCCAGTGCTCGATCGGGATCGCGGCCTGCGCCAGTTGCGCAGCCAGCAGGACCACGGCGCCCAATGCGGCGCCGGCCAGTTTGCGCAGCGCACGCTGCGGGGTAGTGACGGACTGAGTCATCGCCTTTCCTCAGTGGCGCAGGCCCGACGGGGCCTGGGACTTGGGCTTGTTCGGATCGATCGGCTGCGGCACCAGCGTGGCCACGGTCAGGTTGTCGTCGTTGAAATACTTCGCGGCGACGGCCTGCACCTGCGCCGGCGTGACGGCCTTGATCTTGTCGAGCATGCGGTCGATCTGGCGCCAGGAGATATCCGAGATCTCGGACACGCCGATTTCCATGCCCTGCCCGAACACCGAATCACGCTTGTAGATCTGGCCGGCCACCACCTGCGCCTTGACGCGCTTGAGCTCCTCCGGCGACACGCCCTCCTTGGCGATGCGCTGGACCTCGGCGCGCAGCGCGCGCTCGATCTCGTCGGTGTTGTGGCCTGTGGCGGGCGTGCCGTCGAGCACGAACAGCGACTCGCCGCGGTTGATGCTGTCATAGCCGACGTTGACGTCGTCGGCCAGGCGCTGCTCGCGCACCAGTTCGCGCGTCAGTCGTGCGTTGTCGTAGCCGTTGAGCACGGCCGCCAGCACCTCCAGCGCGTAGGGGTCGACGTCCTTCTCGATATCGCGCAGGCGCGGCACCTTGTAGGCCATCACCATGTACTGGTTCTCGGCCGGCGCCTTGACCCAGATGCGCTTGATGCCCTTTTGCGCCGGCTCTTCCTGGTCCTTGCGCAGCGGCAGCGTACGCGGCTTGAGCTTGCCGTAATAGCGCTCGGCCAGGGCGCGCACTTCCTCGGCCTTGACGTCGCCGGTGACAATCACCATGGCGTTGTTGGGCACGTACCAGTGGCGGTACCACTCCTTGACGTCGTCCACGCGCATATTGACCAGGTCGTCCATCCAGCCGATCACCGGGTGGCGGTACGCGGCGGCGGTGTAGACCGTGGCCAGCAACTGCTCATAGACGGTGCCGCGCGCGGAGTCATCGGTGCGCAGGCGGCGTTCTTCCATCACCACCTTCATCTCGCGTTCGAACTCGTCCTTGGTGATGACGAGGTTGGCCATGCGGTCGGCCTCCAGCTCCATCATCCTCGGCAGGTACTGCTTGCCGATCTGCTGGTAGTACATGGTGAAGTCGCGGTTGGTCATGGCGTTCTCACGGCCGCCCAGCGCGGCCACCTGCTTGGAGAACTCGCCCACGCCGACCTTGGGCGTGCCCTTGAACATCATGTGCTCGAGCATGTGCGCCACGCCGGTGGTGCCGCTGACCTCGTCGATGCCGCCCACGCGGTACCAGATCTGGTGCGCCACCGTGGGCGCGCGGTGGTCTTCCTTGACGATCAGCCGCAGCCCGTTGGACAGGCGGTATTCGGTCGTGCCATGCGCGGTCGCGCCGGCCGGGGCGGTCTGCGTGCCGGGCATCGGCGAAGCCACCACGCCCTGCGCCCCTGCCGGCATCGACCACGGCAGCAAGGCCAGCAGCAGCGTGGGAATGACTCGCCGCGCGAGACGCGCGGCGCGGGCGGGAAGCGGTTTGGAGGAAGGTGAAAGGCGTTGGAAGCGCGTTGCGACGCAGGCTTTGGTGCCTTGTGCGCCCGCAGCGGCCAGGACAGCGCAATGGTTCATGCGACCCCGTCTGCTAGAATTTTGCCGATCGACTCACGTGCGCAAGACTGCGCGCATGAATCTGCCATGTAGCGAACTATACGCAATCGCCGGCCGGGACCACAACGCTTTCTCCCCAGCCATCGCGATGCCTGCGTAACCCATTGATTTATAACCGGTTGCCTGCTGGCATTTGGCTGCCGCCAGGGTATCGGCCCCGGTATTGACTCCATTCCCCAATGTTTAGTTTCTGGAAGAAGCGCAAGGCCGAGCCCGCGCCCGCC